>JBJMWI010000058.1:0-30828 GCA_045810225.1 Burkholderiales bacterium
TCCAGCGCGCATTGTGCGAACGGCGAACAAGCTCGCTGACTTTGATGTGTTATGCCTGCAGGAAGTCGCAGTCAACTTTGCTGGATTGCCTGGCAGCCGCGGAGAAGACCAGGTCCATGAGCTCTCCCTTGCGCTGCCTGGTTACTCAGCCCATTTCGGCGTTGCCACTGACGTAGACGATGGCCAAGGCAGCCGGTCACTGTTCGGTAATGTGCTGTTCTCGCGCTTGCCGGTGCTGCAGGTGTACCGTCACCTGCTCCCCTGGCCAGCCGATCCTGCGGCGGACAACAGCATGCAACGTATTGCCGTGGAGGCGGTAGTCGCCGCGCCGTGGGGGCCCATCCGCATTATCACCACGCACTTGGAGTACTACTCCGCCACGCAGCGTCTCGCGCAAGTGGAAGCGTTGCGCGGACTTCACCGGCAGGCATGCCAGCGCGCGGCGATAGTGCAGCCTGGCAAGGTGGCGAAAGGCCCGTTTCAGGCACGCCCGAGACCGGTCTCGGCGATCCTTGCGGGCGACTTCAATTGCATCCCTGACTCCACAGAATATCGCCACATCGTCCAAAGCTTTGAAGACCCCGCCACGCCCGACTTTATCGATGCGTGGAAAATTGCGCATCCCGGCAAGCCTCATCCACCGACCGCAGGCTTGTTCGAAAATAGCTGGGCAAAAACACCGTTGAGCTGCGATTTCGCATTCGTCACCGCGGACCTGAACATGCGCATACGCGACGTCATTGTCGACGGTAACAGCAAAGCCTCGGATCACCAGCCGGTACTGCTGGAATTCACCAACAGGCGTTGAACTTTCCGGCTGGTGCAGCAGCCTGGCTCACGAGGCCGGCGCACGCCACTTGCCGGCAACCGGTACGGCTTCCTGCGGCCCCGGCCACGGTGGCATGGTGACCCCCACGGCGGTGAGCGCTTCGCCGGTTGCGGCGCGGAACTGGAAATGCGTGCCGGCGGGAATGGTGATGCAGACGCCAGGCTCGAGCACCACGGTGTCTTCGCGGCCGTTTTGCTGGCGCCAGATTTCGCCGCGCCCGGACAGCAGGAACCAGATTTCGTCGACCGTACGATGGCGAATGGCATCTGAGGCCCGGCCACCCATCAGTTCGAAATGCGCCATGCTACCGCGCGATGTCGCCAGCAGTACCCGCACATCGGAGCCGTCCGGCGCAACGACGTCCGGCAATGCCGGCAGCCGCTTGGTTGCGTAATCCATATTATCTCCTCCCCGTCGCTGGGCAGAATTAGCCCGCTCCTGCCTGCGCTGTCTGAAACCGCACCATCGACCCATAATCTGAACGGCGCGGTGGGGCGCCCGTGTGGGCGCGCGCCCCGGAACTCACCATGCCGCCACCACGTCCAAGCGTGTGCCAAACCTCATTGGCGCCTTGTTACCTTATCTTGAAAAAACACCGCCCGGTTTTGTTTGCCCTGGTGTTCGCGGCGGCTGTGTTCGCCACGATTATCGTTCTGAACCTTACAGCCGGAGAAAAACACGTGCGGCGGGAACTGCAGCACCGCTACGATCTCGCCGATCCCCAATTCCTGCGCGCGGTGGGCGTTCTGCTCGGCCCAGCACTGGTGCAAGGCAACCGCGTGGAAACACTGCTCAATGGGGACGAAATTTTCCCGGCGATGTTACTGGCCATCCGCTCGGCAACCAAAACGATTACGTTCGAGACCTACATTTACTGGTCTGGCGACATTGGACGCAAATTTGCCGATGCGCTCGCACAGCGCGCCCGCGATGGGGTCAGAGTGCACGTGATACTGGATTGGGTCGGCAGCCAGCGCATCGACCAGTCGTCGCTCGAACAACTGCGACGGGCCGGGGTGGAAGTCTGCCGTTATCACCCACCTGACTGGTACACCATTAATCGGCTCAACAATCGGACACACCGCAAGTTATTGATTATCGATGGACGGATCGGCTTTACCGGTGGCGTCGGCATCGGCGACAAGTGGGGTGGGCACGCACAGGATCCCGAGCATTGGCGGGACACCCACTTCCGCGTGGAAGGACCGGCAGTCGCGCAGATGCAGGCTGCTTTTACCGACAACTGGACCAAGATCACGGGAAAGGTGTTGCACACCGTGGACTATTTCCCGCCGCAAAAGCCTGCCGGCAAACAATTGGCGCAGATGTTCCAGAGTTCCAGCGAAGGGGGTTCGGACAGCATGCACCTCATGTATCTGCTTTCGATTGCCGCCGCCAATCGAAGCATCGACCTGTCCATGGCCTATTTCCTGCCAGACGACGTCGCGCGTGAAACGTTGCTGGACGCCTTGCGACGTGGCGTAAAGATCAGGATCATCCTGCCCGGTCCGTACCGCGATGCGGTCATTGTTGCCGACGCCTCGCATGCCGGCTGGGGTGACTTGCTTAAAAACGGTGCTGAAATATATGAATACCAGCCGACCATGTACCACTGCAAGGTGCTGGTAATAGATGGGTTGTGGACATCGGTAGGCTCAACCAATTTCGATCCTCGCTCTTTTCGCTTGAACGATGAGGCCAATTTGAACGTCTACGACGGCGACTTCGCACGGCGGCAAATTCGCGTGTTCAACGATGATCTGAAACACTCGCGGCGTGTCAGCTACGAAGAGTGGCTGGCGCGGCCATGGACGCAAAAGGTCTGGCAAAAAGCACTGACCATGTTTAACACGCAACTGTAATATGACCAAGGCTGGCCGCTCTCGTAGTCGCCGGGCGTGAGCCGGTTGTACCACTTTTTTACAAGAACTCAATCTCTTACGCTAAACGCCATGGACCAGAAACGCACTGCCAAGCGCCAGGACCTCGGCCTGACCGCCCGGGAGTTTGCCATATTGAGCAAGCTCGACACGCCGAACAAAATCCAGGCTTTCCTGAACGCCATACCGATCAACCATGAGCTCGATGGCGAAACCATCCTGTCAGTCCGCGAAGTACTGCGGCAACGCCGTGCGCATTGCGTCGAGGGGGCATTTATTGCCGCTTGCGCATTCTGGCTGCACGGCGAACCGCCGTTGCTGCTGCACCTCGATTGCGATTTGAGCGATTACCCACATGTCATCGCCGTGTTCCGGCGCAAAGGCGGCTGGGGCGCGATTTCGAAGACCAACGGCGCGCCGCTGCGCTATCGGGATCCGATCTACCGGACGTTGCGCGAACTGGCGATGTCTTACTTCCACGAGTACTTCAACAAGCGCTATTGCAAGACGCTACGGAGCTATTCGAGGCCATTTGATTTGCGCCGCGTGGACCCCGCCCTGTGGGTAACCAGCGAAGACGCGTGTGAAGAAATTCACGAGCGATTGGTGCAGGCGCGTCACTACCCTCTGATATCGAAACGGCAGGAACGGCTGCTTTCGCGGCGCGATGCCTTCGAGCGCAAGGCTTCGAAGTTCGTGCAGTATCCGAAACCCGATCGAGTCGCGCTGAAAAAAACCATGCGGCCTTCATACCGCGCTGCAAAAGGCGGCGCAACCGACTAGTTGCTGTTGCTTTTGTTGGACCTGCGAGCCGGCAATGGATTAGCGCCCGGCGTTTGCGCCAGCCAAAGCTGGCGCCATCCCTCGTGGCCCAGACGGCGCAACGTTTCGATATTGCTTTTGTAAATTGCCGTCGTGTCGGGATAGTGCGTTACGGCCCGCTCAACACTCGACTCACGCAGCAGGTGCAGCATCGGATAGGGTGAACGGTTGGTGTAATTCGAAATGTCGTCCGGCGCGGCGTCCGCAAACTGGTACTGCGGATGAAAGCTCGCGATTTGCACCACGCCTTCAAGACCAAGTTCGGCCACCGCATCATCGGCTCGCGGCAGAAAGTCGTTGTAATCCGCAAAATTCGCAAGGACGTTGGGATGAATCAGCAATGTGGTCTCGCATTCATCCGGATCAGCCGCATCCAGCGCGCGCAGCTCGGACAGTACGTCTTGCAACAGCATCCCGGGTGAGCACGCCGGGCTGACGAAATACCGGATGCGATCATGCAGATGCACCGGTGCGGCAAACGGGCACAAATTCAGACCAATCACGGCTTTCTCGAGCCAAATTCGCGTTGCAGCGACTACGTCCGCCACAATGAGCCGGTCAATCATTGAATGTTTGATTGAATGAAGGCAAAGGAGCGCTGTTCATGACGGCTGCTTTATACGGCCGGATTGTGGTCCACTCGGAACAGCGACTCAACCCACGTTGAAGTGTTGCCTTTGCCACTGGCAACAAGATGCGAAGTAGTCGGCCTTTTACCGGCCACCCGGCAAATTTTTCCACGGGCTGCAGATTGATCTTGTGCCCGACTACAGGTCGGCGATGCATGCGTGCGGGTACATCGATTGCTTCAGTGCCACGCGAACTGCACAGCTCTATTCAAGACAGACATGCGAAGTCTCCAAAAACCAGCCGGCATTGCACTGGTGCTGATTGATTTCATTAATCTGCTGCCGGGGAACTCTTCCGCTCTCGGGCCGCGAGCGGTACGCGCAGCGCGCCGGACCGCGCTGCTCAAGCAAAGGGCGAAGGCCGCGCGCATTCCAGTCATCTATGCCAACGACCATTTCGGTGACTGGCGATCAGACTTTCCGTCGCTGGTAAAAAAATGCGAAAACGCTTCGGGCCATCCCCGTGAACTGGCCAAAATCCTGTGTCCGGGGAAAGATGACTATTCAGTGCTGAAGCCCATGCATTCGGCATTCTATGGCACTCCGCTGGAATTCCTGCTGGACGAACTAGATGTGCGCTGTCTGATCCTGACTGGCCTGGAGGCGGACATCTGCGTATTGTTCACCGGACAGGATGCCCACATGCGTCGCTTCAGCCTCTGGATTCCCGCCGACTGTGTGGCCTCGCGTTCCGAGCGGCGTCTCAAAAGCGCGCTGGAATTCATGCGGGAAAATCTCAAGGCCACCACCCAGCCGACCACAACGGTAACCAGCTTGCCATCGGTTTTTCGCGATAAGTTGACAGCGAAGGCAGCATGATACGAGCGCAGTTTCGCCCTGCTAGCACAGCGTCACGACAGCATTGCCGCGCGTCATGACGCCGATTCTTGCCGCGTGCGCAAAGCCGGCATCCGCGAAAATGTGCAGCACTTCATCTGCGGTTTCCGGCGCACACGATACCAGCAGGCCGCCGGAAGTTTGCGGGTCGGTCAGCAGGCTGCGTTGCCAATCCGATAGATCGCGCGGGCACATGATTTCGCCGCCATATCCGGCCCAGTTACGTGCTGAAGCTCCCGTGACGATGCCCTGCCTGGCCCAGGCAATCGCTTGCTCCAGGACCGGCACAGCTTCGAAGCGCAGCTGCGCGCCCAACGACGCGCCTCGACATAGGCCCAGGAGGTGTCCGCCCAGACCGAATCCCGTCACATCAGTCATGGCATGCACGCCAGGCAATTCGGCAAGTTTCAGTCCCGGCGTATTAAGCTGTGTGGTGACCCTAAGCAGCTGTTCATAGCCGGCGGCGGAAAGTTTTCCCTGCTTCAGCGCAGCCGAAAGAATGCCGACGCCGAGCGGTTTGCCGAGGATCAAGATGTCGCCCGCCTGCGCGCTACTGTTACGTTTGAATTTACCGGGGTGCACTACGCCAATCCCCACCAGACCGTAGATCGGTTCGACCGTATCGATGGAATGGCCCCCCGCAATCGGGATACCGGCCGCAGCACAAACCGATTCACCGCCCGCGATGACTTGCTGGATGATCTCGATCGGCAGTTTGTCCACCGGCATGCCAATTAGCGCCAGCGCAAAGATTGGTTGTGCGCCCATGGCATACACATCGGAAAGCGCATTCGTCGCAGCGATGCGCCCGAAATCAAACGCATCGTCCACGATGGGTGTAAAAAAATCCGTGGTCGCAACGATGGCCTGCTGGTCGTTCAACCGGTACACCGCCGCGTCATCGCCGGTCTCAATGCCGACCAAAAGTTCCTTGGGCAATGTGCGCAGCGGCGTTTTGGCCAGAATTTCGGACAGCGCCGCCGGCGATATTTTGCAGCCACAGCCACCACCATGGCTGAATTGCGTGAGGCGCACCGGCCGTTGCGGCACGTCCTCACCGGGTAAAGACATCAACATCGCTAACCTCCGGGATAGGGTCGCTTAGAATATCGCACTTCGGACAATTGGATTTCAACCGCGCGTGAGACAACAGCACACAGTCGACATGACGGCACTGGACGACTTCGATGAAATCATCGATGTGCGCTCGCCCGCGGAGTTTGCCTTCGACCGTATTCCGCAGGCCGTGAACTGCCCGGTGCTGGACGACGAAGAACGTGCACGGGTCGGCACGCTGTACAAGCAGGTTTCGCCATTCGAGGCACGCAAAGTTGGCGCGGCACTGGTCGCAAAAAACGTGGCACGCCACATCGACTTGCACTTTGCCTCGCGCGACGAACGCTGGAGGCCGTTAATTTATTGCTGGCGCGGCGGCAAGCGATCGAACTCGATGGCGCACGTGTTGCGGGAAATCGGCTGGAATGCCGCCACGCTGGCTGGCGGTTATCAGACGTTCCGCCGCGCAGTCCTTGGCCAACTGGAACAATTGCCGTCACGGCTGACGTTCCGCGTGGTCTGCGGACCGACCGGCAGCGGCAAGAGCCGGCTGCTGCAAGCACTGGCCACACACGGTGCCCAGGTGCTCGACCTCGAACTACTCGCGCAGCATCGCGGCTCGGTGTTGGGCGATATGCCGGGAGCGGCGCAGCCCTCGCAAAAAATGTTCGAGAGCCGCTTGTGGCATGCGCTGCGCAGCTTGCATCCCGGCACGCCAGTGTTCATTGAAGCGGAAAGTAGAAAGATCGGCAATTTGCGCATACCCGACAAATTGCTGGAGCGCATGCGGGATTCGGCGTGCATTCGCATCGAAGTGCCCCTCGAAGAGCGAGTGCGCTTTCTGGTTGGCGAGTATGGCCACTTCTTGTCCGAACCGGGGTGGCTGAAAGCAAAGTTACTGCGCCTGGCCGCACTGCATTCCAGCGTGACGGTAGCACGCTGGAACGCAATGATCGACGCCTGCGAATGGGAAACGCTGGTAAGTGATCTGCTGCGCATTCACTATGACCCTGCATATGCGCGCTCCACACAGGACAATTACGCCAGGTTAGCGCAAACGCATGCATTAAATATCGCCGGACTACAGGATAAGGAACTCGCGCGTGCGGCAATGGCGTTATGCAGGGAACAACTCGCCAGAACGGCTTGAACGCAAAGTTTACCGGCGTGCCTGCACCGCTTTTCAATCCGACAGAAAACATTGCCCGGCTCGCGCGTTTTTTTACAATACTTGGCACGCGGTGATGACGTTCGCGCTGCGTTTTTTTTTAAGTCCAGCTCGCAACTCACCCCGAAGCGTTGTGTCGTACCAACAGGCTGGGCTTCACTAGTAAGTTTCAACTGGTCTGATGCCTTCAGCGTTCAACCATCAACAACACGAGGCTTCCATCATGAAGGCGTTACGCTGGCATGGAAAGAAAGATATCCGCTGCGACTACGATGTTCCGGATCCCATCATAGAAGACGCACGCGATGCAATCATCAAGGTGACGAGTTGCGCGATCTGCGGTTCCGATCTGCACCTCTACGACGGCTTCATGCCCGGCATGAAGCATGGCGACATCATGGGCCACGAGTTCATGGGCGAAGTGGTTGAACTCGGCGGTGATGTGCGCAAGCTGCGGGTCGGCGAGCGCGTTGTGGTTCCGTTCACCATCACATGCGGCGAGTGCGAACAATGCAGACGCGGTAATTTTTCCGTGTGTGAACGCAGCAACCGCAACAAGAATATTGCCGACAAGGTGTTCGGCCATACCACGGCCGGGCTGTACGGCTATACGCATCTGACCGGGGGCTACGCTGGAGGGCAGGCTGAATACGTCCGCGTCCCATACGCCGATTCCGGACCGGTGCAAATTCCGGACGGGCTCTCCGATGAACAGGTGCTGTTTCTCGGCGATATTTTCCCGACTGGCTGGCAAGCCGCCGTGCAATGCGATATCGAGCCTACCGATACGGTCGCGGTATGGGGCGCGGGACCCGTAGGCCAATTCACCATGCGCAGTGCCTTGCTGCTAGGTGCGAAACAGGTCATCGCCATTGACCGCGTGCCTGAACGGCTCGACATGGCACAGGCCGGCGGAGCCATTCCGATCAATTTCGAAGAGGAAAGCGTGCTGGAGAGTCTGGCGGAGCTAACCGGCGGCAAGGGACCGGAAAAATGCATAGACGCAGTCGGCATGGAAGCGCACGTGACGCGCTCCATCGATTCCATTTATGACCGCGCCAAGCAAGCGGTCATGCTGGAAAGCGATCGCCCGCACGTGTTGCGTGAAATGATGTACGTGTGCCGTCCGGCGGGGACGCTATCCATCCCCGGCGTCTACGGCGGATTGGTGGACAAGATTCCGTTCGGCGCGCTGATGAACAAGGGACTGACGGTGCGTACCGGACAAACCCATGTGAATCGCTGGACCGGCGAGCTACTGAACCTTATACAGGATGGCCAGATCGATCCATCATTCGTGATCACGCACGAAGTCGGACTCGACGACGGACCGGACATGTACCAGACGTTCCGTGACAAGGATGACGGTTGCGTCAAAGTCGTACTTAAACCTTAGGAGCGAAGCCATGAATGATTTATACCATTCGGTCCCTGCGCGGCGCGATCCCGCGCCAGCCGATACACTCGCACAGACGCTCGGCTGGTTCAGCATCGGCCTGGGACTCGCCGAAGCGCTGATGCCCGGAACCTTATTGCGCGCCACCGGTACGAAATCGAGCAAGTCCATGATTCGCGCGTATGGCGTGCGCGAGATCGCCAACGGCATCGGTATTCTGTCCGCGAAGGATCCGACCCCGTGGATTTGGGCTCGCGTAGCCGGCGATGCGCTCGACATTACAACGATGGCTTCGCGTTCCGGCGGTGCTGGCGCAGGCGTTGCATTGGCGGCAGTCGCCGGTGTAACGGCACTCGACATTATCTGCGCGCAAAACTTGCGTACGGAACAGGAGCGCCCACGTCAACCCATGCGAGATTACAGCATGCGTAGCGGGCTTCCGCGCCCACCGGAGCAAATGCGCGGTGCGGCGCTGCGCGGCGCAACTTTGCGCGAACCCGCTTTGGTCGATGCGACGCCGGCGTTATCTGCGCGCTAGGTTCCGCCTTGCGCGCGCTCGCGGCGTCTAGCAATGTGAGTACATCAATTTGCCGGGCACCGCTAGTTTTGCGGTCAGGATGCTTGCGGTTGACGATTCAGTAATGTAGAGAGTGTCGCGGTCGGGCCAGCCAAATGCAACGTTGGTGGTGTGCGTGCCCATGCAAGACATGATGCGATAGGCAGGTTCACCCAACGGCGTGAACGTCCACACGGATCCCATGCCGACATGTGCGACGACGAGGCCACCCTGCTCATCCAGCGCCAGTCCGTCTGGCCCGGCGCCACCGGACAGCTGAAGATGAAGTCCCACCTTGGCCAGGGTGCCGTCCCGCACAAACGGCACCCGCCACACGCAGTTGCCACGCGTCACCGCAAGGTAAAGTTGCGTTTCCTCGGCATTCATTACCAGCCCGTTCGGACTCGGTATGTTATCGAGCAGGCACGTCAGTTTTCCCTGCGCGGTAAGTTTGTATAGCCGGCCAGTGGCATCATGCAAACCGGTCAGCCCCTGATCGGTGAAGTACAGGTCGCCATTGGCGGCGAAAAATAGATCGTTGACGCCTTTGAACGGCGCGCCATAAGCCTCGACCAGAAACGGCGTGACTTTGCCGTTCACCGGATCGAGCAGCATGATGCCGTGCTTGTAATCGGCGATGAAGGCGCGCCCGTCGCGATGAAATTTCAGCCCGTTGGGCCAGCCATCGTACTCGGCCACAAGAATGAAAACGCCTTCGCGCGTTACTCTGAAAATTCGCCCATTCTGGATGTCGACACACCAGAAATTGCCTTGTCTGTCGAACGATGGTCCTTCGAGCAAGGAACCCACCGGCGTACCGAGCGGCTGGCGCGCGACCCAGGCGTTGTTCTGGTCGGCAGACTTCAGTTCGTCGGGCAGTCGCGCGAAGACCTGGCTTTGCAATTTGACCGGCGCATTGAATAGCACAATAGCGGCTCCTTGAAGATTACCGCGCTGCAAGCACGGCAGGCGCCGGAATCTCTATCGGCGAACGGGTCATCGTGAGCAGGATGGTCGCACCCGTGACCAGCAGCATGCCGGCAATTCCAAACGCCCAGTTGTAGCTGCCGGTAGCTTGAATCACATGACCGGTGATGATTGGCGCCGCCACGCCGAACGTATTGCCGCCGACAATCAGGATGCTCATGGCCTTGCCGGAATCTTCCGGGTTGCGCAACAGATCGTTGACCAGCGAAAAATTCAGCGAAATCGCCGTCGCCATGCCGGTCAGCGAAATGGTAAACAGCGACAGCAGCAACCAGATCTCGTCAACGAAAGGCGTAAACAGGATGACCGACGAAGACAACATCATCACAATTCCCATCACGCGCCGGCGGCCTTTGCCTACAGCGTCCGCCGTCAGCAGGCGATCGCTGATGCGCCCCAGCAGGATGCCAAGCACTGCCGCACCGAAATACGGAACGGCAGTGAACAACCCTGTTTTGACAATCGTCAGGCCGCGCGTGGATTGCAGGTAGCTCGGCAGCCAGGTCAGGAAAAGATACTGCGTATACACCGCGCAGCCCTCGGCCAGCGCCAACCCCCACATCGTGCGCGTGCGCAGCAGGTCCAGCACGCGTGTACCGCTCGTGCGGGTTTGCAGGGCGTGGCTATCTGCGTCGCGCTCGCGCAGGATCTTGTCACGCTCCGCTGTACCAAGCCAGCGTACTTTCTCCGGTGGCCCGAACCACATCAGCCAGGCGAGCAGCCAGATAAATCCGGCGGCGCCGACCACCAGAAACGAGCCGCGCCAGCCAATCTGGCTGATGATCCAGGCGACAAGCAACGCGCCGACCGCGGGGCCGGCCTGCGTGCCCGCCATGAAAACCGCATTGGTCAATCCGCGCTCGCTGGCCGGAATCCACTCGCGCACCATGCGCCCGCCCGCTGGAAAAGTAGTGGCTTCGCCGACCCCCATCGCCAGGCGCGTGCCGATCAGCGAAATGAAATTCCATGACACACCGGTTGCCATGGTCGCAGTCGACCAGAGCGTAATGCCCGCCGCATTAACCGTCTTGGTGCCAAGCCGGTCTACCAGAATGCCCATCGGGATCAGGCACACCAGATAAGTCCATAAAAATGACGAGAACAGATATCCCATTGCCGCGGGGGACAGCCCGAACTCCTCGGATATCGGCTTGGATGCGACCGATAAGGCAACGCGGTCGACATAGTTGATCATCGCCAGCGTAAACAGGAACAGACTGATCCAGCCACGTCGCCAAGCCATGGATGTTTCCCCCGGATGGACTATTTTTCTGGGCTTTCTAAAGCGTTTCACCGGCACCGTCACGTTGCGGCGAACTGTCCGGCACACAGTCTACAGGCACGCGCAGCGCAATATCGCCCAGCAGTTCAAAGGCCGCGTGCCTCGCATCGAAATACATAACAGTCGCTGAACTGCGATCGCCCCTGGCGGGTCTTCTATGCAGTGGGCATAAACACGCCACGATAGCGTGGCACCGGCTTAGCGTCAGGTTTCCTTCCTGCCCGGGTAGACGCTCGCCCAAGTGATCAGCACCAGCGCGACGCAGCCGCAGAACGTCCTCAGTCTGTGGAACCCCCACCACTGATCGCGCAACTCGGTCCAGTTGGCGGGTGGCCTTGCGATCTCCCACGACAGCACGATGGTATTGATGGGCTGGTTGCCGAAGTGAGTCAGCACGCCGCTGATAATGAGGAATGCGCAGGCGACCAGTAGCAGAACAAAAGCCTTGTTGTCGCTTCGCTGCATGAATGCTGAGATCAGCGTGAGCACTATGGTGATGGCACCAAGCACCGGCATGAGCACATCCAGCGCACGGATGGCGTTCTGCTGCTGCTCCACATACGTCGAAGGTGACAGTGTCGCGGGATTGTAGCCCAACCAAATTATGAACATGCCGCCCGCGACAAGGGCCGCAACCACAATATTGGCAAACCTGACAAGCGCAAGCATCATCAATGTCTCCTGCTGAACAACCCTGCCTAGCACTGCCGATGCGCGGACCTTTTCAGGGCTGGCACCCGATTGGGCGGGGGTCAGCATACGCACGATAGGCGCAAGATACAGAATGTCCGGCGTTTTCGCACTGTCTGTGGATTGCCCGGGTATGGTTACAGGGTCCAGGCGCAGGCCAAAAAAAAGCAGCCCCCGAAAGGGCTGCTGCGATGATTTGAACTTGTCTTTGCTCTAGCGGCCAGTATGGTGGCTGCGCGCTTTATTCATGGCTCGGGCGGTTGCATGTTTGTGCAGACGCTTGCGATTCGCGGTCGCTTTGGTGTGGATGGGTTTCAGGCCCTTGCTTGCGATGCGGGGTATTGATGCCGCAATGCGATTGTTAGCCTCCGCTGCAGTAGCCATGCCAACTCGCGCCAGATTTGCTTGCCGCGCCCACGATTGCTGTGGCGTGGCACTCGCGGCGAGCGACATCATCATCGGCACGCTGGCAAGCATTTGCCGGCCCGTCATGACGGCAAGCTGTTGGCCCAACCTGAACATCCCCTGGGCCATGGCTTGCGCGGACTTTAATGCTGCAGCCGTTTTTTCTTCACTCATCATGGTGAATTCCCGTTGATCCTGCGGATCGGGCGTGGCGCCCGCGATCACGATCCGGCTGGTACGGTGACCAATAACTTGCGCCGAGGTCACCAGCATTTGGGCCGATATCAAAGCAAGATCGGTCCACGCCAGAATCGGAGCGGAAAACACCGTGACATTGCTGGTCTGATTCATGTTTCTGTCCCCTTCATGACTTGATGGAGCAAGATTCGAAAGGCAATCTCGGGAAAAGTTTTTGACCAGTCGCAAAATTGAGTGCGTGACGCCAATAATGTCGCGATCACGTCGTTATCCCGCTAGCCGCTGGTAGCCCATTCACTACACGTGTGCAAAAATCGCAATCAGTGGCCCGCGAAGACTTGAACCGCTAAGCAATTTTTATGCGCTCGCTTTCGATGTAAGCCTTGATGATGGCGTCGATATCGCGGTCGGCTGTGAATCCCATGTCGAGCGCCCGCTGCGGGGAAAAGCGCGCCGGGAAGGTCTTGACCATGTTATGAATGCGATCAACCGGCTTGAACACAATCCTGTTCGCAACCTCGTCTCCCGCAATCCGTCGCAGCGCCGCGACCCCCTGCTTCAGCGAAAACGTGATTCCCGGCAAGGTCACGGCGCGATTTGCTCCCCATGCCGATGGCGGCAACTCATTCGCGTGCACAAACGCGTCGAGCACCTTGGCGGGTGAGAGAATCCACATTTCAATGTCATCGCGCACCGGCACTTCGCATACCACGCCGTTCAACGGTTCGCGGAACATGCCGCTGGCGAATGAAGTGGACGCGAGGTTGGGCTTGCCGGGGCGCACGACGATGGTCGGCAAACGCAGGCTACGCCCATCGATGAAGCCCTTGCGCGAATAATCATTGACCAGATATTCGCCGATGACTTTCTGCGTGCCATAGGACGTCTGCGGCGTGGGAGTACAGCTATCATCAACGATCGGCGGCAAGTTACCGCCGAATACGGCTAGCGAACTCGCGAACACCAGGCGCGGAGGCGAATCCAAATCACGGCATGCTTCCAGCAGGTTGCGGCTACCGTCCAGGTTTACGCGATACCCGGTGTCGAATTCCGCTTCCGCATGCGCACTCACCACTGCGGCGAGATGAAAAACGCAAGCGGTGTCGCGGTCCAGCGCCTGCTGGACTACGTCCGCATCGGTAATATCGCCCTGGATACAGTGCAGCCTCCGGTCGAGGTTGGGGGCAAACGCGGCATCGAACAATTTTATCTCTGAAATGGCGGCCGGTTTGCCATCTGCCCCGGTCAACGTTCTTTGCTCGAGCAACCGCAAGCCGAGCCGGTAGCCCAGGAACCCGCCTCCTCCGGTGATGAATACTTTCATGCATGCTCTCCTCGATGCGCGTTAATTCTTGAGACTCTAGAGTCTTTGCAAACGTTCTCGGTACCCATGTAATCCGGCAGTTAGCCCTCGTACGACAACAGCATGATGACATTGTCAGCAATCAGGCTTTGAGCTCGACCAATAGTTCATGGTAGCGATGATCGTCGCTGTTCCGTGCCGCGTGCGTATCGCCGCCTTTGCGGAAATAAACCTCACCGGTTTTCAATGTCAGGTGCGTGGTCCCGCTAGCGCGTATCACCTCGAGCGTGGCGCCCTCAATCGGGTAAAACAAATAGTCGTGATCGTGCTTATGCGCTTCTATGCTTTCCCCCGGCCGCAGCGTGAACTCCCATACCCGCACCCGATCATTTTCGAATATCAGTTTGGTTCCGACCTCTGCCATAAACATTTCCTCCATTGCGATGCGAGCATGTGACACTGCGCCTGAGCCAAACTGTCCATTGGCTTACCATGCGTTCAGCGTACACTGGCATCACCGGTCAAACTATCGCGGCATCGTGAGCGCCCTCGAAGAAAAAACGTTTCATCTGCTCATTCTTGCGGTATCAGTCGCTTTTGTGCTGGTTTTGCAGCCGCTCTACGGCGCCATTGTTTGGGGCAGCATTCTGGCGATCGTGTTCGCGCCATTGTATCGGCGGATGTTGCGCGTCATGCGGCAAAAGCCCTCCCTGGCAGCGGCTGTCACTGTGGCACTGGTGCTCGTCCTGGTTATCCTGCCATTGATTATGGTCGTGGCACTGTTGGTGCGCGAGGTGACTGGCGCCTACGCCCGGATCGAAAGTGGCGAACTGGACATCGTCGGATTCTTCCGCCGCATGTTTGATCTTTTGCCTGCATGGATGGCGGATTTGCTCGAGCGCTTCGGATTGACGGATTTCGGCGCGGTATGGGAGCGATCCATTGCGACCCTGCTCAAAGGCAGCCAGTTCGTGGCGGCACAAGCGTTTGTTGTTGGGCATAACGTGCTGGACTTCGGCGTCAATCTTTTTGTCATGCTGTATCTGCTTTTTTTTCTTCTGCGCGATGGCGAAGAACTGTCCGCGCGTATCCTGAATGCCATTCCATTGCCGGCAGACCAGAAGGTCGCGCTCATAAGCCGGTTTACTGTGGTCATCCGCGCAACGGTTAAAGGCAACATATTGGTGGCTGCGCTGCAGGGCGCGCTCGGCGGACTGATATTCTGGGCGATGGACATCCATGCGGCGGTATTGTGGGCGGTTGTCATGGCGTTCCTGTCGTTGCTGCCGGCCATAGGCGCGGCACTGGTCTGGTTGCCTGTGGCGATCTATATGGTCATGAGCGGCGACATCTGGCAGGGCATCGCGTTGACCGCATACGGGGTTCTTGTCATCGGCCTGGTCGATAATTTCCTGCGTCCGGTTCTGGTCGGCAAGGACACCAAATTGCCGGACTATGTGGTGCTGATCTCCACGCTGGGCGGCCTTACGTTTTTCGGCATCAACGGCTTCGTGCTCGGGCCGGTCATCGCGGCCATGTTCATGGCGGTCTGGACGATATTGGGCGCATCACGCGAACGCGCCGAGGAGGAGCGCTCCGCTTCTGGCAACAGATAAACTTTACGCCCGTCGAAGTTTAGCTCGGTGGCCTCGATTATCGAGTATGTGGAAGCAAGCGCCTGCCCGAACCGCCGTCCACTACTGGCCATATCGACCTGGCGACTCAGGCAGTAGTTTTTTCACTGGTTTGGCCGGACCTTGCGCGCCGGGCCGCACGGTATGCCCTGAAGCCCTTGTAGAGCAGCGCGGTCGCAAGCCACACCAGGATGAACAGCAGCGGATAGATCAGCAATAACGGAAAGCGTGCCAGCAACGCGCTCAAGGCGAGCAGCAAAAAGGCTGCAGGAATCAACATGCGCGTCTCAGTTGGCTCCAGCGCGCGCCGGTTGATCATGGCGGCACCGACGGCGTTTCCGAGTCGCACGGCGCCGGCCGCCGCGCGCCCGGTACTGCCGCGTCCGGAGGCGAGCCGGCGTTGTACTTGATGCGGCTCGCCCGGCGCGCGTACGCGCCGGCGTGCGTCAAGCACGACTTCAGTCGAGTTTGCCAGATCTGCGATATACATTTGCTCCATCTCTTGTGCGAACGCCTCATCTTCGACTACGGCATCCAGTTCGCAATTACCGAACCAGCTGGCTATGTTCAAGTTGGTGGAGCCGACCCGCGCCCAGCGCCCGTCTGCAACTGCCGTCTTAGCATGCAGCATCGTGCCGTTCCATTCGAACAGACGCACGCCTCCTTCCAGCAGCGGGCGATAGCCGGATCTCGACAACGGTTTCAGCAGCGGAATGTCGGTCGCATTCGGTACCAGCAAGCGCACGTCAACGCCATCCCTGGCGGCGGCGCGCAAGCCTTCCACGTATGACGGTGTGCCTCCGTAATATGCGTCAGTCATCCACAAACGCTTGCGCGCCAGCGCGGCGATAAGCTGGTCAAGACGGAACATGCCGGCCGTCGCCGGTGCGCTGGCGACAATGCGCATTGCGACATCGCCTGCTTCAACGAGCGCCCGGTTGTCAGTCGATGCGTCGCGGTTAAACGCTTCTCCGCCGGCCATGACCCACACTTGTTGAAATGCCGATTCTATTTCGGCGACTGCCGGACCACGCACTTGCACGCCGGTGTCGCGCCATGGCTCGAGATTTTTCTCGGGTACCCCTTCCCATGCTTTGCCCACACACAGGCCGGTGATGAATCCAACCTGGCCGTCTACCGCAAGCATCTTGCGGTGATCGCGCGACAGCCAACCAAACGGGGAGTCGAGGCGCGGGGGGTTATAGCAGCACACCTGCACGCCGCCACTCTGCAAACGGTTCCAGAAACGGCTCGAAGCTCGGCCGAAACTTCCCAACCAGTCATAAATAATGCGCACGCTGACGCCTTCACCGGCCTTGCGCAGGAACGCCTCGGCAAACCGTTCTCCGACCACGTCTTCGCTGATGATGTAATTTTCGAACAACACGTGGTGTCGCGCGCTGCCGATGGCGTCGAGCCAAGCGGGATAGTTTTGCGCAGCATCCTTGAGCAGCCGGACGCTGTTGCCCTCGATCAGCGTTGCACCGGCCGCGCGCGAAAACGCGCGGTCGGCGAACCGGCGCACATCCGTGCGGGCCTTGTGGGTCTGCTCCACATTATTCATCTGGAATCTCCGTCCGCGCTATCGTAGCGTATGTAACTGGACGGCCAACGGCAGCCGGCGAAAGCAGTACTCAGGCTCGTTGACCGGCAACCGCCAGTGGCCGGGTCTCCAATGCGGGCGCTGGCGGAAGTCCGGTAACGGCCAAGATCTCTTTTTCGCCAAGCGTATCCCCTGCCAACAATGCTTCAACCAGTGCGTTGAGTGCCTTGCGGTGCTGGCGCAGCAGGCGCAGCGCTTCATCGTGGCATTCATTAATGATCCTGAGCACTTCAGCGTCCACTACGCGCGCAGTCTCCTCGCTGAACGGCTTGTCCGCGCCGATGGCGCCGGGTAGATAAGGGTTTTGGCGGGGTGCGAGTTGCACCATGCCCAGTGCATCGCTCATGCCCCAGCGCGTGACCATGTTGCGGGCAAGATTGGTTGCCTGTTCGATATCGTTCTCGGCTCCAGTCGTCCTGGTCCCGTACACGACTTCTTCCGCCGCGCGGCCGCCGAGCATGCCAATGATGCGCGCGCGCAGATATTTTTCCGGATAATTGTAACGATCGGACTGGGGGCGCTGGTACGTGACGCCTAGCGCTTGTCCACGCGGCACGATGGTGACCCGATGCACTGGATCTGCGCCGGGCACGACCAGGCCGAGAATCGCGTGTCCGCTTTCATGATAGGCGATGCGCTCGCGATCGTCGCGGCTAAGCAATAGCGGACGCTCCGGTCCCAGCACGATCTTTTCCAGCGCGTCCAGGAAATCTTTCTCGCGTACCTGCTCCTGTTCCCGGCGCGCGGCCAGCAGCGCGGCCTCGTTAACGAGGTTGTTGAGGTCCGCACCGGACAGCCCCGGCGTTGCCGCCGCCAGTTGCGACAAATCGACGTCGCTGGCCAGGGGCACCTTGCGCGTATGCACTTTCAGGATTGCTTCACGGCCTGTCTTGTCCGGAAGATTGACGACTACGCGCCGGTCAAAGCGCCCGGGCCGCAGCAGCGCTTTGTCCAGCACGTCGGGTTGATTGGTCGCCGCTAGCACGATGACACCTTCCCGACCGGTGAACCCATCCATCTCGGTCAGGATCTGGTTCAAGGTCTGCTCTTGTTCGCTCGACCCGCCGAGCGCGACCTGGCCACGCGAGCGGCCAATCGAATCAATCTCGTCGATGAATATGATTGCAGGAGCGTGTTCGCGTGCCTGCTTGAATAAATCACGCACGCGCGCAGCGCCCACGCCGACGATCATTTCCACGAATTCAGCCGCACTCATGGAAAAAAATGGCACCCCGGCCTCTCCAGCGACAGCTTTCGCGAGCAGCGTTTTTCCCGTTCCGGGCGCGCCAATCAGCAGAATGCCTTTTGGCGGGCTTCCGCCGAGGCGGGTGTACTTCGCCGGAGCCTTCAGAAAATCCACGATCTCCACCAGTTCGTTCTCGGCTTCATCGATGCCGGCTACGTCGTCGAAAGTCACTCTGGTACCAGCTTCCTGGTCATAGCGTCTGGCCTTGCTTTTGCCGATGCCCATCAATGCACCCCCTATTCCTCCACCCTGCTGGGCGGCGCGACGGTACAGCCAGACATAGAAAGCAATGATCAGAATGGCCGGACCGAAGCCAAGCAGCAAACTTCCCAATGAGCTGGTTTGAATTGGCACCGCACTGATTTCAACGTGCTGGCTGATGAGGAAAGCCTCCAGTCCCGGATCCACAAATGCCGGCAATTCGGTTGTGAAGGTATCCGCGGTCCTCGGCGGCACCCGAGCCGTGCGGCCAGGCACCGCATTATTTTCGCCAGGCGGCGGCCAGGTAACGGGCTTTGCAAAGCGGCCCTCGATGCTGGCGCCTTTGCTGTAAATGGCCTTGACGTTACCCTTCGCCGCCTCTTCCTTGAAAGCGGTATACGGCACCGTGACCGGTGCGTCGGGATTCGGAAACAGAAACCTCGCGAGAAAGTAGTTCACCACGAGGATCATCAGGAACGTAAGCCATGCGCGGCGCGGCGGAATATTGCGCAACCCAGTCCCTTTGGTATCTGGATTGCGATTCGCCGGTGGAGCGCGTTCTCCCGGGGCGGATTCGCGGTCGCGGTGTGCCTGCTGTGCCGGCCAGATCATGATCCCCGGGCTCCGATGTGGATGTCCTCGAATTGAAAAATACCGGCGCGGATTCGCCATGTTCCAGGCGCGGCACAATAGGACCGCGTGCGCTCGCTCTCAGTTCCTTGCCGGGCACCGATCGAACCATGCTGGCGCAAGCGGTTGGGCATGATCACAGAAGTCCGTAGTGCAATCCGTGTCTTGCGATCGCACTTCGTGCAGTCGCACCAGACCATGGCATGCGACAGGACATGATATTTTTTCTATGGTACGTTTAGCGCCCGGCCGATGCTTGGCGCCGGATTCTTTTGCGCGTCCCGGACGCTGGCTTGCCGGTTGCAAAAGATGTTCGGCAAACATCTATTCGCCTGGTATGCCGTGTTGCTCACCTTGCATTCCTGGACAATTTTTCAAATACCATGAGCATTGGCGCAATAACACATTGGATTACGTCGAGAAGGCTTCTTTCCGGAGTACTGGTGTGCTGCTTGCAAGCGGCAAACGCATTTGCGCAGGGACCGCCTGACGTAAACGTTTTCAGCTTCGCCGACACGTCTTGCGCGGAGTGGGTCCACTCCAAAAATAACAAACTGTCGCGCGCGATCTACGGAGCCTGGTTCCGCGGTTTCGTGTCCGGCTACAACTTCGGCAATTCCGCAAACCAGGTCGCGCTGGATAAGATGCTGGACGAAGCAGCCCTTGCACTTTATATCGACAACTATTGCCGGGACAATCCCAAGCTTCCCTTCATTGGCGCGGCAATCCCGCTGGTTCAGGAGATTCGGGAAATCCGGTCTGTAGTGCCGGCGCGCAAGCCTTGATCTTGCCGCGATGTTCGCCGAGGCACGCACCAACCGCTGCATCCCATTAGCGCAGGATCATTTGTTGAAGCAATAACAGACGCCTGATTCCCTCGGTCAGATGGCGAGCCGACAGTGTAGCGCCGCTGATATTGTCGATGTCGCTGTCGACCCGCAGCGGGTCTTTGACCGTCTTGCCGACAAACTGGTCGCGCCAATTGGGATAACGCACTTGCGAGCCGTACGTCTCCAGGTACTCTAGTATCTGCAACTGACGGATGCTGCCATCGGTGTTCACGCCCAGCGCATATGTAATCAACTCATGCTTGCCGATGACTTGATCCAGGAACAACCATCCGATCGGTTTCCCCTTGGCCAGGGCCTGCCAGACCAGCGGTTGCGCGCCGCGTCCCGTTACTCCTGAAAGCGTGTCGATTTCCTGGATTTGCCTGGGTGTGAGGTGCAGAACCTGCGTCACGTACTGGTCGGCAAACGGAAACATCTGCTCCCGTGCCTGTTCGATACTCATGTACTTCGCAGCAACGCATTGCGGCGCCACGGCGTAAATGGCCACCGGAAGCAACCAGCGGATATCCAGGCTCATGTGGGGTTCAGTACTTTATTCCAGAAACTGGTTACGGTTGCGATCAGTCATGACAGGCCGGGTGCACATGCAGCGGACGCCCTGCCCGCGTATTGATATGTAATGTTCCAGGCAGTACGTGAGTGCGATTGCCGCGCAGTATCCCACAATGCGTCGTTCGGCCTCTTGTGTGGGAGGCTCGATCGCAGGCAGTGTGTCCACTTGCGAATGTACTGTTGCTTACTAAATCGAAGGATCGTGCATGGCTGCTGAAACAACCGTCTCGGTAGTCGCGGCCATCGTCGGCAATCTGCTCGTCACCGCCACGAAGTTCCTCGCAGCCGCCTTCTCTGGCAGCTCCGCCATGCTATCGGAAGCGATTCACTCGCTGGTAGATACCGGCAACGGCGCACTGATGCTGCATGGCATGCGCCGCAGCCTTAAACCGCCGGACGAACATCATCCGCTCGGCTACGGGCACGAACTTTACTTTTGGACGCTCGTGGTGGGGATACTGATCTTTGGACTCGGTGGGGGCATGTCCATCGTCACCGGCATCATGCATATCATGCAGGGTAAGGCGCCCGAGTCGGCATGGTGGACCTATGCGGTGCTAGGCGCTGCGGGCATATTCGAGGGAGGCAGCTGGTATTTCGGCTGGAAGGCGTTCCGCAAGGAACAGCGCCACGGACGCGGCATCATGGATACCATCGTCGGCACCAAAAACCCGATTACGTTTTCCGTGCTGCTGGAGGACACCGCTGCGCTGCTGGGCCTGTTCTTCGCTTTCGCCGGCATTTACTTGAGCACGGCGCTAAAGCTTGCCTGGCTGGATGGCGCGGCTTCCGTGCTGATCGGCGTTCTACTCTGTGCTAGCGCGGTCATCATGGTCTACGAGAGTATGGGACTGCTCGTGGGCGAAGGCATGGAGCCCGCCACGCTGGCCGAACTGCGCAGTATCATCAGTGCAGATCCCGACGTGCAGCAGGTGAACCATCTGGTGACCTTGTATCTTGGCCCGGATGACGTCCTGCTTGCGATCGATTTGCGATTCCGCGCGCATACCGACATTCAGGATATCCGCGCTGCGGTCACGCGCTTCAGAAAGGCCATTCAGGAGCGCTATCCGAGCATCCGCCGGATTTGCCTGGACACCACGTTAATAGGCATTACCTAGTTGCGGGACGCTTCACTGGCACTGGCTCAGACCCCAGCCTGCCATTTCCAGTTACGAATCTCAGGCAAATCTTCGCCGTGTTTTTCGATGTACGCCTTGTGATTGAGCAATTCCGCGCGCAGCACCTGTAGTACGAGAACCGCGCGTTCCCCAAGCCCCGGCACGCGCTCGATCACATCGGCGGCCAGATGGAAACGGTCCAGGTCGTTCAGCACGACCATGTCAAACGGTGTGGTGGTCGTGCCTTTTTCCTTGAACCCTCGCACATGGATACGCTCCTGATTTGACCTGCGATACGTCAGGCGATGGATCAGAACCGGATAACCATGGAAAGCGAATATGACCGGCCTGTCGCGCGTGAACATGTGGTCGAATGTTTCATCGCTCAATCCATGGGGATGCTCGCTTTGCGGTTGCAACGTCATCAGATCAACGACGTTGACCACACGCACCTTCAGATCCGGCAACTGCTGACGCAGGAAATCGACCGCCGCCAACGTCTCCAGCGTCGGCACGTCGCCGCAGCATGCCATGACAACGTCCGGGCCGGCGTCGTCTTCATTGCCGGCCCACTGCCAAATCCCGATTCCGGCAGTGCAATGTGCAATCGCGGCGTCCATGTCGAGCCACTGCGCTTCGGGCTGCTTGCCGGCGACGATGACATTCACGTAGTTGCGGCTGCGCAAACAATGATCTGTCACCGACAACAGTGAATTCGCGTCGGGCGGGAAATAAACGCGCACGATGCGCGCTGACTTGTTAGTCGCGATGTCGATAAAACCGGGATCCTGATGGCTGAACCCATTATGGTCCTGCCGCCATACGTGGGATGACAATAGATAATTCAATGAAGCAATCGGCCGCCGCCACGGAATTTGTCCCGCCACATCGAGCCATTTCGCATGCTGATTGAACATCGAATCGATGATATGGATGAACGCTTCGTAACTCGACAGAAAGCCATGACGGCCAGTCAACAGGTAGCCCTCCAGCCAGCCCTCGCACTGATGCTCGCTCAACATTTCCATGACGCGTCCATCCGGGGCGACGTGCTCATCGCCTGGAATGACATCCGCAGTCGAACAACGATCCGTCACCTCGAATACTGCGTTCCACCGGTTCGAGGCTGCTTCATCCGGACTGAAAATACGGAAATTTCGCGCAGCGGCGTTTTGTTTCAGCACGTCGCGGATGAATTGGCCCTGAACGCGTGTTGATTCGGCCGCGACACTTCCTGGGACCTTGACGCGAATGGCATAGTCGCGGAAATCCGGAAGCTCGAGATCCCTCAGTAACAGGCCGCCATTAGCGTGCGGATTTGCCCCCATCCTGCGATTGCCTTCGGGCGACAGTTCAGCAAGCTCTGCTCGCAAACGCCCATTCGCGTCGAACAATTCCTGCGGACGATAGCTCCGCAGCCAGCGTTCCAGAATTTCCAGGTGGCCTGGCTTGGTCGCCAGTTCCGCGAGTGGCACCTGATGGGACCGGAACGTTCCCTCCACCGCTTTACCATCGACGGCGATCGGTCCAGTCCAACCTTTTGGCGAGCGCAGCACGATCATGGGCCAGTGCGGACGGCTGCGAAATCCGGTCTGCCGCGCATCGCGCTGGAGCGTATGGATTTCCGCCACGACCGCGTCCAGGGTCTGCGCCATCAGCCGGTGCATTCGGGCCGGGTCGTCGCCCTCGACAAAGTACGGCCGGTAGCCATAGCCACGCAACAGCGCTTCGAGTTCGGCGCGCGGAATGCGTGCAAGCACCGTCGGGCCGGCGATCTTGTAGCCATTCAAATGCAGGATCGGCAGCACAGCACCGTCGCCCACCGGATTCAGGAACTTGTTTGAATGCCAGCTGGTGGCCAGCGGCCCGGTTTCCGCTTCGCCGTCGCCTACAACGCACGCGACGATCAAGTCCGGATTGTCGAATGCCGCCCCATACGCGTGTGCCAGGGAGTAACCGAGCTCGCCGCCCTCGTTGATCGATCCCGGTACTTGCGGTGCCACGTGACTGGGAATTCCGCCGGGAAAGGAAAACTGCGTGAACAATTTTTTCATCCCTGCCTCGTCCTGCGTCACACTGGGGTACAACTCGCTGTAAGTTCCTTCCAGATAAGTGTTCGCCACCAGGCCAGGGCCGCCGTGGCCGGGCCCGGTCACGAACATCACATTGAGATCACGCTGCGTTATGACGCGGTTCAGGTGGACATAGATGAAGTTCAACCCGGGTGTTGTGCCCCAGTGACCGAGCAAGCGCGGCTTAATGTGCTCCAGCGTCAGCGGCTGCTTCAACAGCGGATTGTCATACAGGTAGATCTGCCCGACCGATAGATAATTCGCAGCCCGCCAATAGGCATCCATGTGCTGCAGCAGCTGTTCTGAAAGCGTACCTTCCGGGGCGCTTTCGTCCACTTGTTTGGTGGTGCCGGTAACTGCGTTGTCCATCTGAAGGCTCCCGTCACGGCGGACGAGCTTGTACGTCCATCGCTGTGTTGCGGACGATGTGCTTCAGTCCATCACGTACGGACCTCTGAAGAACAGTGAAGTTTCGGGACCTGAATGTTTTGTGGCCCTTGCGGCAACCGCAGTGGTGATCGCGGGTGACGACGAGAGAGAAGAAAAGCAGGACCGAGCAATTTGGCCTGAGGACTGAGTAAATGCAAATGCAAAAACCGTCACACGTCGCGGTCAGTGCTCGCGCCATTACAAAAGAGCTGCTCGCGATGGAGCAGCTGGTTCAGTACTCGCCCGCTTCGCCGCCGAGTTCGAGCGGCAGGTTGCGTCTGACCGTTTTGACCAGACCCTCGATGTTGTCCCCATCCAGCGCCTTGAGAAACGCGACCAACGCGCGCTTGTCCGTCTGGCTCAGACCCAATGACATGAGCAGCGCGCTCTTGCCGGCAACAGCACCGCCGCCGCGGTCGTAGAACTCGACCACGTCTTCGAGGGTTGCCAGTGTCCCATCGTGCATATAAGGCGCGGACCGCGACACATTGCGCAAAGATGGCGTCTTGAACGCATTGCGGTCTTCCGGCTTGTGCGTGATCTGGAAGCGGCCAAGGTCGGGGGGCTCGTGTACCGCAAACGAGCCAAGCTCCGCATCGCTCAGCACGGTGGAAACACCGGGAGCGAGCGGCACAGTGAAACGCGCCGCATGCGCCACTGATCCAGCTCCTGTTATGTGATAGCGGCCGTCGCTGAAGAGCGCGTCGCGAGCACCGATGATGTGACAGGTCACACAGCCGGCTTTGCCACGGAACAGTTCCAGGCCTGCCAACTCCTGCTCGGACATCGCGGCGGCTTCACCGCCATACCAGCGCCGATCGAAGCGCGAATTTCCCGAGACCAGCGTCGTCTCGAACGCCGCAATGGCGACGCCGACACGCGTTCGCGATGCGCCCTGCCCGCCAAATAATTTTTCGAACTCACCGTTGTAATCAGGCAGGCCGCGAATGCGAAGGAGCACATGACCGACCGACGGGTTCGCCATCTCGTCCGGATTCAGCAGTGGTGACCATACCTGGCCCACCAGAGACTTTTCTCTGCCGTCATGAAACAAAGCGCGCTGCCAGGCAAGGTTGTACAGCGCCGGCGCATTGCGACTCAAGCTCCTGCCTTCCATGCCGACCGCGGTGCGCGAGGCGTTGCTGGTGAACCCCTCTTCCGGCACATGGCACATGGCGCATGACATGGTGCCGTTGAACGACAGCCGCCGGTCGAAGAAAAGCTTGCGTCCCAGATCGACGAGCTCCGGCGCGGCATGGGCCGCTGCGGGGAGGGGCGGCAGTCCGAGCGGCCGATCGGCCAGCGCGGTATCGGTGACGCTCGCCATGCAAATCACGGCCAGCACGACTACCAACCGTACCGCCCGCGGGATCACGGACCCTTTCCTTTTGTTGCCTCCAGCGCCAGCGTCTTGATGTCATTGAAGACGACATCGGCATTCAGAAAAGCCGTGCTGTATATTTCCCTGACATTGCCCTGCGGATCGATCAGGAATACCTTGAGCATGTGCGTGTAGGTGCGCATCGCCTGGCCGCTGGCGTCGCGATCGAGTTCCACGTCCTGCCCGAAGTCTTCGAGAATCGGGAGCAGGAAGCGCAGCGAATACGTGGTTAGAAAGCGCCACGGCAAGGCCTGGTCTATTGCATAACGCCCGCCGTAGCGCGTCATCGCCTCGGGCGTGTCGTTGGCGGGATCGAACGAAAGTGAAACGAACCTGACTTTGCCGTGCAGGGCTGGATCGTTGCTGACCCGGTCCCTGACCTGCACGAAGGTGTTATAGGCGAGCGGACAACCGGTCGGATCCGTGCAGTACGTATAAACGAATGACAACAGCGTAATCGCGCCGCGCGTGTAGGAGGAAAGACGGCGCGGGACAAAACTGCCATCCAGCACCCAGCCGTTGCCGGCCGGCTGGATGCGTTGCAGGGTGTAGCTCCCGGGCGCGTTGGCGACGTAGTCGTGCCGCGGAAGATCGGCACCCGCCGCCGACCATGCCAATGCAGCGATTGCTCCTGCGGCAAGCGCCGCGCGCGCACCCGCTCGAATCATCTCCCCCAGGCAGCGAGCAGTGGTCCTGCTGATTCACGCGCTGCGGTGGCTTGCGGTTTGGCGGTAAATTTCATGTGGTGCGCGCGACCGAGTTTCGCCTTGTAGAAGTCGATCTCAAACTTTGGCGCCAGATCCTTGCCATCCCAGTCGAACGCGCGCAGAAACTGTTCGTCGTCCGCTGCTTTTTTGTCCCAGTTGGCGAGTAGCGATGACGTGATATAGACGCGCTTGCCGTCCCAGCTCTGGGAAACCATGTTGACCTGCTTGCCGGTTACCTTTTCGAAGGTCTGTTTCGGCTGCTCCGGATTCGTAAGATCGAAGTAGCGCGTCTTGCCATCCATGAAGGTATTGACCCACAGTCCTTTGCCGTCCGCTGTGATGCTGATGTCCACTGGCAACGGAATCTTTGCCGGATCCCCAATGGTGGCAACGTCCTTTGCCTGCCACTGCCCGCTCGCATCCTGCTTGACGAGCCACAATTTCGACGTCAGTGCAGTCGCCGTGATCGCCCAATTGTCGCCTTCCTTCAGTGACCAGCGGATCTCCAAAGGCGCGCCCGGAACGGCGAGCACTTTGGTGGGCTGCATTGCCTTCAAGTCCCAGATCGCCATGGTGTTGCCGAAGTGCTTCATGGCTTCGCCATCCTTGACCAGCTTGCTCAGATCCATCATGTAGTTCGTCCACCCGGCAAAGCTTGATGTCAGCATGGCATTACGGGCTGGATTGATGGCGATGTCGTAACCGTAACCATCGCCGCCGCCGATATCGGCCTTGCCGACCGGCATGGCATGGCTGCTGATGAAATCGCCCTTGTTGTTGTAGAGCGCCATGCCTGTCACGCCGCCGTGGTCCTTGTTGTTGGACAGGCCCTGTACCAGCATTCGGCCGGGCAGCGCGTAGAAAGTATGCGGGCCGACATACCCAGTCTTGGCAGTGAAGTTGGCGATGGTTTTGACCAGTTTCGGTTTCGCTGGATCGGTACCCACGTCGAACACAAAAATCTTGCTGTCATCGAGCCGTCCCGCCCACAGGTACTTGCGGTCGTCAGTGAAGCCCATGTGGTGCGCTTCACCGCGCCCGCCCACCGAATGTTTGTGGATGACTTTGCCAAAATTCTTTGACCCAGGCTGTACGTCCACCGTGACCAGCTTGTCGGAGCCATCACCCATGCCTTTCACGCCGAGCGTCCATACATGCAGATAACTCTCCTGGCCTTTGATCAGACGGCTCATGTAGGGAGAATTGCAGGTCTCGTCCGCGAAGGCTGCCCCCGACAACATTGCTATGGTAAAAATGCCGGCCAATAGCTGCAGGTAGTTTGCAAAAAATCGCTGCATTATTTTCCTCCAAGTGAGAAATAGTTCACGACGTTGAATCGGCGATTGCCAACTGGTCTTGGGGCAGGGTGCGGATCGTACTCCAATCTTCAATTGCATCCTAGTTCACCGACGCACGCCTACATACAAACTCGCCAGTCCCTTTCACACAGCTTGACGAAATTGCTTAAGCCCGCCATAAAGCCGGACGCACATTTTCCGCCACCCCAATGAAAAATTACCCTGTCCGCTACTCGGTTTCCCTCAGCAATCCCGAAGCGCACCTGTTCGAGGTGCACTGCATGGTCGAAGACCCGGACCCGATGGGTCAGAAATTGTCGCTGCCAACCTGGATTCCAGGCAGTTACCTGATCCGTGAATTTGCCAAGCACGTCGTCAGCATCGGCGCACTACGCAATCGCAAGAACTTGCGCATGGTGAAGCTCGACAAAAACACGTGGCAAGTGGAGCCGACCGACGGTCCGCTAACGGTGATCATGGAGGTCTATGCCTGGGATCTATCAGTACGCGGCGCTCACTTTGACACGACCCACGCGTTCTTCAACGGCCCAGCATTGTTTCTTCAGGTTCACGGCCACGAACAGGCGCCCGTGCTGGTCGATATCCTGCCGCCCAAAGGGGCGAAGTACCGTGACTGGCGCATCGCGACGGCAATGCGGCGAAAAAGTGGCAAGCCCTATGGTTTCGGTACGTATGAAGCGGCCGACTATGAGGAATTAATAGACCATCCCGTCGAAATCGGAACCTTCGAGCTGGTCACATTCAAAGCCGCGGGCGTGCAGCATGATATCGCCGTGACTGGCCGGCATCGCGGCGACTTGCAACGCCTTGCGAAAGACCTGAAAAAATTATGTGAAGCCCAGATTGCATTTTTCGGTGCGCCGGCGCCGATGGATCGCTACGTATTCCTGATTACAACCGTCGGAGATGGCTATGGCGGGCTCGAGCATCGCGCCTCCACGGCGCTGCTATGTGCACGCAACGACCTGCCGCAACCGAATATCGTGACGGCGAGCGGTGGCTACCGGACTTTGCTTGGCCTCGCTAGCCACGAGTACTTTCATACCTGGAACGTCAAGCGCATCAAACCGGCGGCATTCACGCCCTATGACCTGGACCGCGAAAATTACACCAGGTTGTTGTGGGCCTTCGAAGGCTTCACGTCCTATTACGACGACCTGCTACTGGTGAGGGCGGGATTGATATCGCAGGCAACCTACCTCGACACGCTGGCCCGGAACATTACTTCATTGTTGCGCCTCGCCGGCCGCAAGCGCCAGACCATTGCAGAATCCAGCTTCGATGCCTGGATCAAGTATTACCGCACCGACGAGAACACGCCGAATGCAGGTGTGAGTTATTACCTGAAAGGCAGCCTGGTGGCGTTGAATCTTGATCTGTTAATCCGCGCGCAGACAGGGGGCCGTAAGTCGCTGGACCATGTCATGCGCGGACTGTGGAAACGCTACGGTTTAACGGGCCTCGGAGTTCCGGAAGACGGCATCGAACAAATGGCAGAACAGGTCACCGGACTCAAGCTGACACGTTTTTTCAATCAGGCAGTGCACACGACGGCCGACCTGCCGCTGCAAAAACTGCTCCAGACCGTGGGCGTGGAAATCCAGCAGCGCCCTGCCCGTTCGGGCATGGATCGCCGGGACCAGATGTCACGCAAGGAACGCCAGGCCTCGCGCGGCGTCGCGCTCGGCGTGCGCACCGGCAATGACGGCGGCGATCTAAAGCTGAGCCAGGTCTTTGCGGATGGGGCGGCACAGAAAGCCGGCCTCGCCGCGGGCGACATTATCATTGCCATCGATGGCTTGCGCGTCACGCCAGACAATGTCGATGCACATCTGGCGCGCTACCGGGCCGGCGAAACGGTCCCGGTGCACGCCTTCCGGCGAGACGAGTTGCTGGTGTTGCAGGTTAAGTTGGACGCGGCGAAACTCGACGCGTGGTCCCTGAGTATCGTGGGAACATCCAAAGAAGCGGTTCGAGCGCGCAAAGCCTGGCTGGGCGGCACTTAACGCGCGCTTCACCGGTCTCTACAAATTGATGCCGAAAATCAGCCGCGCCTCGAATGTCTGGTGCTCGGTACGATTGATGCCCCCATCGGTAGGATGTCCGGATACCTGCGGCAGCAGCGTAAGCGTAGCCCACCACTTTGGTGTTGCGTAATGAACATTCGGGCCGACGAATATGCCGGTACCAAGGTGATCGTTCAGCGATGAGCCTTCGTACACTGCGTGATAGCGCCCCTCGAGCCCAACCGACCAATTCGGCGTAAATCGATACGCGGCACCCAAGGTAAATTCCGCGACTGACTCTTTTTCCGTAGTGCCATCTTCATCCTCCCATTCCTGCTCGAATGTAGCGTTGGCCGCGAGGACCCACTTGTCACCGATGTTCTTGGAAACGATCAGCTTGTATTCAAGCTCCCTTTCGCTGCCGCTGTAGGTCGGTTCGAAATAAAGCGCCAAGCCGATGGGTTGGGTGTTCGGATTCATCAGCTGGTACTTCAACTCGCCGGATACGCCCTTAAATGAAAAGTCGCTTGAATCCGTCAGCCCAGGCTGGTTTGCGACGATCTGGTTCTGGTTGAAATTCAGGTACAGGGAACCGCTCAGCCGGTCGGTGAAACCGTGTTCGATTTCTTCCCTGAAATCCCACAGATACTGATCGAACTGACGGTCACCGCCAGGATGGCCTTCACGTAGCGTCAGCCATTGTTCGAATTCCGTGCCGCCCTTTGGGATTACATCGGCGTCCTGACTGTAGGTAAAAAAACGTTCGTCCGCGGCTGCGGGGGATATGGACAGCGACGCGAAAGCAATTGCACCGACCACTGCCACAGCGGGCGCCATAGCGCGCGGGGAAAATTTCTGCCTTACGGAAGCCATGCAAATCTCCTGAATGGGTTGATGACACTGACGCGAGGCAGATACTAATAGGAATGAGTCGCATTAAGCAAACAATTTCGTCAACTTGTTGAAACTAATGGTACGGAGGAGTATTTTTGCCCGGATTTTGACACGCTCGTCAGCTGGTTTTGAGTTCTAGGATGC
>JBJMWI010000059.1:0-4538 GCA_045810225.1 Burkholderiales bacterium
CACGGCGCGTGTTTGGATTGAAGATGCTGCCGAGCGGTTGTGCCAGGCGTCCGGCGTGCGTTGTACGCGGAGCCGATGTGGCAACCGCGCCGCGGCGCAGTTCTGCCACCGTAACCAGTGCATCGCGGCGGCGAAGCTGAATGCGCCGCGGCACGTTTCCGTAGCAGCGCAAGTCACCGCCTGCGTTCACGACTGCTTCGGTGCATCCTCTTTTTCTGAGTTGGTAGATAGCCTGATCGACAGCGAAGCCTTTGGCGATACCGCCCAAGTCCAGCAGCATGGGCCGTGCGAGGGAAATCCTGCAATCGGAAAGCAGCTTGATGTGCCGCCAATGGCCGCATTCCTGCACTGCAGTGTTGGAGCCGGGAAGCAGGCCCTCACGCACTAGCAGCGGCGCCACCGTGATATCAAACAAGCCGTCGCTGGCGTGCGCGAAACGCAAAGCGCGCCTTATAACGGTCCAAGTCCAGTGATGCACCGTTTGCGGCCGACGCCAGCCTTCCTGGTTCAGCCGGGAAACATCGCTGTGCGCATCATGAAAGCTCATCAATTTCTCGATGCGCGCAAGCGTATCGAACGCGGCATTGACTGCCTCGCGCGCGGAGACGCTATCGTGAGCGATGGCTGAAACATGAACCAGCGTGCCCATCGCCGGATGCATGCGCGAAAATTCAGCGCAGGACGGTCTGGCAGAGGAAGAGCAGGCGCTTGATGCCATTGGTGATGTGGCGAACGGACAGGGTCGCGCCGCTGATATTTGCGATGTCGGTGCCAACCGCAAGCGGACTGTCGGCCGTCTTGCCTACGAATTGGTCGCGCCATTTCAGTTCACGGACCTGGTAGCCATAGGCCTCGAGGTACTCTACGATCTGGAATTGCCGCACGCTGCAGTCTGCATTAAGGCCCAGTGCGTAAGTGATCAGCTCATGCTTGCCGACGACCTGATCGATGAAGAACCAGCCAATCATTTTTCCCTGGCTCAGCACCTGCCAAGCATTGTGTTGCGCCGTGCGTCCGGGCACGCCCGACAGTTTCTCGATTTCCTGCATCTGTTCAGGCGTGAGCTGTACCGGCTGGGCCACGAATTCGTCTGCCAGCGGGAAAATCAGCGTACGTGCCTGATCGATGGTCATGTACTTGGCGGCTATGCAGTGCGGCGACAACGCAACCAGCGCCACCGGCGCAAGCCAGCGAATGTCCAGGCTCATGCGCTTGTCTCCCGGACGAACACGGCTGTTCGGTCCGCGTAGGTAACCGGATGACCGTGCTCCAGCTTCTGTTGAGACACTCGCTTGAAATTGAGCACGTCGGATATTGACAACGTAATTGATGCCGCTTGATTTTTGTTACGCCGGTTTTTGTGTGACCACTGCACCAACGCGCAAGGCCGGCAGGGCGGGAGACAGTATCGCACAGGAGGCCGGATCGCAGGCTGCGTGCCTGTTCCGCTGCTTCAGTCGCAGCGCTTGCGCACGAGGGTCGAGCCGGAAAACATTGCACAAGACGTTTGCGTGAAGATGTGCGGCCCATTCGCTCGGATGGCGGATGAAGCTTGCCGCTCTATGTCCAGAAGCTTCGGACCGGTGGTGCGCACCCAGTTGATCAGTTCGTGCGCCCTGGTTTCATCGGCAACTGGCCGCCATGGAAATTTGGCTTGGATGTCAATCGATCCGTCGTGCGGGATCATCGGAAACGACTTGTCCTTCGATGATTCGCCCACCGGGCGGATGTTCACGCAAATGGCGGCGTAAAGCGCGCGTTTTCCACCAGATATAGACGCCTGCCAACAATGCGAGGCTTGCGACCGCCGCAAAAATTACAAAGGATACGATGAACGCGACCATCAGCACGATGACGCTCACCACCGCAGTCAGCGCTTTGGCCAGCAAACTATTCCCAGGAGGGGCCTGCAATGCGGCGGAATTCCATGGAGCCTTGAAGTGTCGCTGGTTTGGTTGCATCGATAGGCCTGACTATGGCGGGCCCTCTTTGATACCGCGATGCCGCAAAGGTTCGTGATGCAAGAATCCTCTAAGCATCATAACTTCTGAGCGCGCAACAGGGCGGTATAACGTTCGGGCGCGAAGCCCACCACAAGCTCTTTGCCACTGTCCAGCACCGGCCGCTTGATCAGGCTTGGGTGCTCGCTCATCAGCTTCAGCGCTTTGTTCTCGTCGAGATGGGCCCGCTGGCTCGGCGATAATTTGCGCCAGGTTGTGCCGCGCGTATTCAGCAAGACGTCCCAACCGACTTGCCGGGACCAGTCCTTGAGGCGCTCCACGTCAATACCGCTCGTCTTGTAGTCATGAAATTGGTACGCGACGCCATGCGCATCCAGCCACGCAAAGGTTTTTGTCATGGTGTCGCATTTCTTGATGCCGTAGAGCGTTGGCACGAGAGGACGCTGAAGTAAGCGCTATTGCGAGAGCGGGATCACTGTAGTTGCGTGCGACATCGACTCTGGCGCCGACTTATTACAGCGTAAAGATTTTGCCGGGATTCATAATGTTTTGCGGATCCAGCGCTTTCTTGATTTCGCGCATGACGCCGACCGCTTCACCGTGTTCGGCGACCAGGAACTTCTGCTTGCCAAGCCCGATGCCGTGTTCTCCGGTGCACGTGCCGTCCATCGCCAGCGCGCGCATGACAAGGCGGTCGTTCAGACGCTCTGCCTCTTCGATTTCCTTCGGGTCGTCGCGATTGATCAGAAAGCCGAGATGAAAGTTGCCGTCCCCGACATGCCCCACCAGAGGCGCGATCAGGAAGCTGCCTTGCAGATCCTTCTTGGTTTCGAGGATGCATTCAGCCAGTTTGGAAATCGGCACACAGACGTCGGTCGCCCATATTTCGCATCCCGGGCGCAGTGCCTTGTTCGCATAAGTGACATCGTGGCGTGCGGTCCACAGCGCGTTGCGGTCTTCGGTCTTGGTGGCCCACTTGAATTCACCGCCGCCATTTTCTGCAGCGATCGACTGCACCATTTCCGCTTGTTCCTTGACACCTGCTTCGGTGCCGTGGAATTCCACGAACAGCGTGTCTTTTACCGGATAGCTGAGCTTGGAAAATTTATTCACCGAATCCATCTGCACTTCGTCGAGCAGTTCAATGCGAGCGACCGGAATGCCAAGCTGGATGGTCTGGATGACGGTGTTGACTGCGCCTTCTATGCTCTCGAACGAGCATACGGCGGCTGCCATCGCTTCGGGAATGCCGTACAGCCGCAGCGTAACTTCAGTGATGATGCCGAGCGTGCCTTCGGATCCCACGAACAAGCGGGTCAGGTCATAGCCTGCCGCCGATTTGCGCGAACGACGCGACGTGCGGATGATGCGTCCATCGGCCAGCACCACCGTCAGCGCCAGCACATTCTCACGCATGGTGCCGTAACGCACGGCATTGGTTCCGGAGGCGCGCGTTGCGGCCATGCCGCCTAGCGAGGCGTCCGCACCAGGGTCGATTGGGAAAAACAGTCCCTGGTCGCGGATGAAAGCGTTTAGCTCTTTGCGCGTTACGCGTGCTTGCACCGTGACATCGAGATCTTCGGCACTGACGCGCAATACCTTGTTCATATTGGCGAGGTCGACCACCACGCCGCCGTGATGGGGAATCACGTTGCCTTCCAGCGATGTCCCGGTGCCATAGGCGACCACGGGCGTCTTGTGCGCGGCACAGATGCGCACGATTTCGGCAACTTCCTCGGTGGTGTTGGGAAATACCACCGCGTCCGGGCGATGGGGATGGTGCCAGGATTCATCCTTGCTGTGATGGTCGCGTACGCCGGCGCTGGTAGAGAGCCGGTCGCCGAACCTGGCACGAATCTCGTCGATTGCAGTCTGATGCTTTTCCACAGGCATGTTCATGGCGTTTCCTCAATCTTCTATCGGGCGTGGGATACGACAGCCCGTCCGGCCACTAGTTTACGCCAGCGGCTGCCCGTTTTGACGTTGGGCGCCCGTTATAAGGTGTTAGGGCAACCCATTTGCACCAGCACACCGGCCGGACTTACAGGCAACGGACGCGACTGGCGCACGCAACCACTTTGGAGGCGCCGCGATGATGCATGACGGACGCACGCGTAACCCGACCGAGCTATTCTGTGGCACGAAGGCCAGGCAGGCAGTTCCGTGAATCGTTCCGTAACATGACCAAGGTCGACGGCAAGGCATTGGCCGCCTTTCCTGAATCCGATCTACTCCGTGATTCGTGCGACGTCATCGCAGGCAACACGGCATAGTTGCTTGTTTCAACTGCGTGGTTGCAATGTAAGGATTCCATTTTGCGTCCGTGCGGCGAAAAGCCGTCACAGATTTGTCGCAGTCGATGCTGAGCGGCCAGGTTCGCCGCGGTCGGCATTCTGAAACTGCTCCGGGATGCGGCTCAGTCGTCCTTTTTGTGAGAGCCCGGACCGGGCATGACGCCGGTATCGGCTTGCTCTTCCTGGACCATTGGCTTGCTCGCGTATTCCACCACGCAATAGCTCGTGACTTCGCATGTCAGGACCAGGTATGCGACCTGTCCGTCCCAGAAATATTGGTGGA
>JBJMWI010000060.1:0-7207 GCA_045810225.1 Burkholderiales bacterium
AGGCTAACGAGATTAAAATTCTCTATATCGGTGTTGCTCTGCCTTAGTTGTGACAGGCTCACTCCCTCATGCCAGAAAAAACAGATCCACGAGTTTTACCGTTCTATTCTTCCTCAGGACATCGTGCAATGAATGATCTCAGCATCGGGAAACGACGGATCGATGGTGACGTCTCTTTCTGCCGCCGGCTTATACAGAAGACGAAGAGCGATTGGAACCGCGAGCAGCGCCGCAACGGCGCTGCCAATGAAAATAGAACCGAGCCCCGCCGCTCCGCCAAGCCACCCAAGCGCCGGACTTCCGAACCCGAGCGTCAGGTCGAGAAAGGCGTTGTAAGTTCCCATCGCGAGGCCGCGGCTTGCCGGAGGTGCGCGCCTTACGGCTTCAAGCCCGAGGCTTGGAAATACCAGTGAAAAGCCGGCGCCGCAAATAGCTGCTCCTATCATGGCTAGCCCAGCCGAGCCCGCAACGCCGATCATCGCCAATCCTATTGCCTGTATGACCAGACAACATAAAGCTACCTTTGCACCACCAAAGCGATCCGGCAGGCCGCTCCAGAATATCCGTGCGGCGATCAGGGCAACCGCAAACGTAGTGAAGGCGAGGGCGCCGTGGTTCCAGCCGTTCACCGAGAAGTAGAGAGTCAGGAATGACGTGACGGCCCCGAAAGTAATCCCGCTTAGTGCGAAGCCCAAACCCGGCAAAGCGACAGCTCCCAAAACAGTTGAGATGCCTGCCTTTCGAGAAACTTCCGGAACTAATGCCGGAAGGCGTCTGATGATGACGAGAGCCGCGATTGGGACGAGCGCGGTGACAAGCGCGATTCCGAAGAAAGCCCACCGCTCAAACACGAGGCTTCCGAGCGGAGCACCCGCAGCCAATGCAGCAAACATCGCCATTCCCACCCAGGCGATAACCTTTGCAGAACTCTCGCTCGAGACGAGTCCCAGTCCCCACGCAATACCACCGGTAATCATCAGACTCTCCGCGCCGCCGACAAGTGTGCGTCCGATCAGGATCAAGGTGACGGATAATACCGCCATATCCAGAACGAGAAGCGAGGCTATATAGAACACGCCCCCGATTACCGACACGATGAGGCCAAGGACCACCGCATACTTAGCACCGCGGCTGTCCGAGAGCCGCCCAGCCCAAAAGCGAGAGATTAATGCCGCCGCGAACTGGCCGCCTGCCACTACGCCGACAACAAGTGGGCCAAATCCCAGCACGTCATGCACATGCAGCGGGAGTACAGGCAGTGCCATCCCTATGATTATGAACGACAGAAAAACGACCGCCATGACCGGTATGGCCGGCATTAAGGACGAATTGCCAGGCGGAGTTCTGTTTGCAGTCACGTCTGATTCACGTACCTCATTTCTGTGCGGCTCGAGTCAAGTTCATGGAAACGAAACGCCCGTGACCTCTTCGCACAAGCTCAGAAATCTCTCTTGTAAGCGCACATCATCAGCTTCAGGGTTATGGTGAGTCACTTTTTGATGGTGAAAGTAGTTGCCGCTTACCCTTGCCTCCGCGTCGTTGCTTATAGAAAGCCATACCTGGGTTTCGTATCCTTTTTGCAGATCGTCCGGTGCACCTTTCCCGCCCATCTTGGTGGGGACCCATCCGGGGTCAACCGCATTCGAGTAAACGTCGGTCCAGCGGCGTGCGACAGCCTTCGTGAGCATTAGCACATGCAGCTTTGAGTCGGAATAGGAGATGCGACCAGTCTGCCCCTTGAAACTCTCCGGTCTGAAATGCCCCTGCATATGCATGCCGGAGCTCAGGTAGATCAGCCGCTCTGGTCTCTGTATAAGGCACGTTAGGATGTAAGGCGCCAATGTGTTGACCGCGAATATCTGCTCTGCTGAATCCTGGTAAACACCAGCGTTATGAATGACCACGTCGAATGTTCCCAGAGCATTCACCTTTGCAGGGAGTTCTTTTGTGTCGTCGATAATCGCGAGGTCAGCGGTCACGACACCTTCCGCACCGCGCACCTGGTCCATAGCCTGTTGCCCCCGAGTTTCGTTACGTGCATGGAGCACGACCCGGTGACCCTGTGCGATCAGTGCTTTTGCCGCTAACTGACCAAGGCCGTCCGCCGATCCGGTGATGAATACTCTTGCCACTTTAAAAGACCCGCACCATGATCAACCACCGGCGTTGTATTCATCATCTGTTACAGGCTTCAGCCAAACCACTCCGCCTGCGCCCGTATCGTTAGTTACGGCAATGTGCGTCATTTGCATTTTCGAAGATGCGCCGTGCCAGTGTTCGACGTTGGGGCTACAGATGATCGTCTCTCCTTTGTTAATGGTTTTGATCGGCTTTCCTTTCTCCTGATAAAGCCCTTCACCGTTGATGACGATCAGAGTCTGTCCTGCGGGATGCGTATGCCAATTGCTTCTCGCGCCTGGCTCGAACGTCACGCTGCTGAGGGAGTAATGATTGCTTTCGGTTTTTTGTGCCAGCATATGAAGGTACACCGTTCCTGTAAAATAATCCGCCGGTGCTCTTTCGCCTTTCGGGAAAATACTACCTTCGTTTTTGTTTTGTGTGGTTTCCATTTTGGCTTTCTCCGTATCCATCGGTTGTTGGCTGCTGCAGGAGAGGGCCGTTATGAATGCCATCGCGAGTAGCGGTTTGATGGTTGATCTATTCATTGCTGTAAATTCCTGTTTCTCACCGAAAACTGGCTACTGCTTTTTTTGTTTAGCATCCGTAACTTTCGCCAGCGATCTTCGGGCTGTTTCAGCCTGCTGCCGACTGATGTTTTCTTCGATCAGATCAAAGAGCTGGAGTAATTGACCTTGCGTTAGCCCGGTGTTCATCCCCATCGACAGGTGAGATTCCAATTGCGGTTCAACACCCGGCATCGCGGCGAGCGCTGAGATCGTGGCGATTTCCCGATCCTTAAAACCCAGAACGTCGCGCTCAAAAATGTCGGCAAACAAATGTTCCTTTAGAAATCTATCGATTTCGGGACTAAACGCCGCGAAGCCGCTTTTCGGGCCGACTTCTTTTCGACCTGTAAGTGTCTCAAGATTTCTCTTCCCTCGTTCGTACTTGTTACCGTCTTGCTTGATGGGACTCGCGTCCGGACCGACCTCATCATTGATGCCCTTCTTTTTTCGCTCCTCAATCACGGCCATCAGCGTGTTGATGCCGTTCAGGCTCCGCGGAAAACCGCAATAAGCATAAAGATGGACCAGCACTTCCTTCGACTCGTTGACTGTTAACCCTGCGTCCAGACCTCTGTTGAGCGCTGTATTCAGTTTTGCCAGATCTCCTATTGCCGTTAAGGCCGAGACCGCCACGATGCTTTGCTGCTCGGCAGTTAAAGTTTGACTTTGTTCGGGCATTGATTGTGTCCTTGTATTTGCCGTTTGAGCGTTCGCGATGCCGACAGTTAATAAAAACCACAACGCGTAAACCAGTTGCTTCATTACCTTATCTCCGTCATTAAAACCTCGGTCGCGGTTCGATCATCTCTCCCAGTAGCAACGAGAAATCATCCGGGGTGTCCACGTCCACCTCACCCTCCGAGAACGTTAAGAAGTGCGTCTCGGACGTGTGTCTCTCAATGATCTCTTTCGCGCCGGACCTGCCTCCCAATTGCGTCAACTCCGTAAACAGCGCTCTGCTGAAAAGAACCGGGACGCCGAAACTTCCACCGTACGCTGAGGCTATGATGGGTTTTCCAGGAGTGTGGTGGGCTGCGATCAAGCTCGAGATAAAGCTCGGGGTCACATGAGGTTGGTCGCATAACAACAGCACGACTGCGGTTACGCCGGGGTCGATGCTGATAAGACGTTCAATGCCAGCCCGCACTGACGATCCCATTCCAGTCTCCCAATTAGGATTGAACGCTTCCCGCACATCAAGCTGGTCCAACTCGCGTCTGGAAAGCTCGGCATGTGCACCCGTCACCACCACGACGGGACAGCAACTCGCGTCCAGCGCGGCTATTACTGCGCGCCTGAGCAGACTCTTTCCCTGAAATTGAAGAGTCTGTTTAGGGACTCCCATGCGGGAGGATGACCCAGCCGCCAGGATCACGGCACCCACATTCATCGAGTTACGTTGCAACATTGTCGAATACCTGCGCGCACAACATAGCTCTATCAAGCGACAGCTACAGTCACCATCTGTTCCGTTAGAGGCGCGCACTCTACGTGAGCGATGCGGTCATGAATTGAGCCCTGGAGCTCGCGCAACATACCGCCGCGTCGCCCTTCCAGCACCGCACGAATCTCCGCAACGATTGACACGGCAGTTTCCGCAGAAGAATTTGATCCGATGTCCAAACCAGCGGGGGAATAAAGGCGTGATGCGTCTGCCTCTTGCAACCGGAACAGCCTTTCATTCATTGCCAGTTCGCTGAGCATCCGTTTGGTCCGATCGCGCGGGCCCATGATGCCGATGTATGGCGCCGGCGACGCCAAAAGAAACTTCAGCATCACGAGGTCATATGCATAATTGTGCGACATCAATAGCGTAAAAGTGCGAGATGTAATCGTGACTTTCGCGGCGATGTCTTCGGGACGCGACAGTGTGACCTTGTCGGCGATCGCAAACCGCTCGACGCTGATCGGTCGCGCCTGCGGGTCAACAACCTCCGTCTGCCAGCCAAGATTACGCGCGAGTTCGATGATCGGCAGCACGTCATGGCCTGCTCCGAAGATGACGAGCGGGACGGGCGGCATGAGCGTTTCGATGAACATTGTTACTGGGCCATCGCCCACATCCAGAATGTGTACGCCTGATTCTACTTGTGACAGCACTCGCACTTCGCTTTCCAATACAGCGGCCAAAGAACCACTCAACTTATCGCTACGCGCGCTTCCGTCGTCGGCAATTAAGATGCGTGCCCCGGTTTTGATTTGGAGTGAGTTCGGCGCCGGCCCCGCCAGCTCATGTCGATACACGGTCGCAACCACAACGGGGGCACGGCAGGACAGTCTGAGCGCTTCAACGTAGAGTGAATCAGTGGCAAGCGGTTCCACCAGGACACGCACGATTCCGTTGCAACCCAGTCCCAAGCCCCAAGCCATCTCGTCGCTTGTTGAGGCGGTGTTGTACTCGATGATCTTCGCTACGCTCGTCACGATGACGCGCTTCGCGTGTTCTATCACATCGGATTCGAGGCACCCGGCGCTAATTGTGCCTGTACTCGTTCCGCCTTCGCAGACCAGCATGCGCGCACCCGGTCGCCGGTACGAAGACCCTTCAACATTCACGACAGTCGCCAGGGCGCAGCGCTCACCTCTCATGTTTGCGTCGTCAAACGCTTCAACTAATGCTCGTACTTCGTTCACAGGATTTTGCCCTCCTTACAGTAGCTTGTCCGGCGTGATCGGAAGCTCCCTGATGCGTTTGCCAGTTGCGTGGAACACCGCGTTTGCAATTGCGGCCGGAATGCCCACCATACCCAATTCGCCCATGCCCTTGACGCCCAGCGGGTTGACGATGTTGTCGTCCTCCTCAACGAATATGGTTTCAATCATGTGAACGTCAGCGTTGACCGGCACGTGGTAATGCTGGAGGTTCGGGTTCATGATGCGACCAAAACGGTGATCGATTTCCGTCGCCTCTTGAAGAGCCATACCAATTCCCCAGACGACGCCTCCGATCTCCTGACTGTGCGATGCCTTCGGGTTCATAATCTTGCCGCATGCCGTGACCTCAATCGCACGCGTGACTCGGACCTGTCCTATGTCAGGATCCACTTTCACCTCAATGAACTGCGCGCCATGCGCGAGAGTCGCGTATTTACGGCGCTCCTCCGATGGTTTCGATTCAAAGGTCTCGGAAATCTCGGTCAGGCTGTTGCGCTTCATGACCTCAGAGATATTGACGAAACGCGACGTGTCGCTCTTAAGTCGCAGTCGACCATCAAGCATCTCAATGTCAGTTGTAGCTGCTCCGTTCAGCGGTGAGTTTGCTTCTCGGTTCGCTAGCTCAAGCAGCTTTGCGCTCACTGCCAGGGCTGCGCCATGTACGGCTGAGCCAACGCTCGCTGTGGTCCAGGAGCCACCCTGCGCCGGTGCGCGCGGGAAGTTTGAATCGCCGAGCTCAAACTCGACCTGCTCGGGTTTAAGGCCCAGGTACTCGGCGGCGATCATTGTCATGACGGTGTACGTGCCAGGGCCGATGTCGCTGGTCGCACTCGTGACGTGCGCCGTGCCATCTGCCCGGAATGTAATTCGAGCGGTGGCCGGCATCTGGTTCGCACCCCAAACACCGGTTGCTGTTCCCCAGCCAACCAGCAACCGCCCGTCACGCATCGAGCGCGGCTCAAACTTGCGCGCCTTCCAACCAAACTTCTCGGCGCCAAGTCTGTAGCATTCTCTGAGCGCCTTGCTCGAGAACGGTTTGCCGCTTTCCGGATCTCGCTCCGCATAGTTGATTAACCTAAGCTCAAGCGGATCGATCTTGAGCGCATAAGCCAACTCGTCCATCGCCGACTCGAGCGCGAACATGCCGCTCACAGCGCCGGGCGCACGCATCCATGTCGGCGTATTTAAGTCAACGTCAGCGATCTTAAGGGGAGCGTAGAGGTTGGGACAGGCGTAGACCTGGCGGGTGAACCCCGTAGTGTTATCGGAGAACTCCTCAAACGTGGAGGTGTTATGGACCACCTCGTGGATCATTGACGTGAGCTTGCCGGTTCGCTCAGCGCCAAGCGCTACCCTCTGAATCGTGTACGGACGATGACCGTGGCCCGTGAACATCTGAGTCCGCGTGTAGACGAGCTTGACGGGACGACGGAGTTCGCGCGCCGCCATCGCGGTCAGCGAAGGGTAATAGTTAGGCCGTAGTGAAGATCCGAAGGCGCCGCCAACGTACGGTGAGATCACCTGCACGTTCGTCTCCGGGATGTTGAAGCTGGAAGCTAAGTGCTTGCGGTCGTTGTAAACCTCCTGAGACTTATCAAAGATTGTAAGCTTATCGCCATCCCAGACGGCGACGGCTGCGTGCGGTTCCATCGGGTTATGGTGTTCGATGGGAATGCGATATTCGGCTTCTACCTTGACGTGTGATGGACTAATATTGGCCCCTGTCCGGGGCTTAGCTGCGCTGCTTAAGAAACTTGCCTTCCTTGTGTAATTCCCTCCTCAATCCATAGAGCAGATCCTGCATGTTGATTTGAGGGCGCGTTCGAACAATGGCTTTGAGACAGGCATAGCGCAGTACATTGATG
>JBJMWI010000061.1:0-5855 GCA_045810225.1 Burkholderiales bacterium
ACCGCACTCGTCGCAGGCGCTTCTGGTCTGGTCGGTAGCTATCTGCTCAAACATCTAATTGATCAAGGCGACTGGGACGTAACCGCACTTTCTCGCCGGAAGCCTGACGTACCCGGGACCTACCGTCATATTGCCGTGGACTTGTTGAATTCGGCAGAATGCAAAAGCAAGCTTGGCGCGCTGAAGCAAATCTCACATGTCTTTTTCGTAGCGTATATCGAGCGTGCCGATCCGCACGAACTGGTTTTCGACAACACTGCCATGCTCGTCAAGGTAGTCGATGCCATCGAGGCGGCGTCCCCGGGGCTTCAGCATGTGCATCTTGCCGAAGGCAGCAAGTGGTACGGCAGTCACCTCGGCCCGTACAAAACTCCGGCAAAGGAAGACGATCCGCGCCACATGCCACCGAATTTCTATTACAACCAGCAGGATTTTCTGCAACAGCGGCAAACGGGAAAGCGCTGGAGTTGGTCCACCGTGCGTCCCCACGCGGTATGCGGGTTCTCGACTGGCGGTCCGATGAATCTTGCCCTATCGATTGCCGTTTACGCGAATATCTCGAAGGCACTCGGATTACCGCTGAGCTTTCCCGGCAAGCCGGGAGCATACAGCGCGCTGTACCAGTGCACGGACGCGGCGTTGCTGGCCAGGTCGATCGTTTGGATGGCAACCGAGCCTACCTGCGCGAACCAGGCATTCAATATCACCAATGGCGATCTGATCCGCTGGCAATATCTGTGGCCGAAGCTCGCACAATTTTTTCAGATGGAAGTGGCGCCGCTACGAACCATCAGCCTCACGCGCACCATGGCTGACAAAGGCCCGGTCTGGGATCGTATCGTGGCCGAGCACAAGCTCAAGTCGCACCGCTACCAAGACATCGTCTCCTGGGGTTATCCGGAGTCCGTGTTCAATTCCGACTACGACATCATTTCGAACACGGGCAAGGCACGCCGCTTCGGGTTCCAGGATTCGTTGGACACAGAGGACATGTTCCTGCGCATGTTCGGTGAGTTCCGCGACAATCGCGTCATACCTTGATCGCGAACGCTAGCTGGCGGCTTCCTGCACGGCCGAGTCGATTATGTAGCCATTCAAGTGACCGCTGCGTAGAGCAACCCGCCCAACGGCCCGCCATCGAAGGATGGTCGATAAACAGTGCTATCTGGAATCGCTCATGCTCGCGACCATCGCGATCAATTCCGCCGGGTCAACCGGCTTCGGCACGTGCATCTGGTAGCCAGCGCGGATGGCTTTGACGCGATCTTCCGCGCGCGCATACGCCGTGAGCGCAAGCGCAGGCACCTTCCCACCCTCTTCGGCGGGCAGGGCACGCACGCGGCGGATCAGCGCGTAGCCATCTTCGCCCGGCATACCAATATCGCTCACGACCAGATCAAGCTGACCTTTGCGGATGATCTCGATTGCGGCCGCACTCGACTCGCTCAGCGCGACTTGCGCGCCACAATCCTCCAGCAGGCGTCTCAATAGCTCGCGCGCATCTGCATCGTCATCGACAATCAGGATGCGGACTCCGCGAATGCGGTCCGATTCCTTTGCCGGCAGATCCATGTCTGCTTGGCGCCTTTTGGTAGCGCTCGTGTCGGTCTGCACGAAACGCGACTCGGCCGGCAAGGTTACCGAGAAGGTCGTGCCTTGGTTCGGGCCCTCGCTGAACACGCCCACCATGCCGCCGTGCAGTTCGACCAACTGCTTGACGATGGACAAGCCGAGTCCGAGCCCACCGTGGCGACGCGTGGTTGATGCATCGGCCTGGCGAAAACGGTCGAACACGTACGGCAGGAAATCGGATGCAATGCCCTCCCCGGTATCTGCCACCGAGATCTCGACCCGATCGCGGATCCGCGCGGCATTGACCTGTACCCGTCCGCCGAGTGGAGTGAACTTGATCGCGTTGCTGAGCAAATTCCAAATGACTTGCTGCAGGCGGCTTGGGTCCGCATTGAGGTGCAGCCGCTCGGCCGCTTCAACATCCACCCTGATGACAATGCGCTTGGCATCGGCAGCGGCTCGCGTGGTTTCAATCGCCGCGGCGATGACGGCCCGCAGGTCGACGTGCTGTTCAGTCTGGAGTCGGACCTTGCCCGAGATAATGGCGCTCATGTCCAGCAGATCTTCAATGATCTGCGCCTGCGCGCGCGCATTGCGCTCGATCACATCGGCCCCGTTTGCCAGTTGCTGGGGCGACACGTTTTCACGGCGCATGATATGCGACCAGCCAAGGATGGCCGTCAAAGGCGTGCGCAGCTCGTGACTCAGGTTGGCGAGGAATTCATCTTTCATGCGGCTCGCCAGTTCCGCCTCCGAGCGAGCGCGCTGTTCGGCATCGAGCGATGTGGCCAGCGCCTGTTCCGTCTGCTTGCGGTCGTGGATGTCGGTATTGGTGCCGAACCAGCGCACGATCCGGCCGTTCTCGTCCCGGATCGGCAGCGCGCGCCCGAGGTGCCAGCGATACTCGCCGTCGTGGCGGCGCAGTGCATATTCGATCTCATACGGCTCTCCGCTGTTCACTGCGCGTGGCCACGCTTCAAGGGCGCGCCGCAGCCCGTCTTCGGTATGAACCAGCTTCCAGCTGTCGTGGCCGATCTGCCCGTGCGCGAGGCCGGTGTACTCGTACCACTGCCGGTTGAAGTAATCGACGTTGCCGTCGGGCCCGGCCGAAAATACGATTTGCGGCATGGCATCCGCCAGTTGGCGAAAATTTGCTTCGCTCTTGCGCAGCGTACGCTCGACACGCGCGCGCTCGATTGATTCCCAGCAGCGGCTTGCAACATGCGACAGAAGCTCGACGTCCGCGTCGTTCCAGTTGCGCGGACTGGCCTGGTGCACTGCCATGGCCGCGACCAACCGTCCGGCTTTCAGTAAAGGTACGCAAATGACTGCGCGGATCAGCGTCTTGCGATAGTACGAGAGGTCGTCAATGGGCGGGCGATGCGTATCGACATCACGCACCACGTAAGCCCGACCGGCACGCAGCGATTCAACCACCTCGGCGCTGAAATCAGAAAATCGGTAACGCCCGACGATACTCGGCACGTTCCGGTTGTAATCCCCCATCAGGTTAAACGTATCCCCGTCTTGCTCCACATCGGCGTACGCGCACCGGTCCGCTTCGAGGTAGTCGCCGAGCAACCGCACTCCAGTGGCGGTGATTTGCGCCGGTTCGGTCAGCGGGCGCAACGCATCCTCCAATGCCAGCATAAATCGGTCCCGCGCTTCCGTTTTTTTCCGCTCGGTTACGTCCACGCCATGAACCAGTATGCCGGCCACTTCCCCGGTGCTGCTGCGCATCGGCTGGTAAATAAAATCGACGAAGGTTTCCTCCGGCGCGCTTTCACTGTGGCGTCGGATATAGACACGCATGTCATTACCGAAGAACGGCTCGCCAGTGGCGTAAACCTGGTCCAGGATTTCGAAGAAGCCCTGGCCTTCGACTTCGGGAAGCGCATCGCGAACCCGCCGGCCGACCACTTCACGATCGCCGATCAGGCGCCGGTAGCGCTCGTTCACGTACTCGAACTCATGGTGAGGTCCGCGCATAATCGCCAGGAATGAAGGCGACTGTGCGAAGGCCGCGGCAAGCCGCAGGCGTTCGGCGTCATTCTCTTTCAGCAGACGGTCGCGCTCGCGTTCGGTGAACACGCGCGAGGTCTCCTCGACGCAGGCGCAAAACACGCCGCCGATGCGGCCGGAATCGTCGTAGATCGGGCTGTAAGACCAGGTGAAGTAAGTTTCTTCGCTGTACCCCTGGCGCTCCATCATGAGCAGAACGCGTTCGTTCCAGGTCGCTTTGCCCTGCTCCATCACCGCCTGCGCCTGCGGACCGATGACATCCCAGATCTCGTTCCACGTGTCTTTCGCCGGGTGGCCGAGTGCAGCAGGGTGGCGCGTACCCAGCATGGGCACGTAGCTGTCGTTGTAAATGTTGATAAGCTCCGGCCCCCACCAGACAAACATCGGGAAGCGCGAACGCAGGCAGATGCCAGCCGCGATACGCAAGCTTTGCGGCCACTTCTCAACCGGCCCGAGCGCAGTGCTGGCCCAATCGAAATCGCGGACGCGCGCGGCCATTTCGCCGCCTGCTGCATTGAGTTCAGACATAATCATCCCGGCTAAGGCCAGCGCGCGGTGGGAAAGTTCAGAGCGCGCGGCGTTTGTGGCTTTGCACAAACCTGAGTTTTTAAGTCATTAGCTGCGTGAAGCGATGTACCGCTTTTGCTTGCGGTTGCATTCGGCTCGCCGGTCCATTTGACGAGCCGTCCGCTGCCGGCGGTGATGCATTGAACGCGGGTATCGTTTTCTACTTCTTGCAAGCCTGCCAGTTTTTCTACTTCCTGCAAGCCTGCCAGTTGGATGCCGGACGGGTACGCTAGGTTCCGGGAAGCGGCCGGTTTTCGGAACGACGACGTGGACCGGAAGGTCCATCCCGGCCTGCGATTTCCGCTTTATTTGTTCACGCGCACCGTGTCTGCCAGAGTTTCTTGCTTGCCCGGATGGATATTTTCGAGATCGCGATTGCGCGTTTCAATTCCTTTTACGGCAAGCACGCATGCGCACAGGGCAAGGACTGTCGCGATCGCCAGCGAAGACGCGCTCAGGCTTCCGAACATGCCGAGCACGCCGAACCCCGCGGCCGCGATGCCGCCGGCCTTGCTGCTTGCAGCAATAAGGCCACTGCCGGTGCCGCGCACCTGTACCGGATAAATTTCGGTCGCATACGGGATCAGCATCGCAATCACACCGCTTAGGCTGATGATAATCACCACGGTGAGCACAATGATCCAGCCGGTCGAATGTGCCGACATCTGCTCAAGCAAGAAAAACCCGATCAGAGACCCGGCCATTACGGCGACGAACAGTACAATGGATTTGAACGTGCTCCACTTGTGATACAGATAAGTGACCAGCAGCGCGCCGGGAAGTGCAAGGACTGCGGATTTTGCCAGCAGGACCTCAGCAGCGCCGTCCACCATGCCGACGCCGCGCAAATTCGACGGAAGCCACAACAAGAACCCAAAGTTGACCAATCCCCACGCCACGCCGCACAAGGTCAGTCCGACCGACAGTGCAAGTACTTCGGGGGCGAACAGCGCTTGCCACCAGCCGCCTGAGCTAGGTGAACGTGGCTGCGGCGGTAACGTAATAACCGTCACGCCATAACCTTCGAGCACATGCCGCGCTTCCTCATTGCGTGCCATGTGCACAAGAAAGCGCGGTGACTCTGGCAAATAGCGGTTCAGCGCGATGAGCAGCAAGCCGGTTGGCAGATTGAGAAACCACAGAATGCGCCACCCGTACTGCGGTTCGAGCCATGCCGCACACGCGCTCGCCACGAGATACCCGCCGGTCGTGCCTAGTCCCCCGAGTAGCACCAGCATCCATCCGCGGTGCCGTGACGGCACGGTTTCCGCCATCAGCGTAAAGGCGATGGGCAACAACCCGCCCGCCGACGCACCCATCAGGAAACACATGAACAAGTTCCATGCGAAAGAAGGCATGGCACCGCAGATCGCGGTGCCCACGAACATCAAGGAGGAAATCACGATTGCGCTGCGCCGACCCAGCGTATCCGCGATAAGGCCCCAAATGACGGAGCCGACGGCCGTGCCTGTCAGCGCAGTAATCGCCAGCCAGCTTGCCGATTGCCGAGTGATGCCGTATTCATCCGCCATTCCGGGGATGACGAAACCCAACGTCGCGGGCTTCATGATGTCCACGATCAGTGCGACGATCAGCACGATGAACAGCGTCCCGTGCGCACGCGTCAGCGGCGCGTTGTCCGCGCTCACCAGCGAAATGACCGGGTCACCGGCCCGCGAGCGGACCAAGGCGTC
>JBJMWI010000062.1:0-22220 GCA_045810225.1 Burkholderiales bacterium
AAACCGATATCGCGGCCGGCCAGTATCCGCGTCCACCCGATCTGCGTGGCTCGGATACGCAGCGCATGAGCGACGGCGAATTGTTCTATCACATCAAGAACGGCATACGACACACTGGCATGCCAGCGTGGGAGCTTCCGGACCGACAACTTTGGCAGGTGGCGGCGTATTTGCGCAATCTGCCAAAGTCGGCGCTTTCTGCGGAAGCCGCGCGCGCGCTACCGGTTGCCAGCGTGGCCTCTTCGCACTACGTTGGATCAGCTGCCTGCAAGGACTGCCATAAGGATATTTACGCCCGCTGGTCGGAAACCCGCATGGCGAATGTGGTGCGCGACCCACATGAGCATCCCGACGCCATCACTCCGGACCTGTCCAAGCCTGATCCCCTGCTGACGTTCACCAAAGACGATATCGCATTCGTTTACGGCAGCAAATGGAAACAGCGCTATTTCAAGAAAGTAGGCAACGATTATTTCGTGTTGCCCTCGCAATGGGACGTCACGCATAAAGTGTGGCGGCCATATTTTGTGAAGAACGGCACCGACTGGTGGACGGCTTTCTATCCGCCGGACAATTTTCAGCGGCCGACCGGGCCGCTGTGCGACGGCTGCCATTCAGTCAATTACGATATTGCGACCAAGAAAGTCACGGAATGGAATGTGGGCTGTGAGCGTTGCCACGGACCTGGCAGTGAGCACGTCGCACATCAGGGCCGGCCGAATATCATCAATCCTGCCAAGCTGAATTACGTACAGGCGAACGATGTCTGCGTCCAGTGCCACTCGCAGGGCCAGCCGCTGAAGAATCCCATCCAGGGGAAATATTACGATTGGCCGGTCGGCTACGACGTGGGCAAGAAACTGGTGGATTACTGGAAGCTCGAAGAGCACAAGCTCGGTGAAACGTCCTTTACGCACTTCCCCGAGGGCAGCGCACACAAGAACCGCATGCAGGGTAATGACTTCGTGCAAAGCCTGATGTACACGCGCGGCGTGACCTGCTTCAATTGCCACGATGTTCATGGCACGAAGAATGACGCAATCCTGTGGAAGCCAGCCAACAAGATTTGCTTTGACTGCCATGGGCCGAATACCGCTGTCGGTCCGCATGCGTCCACCATCGAGGCTCACACGCATCACAAGGCCGGCAGCGCGGGCAATGAATGTGTCGCCTGTCACATGCCTAAGATCGCGCAGACCATCGCGGACGTGAACGTGCGCGCGCATACGTTCCGGTTCATCTCGCCTGCCGAGAGCGAGGCGCTCAAGATTCCGAATGCCTGCAATCAGTGCCACAAGGACAAGACCCCGGCGTGGGCGACTGAGGCGCTGAAGTCATGGCAGAACCATTCGCCCTGGCGGGTCGCACAATGACGACCGTTTCAGTCCGGGACTAAGGCGACCGGGCCGGAAACACCATGAGCCGGCGTGCCGTTATTTTGCTGATTGTCGCGATAGCGATCGCGGCGGCAATTGCATGGCATACCATCCGGCGCGGCGACCATGTGGTGGTGGTCTATGTCAGCGAGGATCAGGTTTTTTCCGAACCGGTGCTGAAGGATTTCGAACGTGACACCGGCATCGTGGTACGGGCGGTGTACGACACCGAGGAAACCAAGAGTGCCGGCGTGATGAATCGTTTAATAGCCGAGAAATCCAATCCGCAGGCGGACGTGTACTGGGCGAATGAGCCGATTCGCGCCGAGGTACTGCGGACTAGCGGCGTCGCGGCGCCGTATCGTTCGCCGAGCGCGGAAGGAATTCCCGACCGTTTTCGAGACCCACAGGGATACTGGACTGGATTTTCCGCGCGGGCGCGCATGCTGATCGTGAGCAAAGGCGCCAGGAACAAGCCGGCATCCATACTGGCCTACACGGACCCGCGTTTTCGGGGCAAGGCAGCCATTGCCAATCCATTGTTCGGAACCACGACTGCTCATGTGGCGGCGCTGTTTGCGTTATGGGGAGACGAGCGCGGCAACGCATTTCTCGAAGCGATGCGTAAAAACGATGTCAAAATTGTGTCGAGCAACGGGGAAAGCGCGGATCAGGTTGCGGCCGGTTCGTTTCAGTTTGCTCTTGCGGACAGCGACGACGTCTACAGCCGCCAAAAGCAAGGCGGCTCGGTGGAAGGGATCTATCCCGACCAGGAGCCCAACGGCATAGGGTGCTTCATCGTGCCCAATGCAGTCGTGCTGGTTAACGGCGGCCCGCATCCGGAAGCGGGCAAAAAGCTCATCGATTATCTGCTGTCCAGGGAGACCGAAAAAAAACTTGCTTACTCCGATGCGGCTCAGATTCCGCTTCACGATGGCGTTGAAACGCCGCCCAGCGTCGGTCGTCTGGACACTCTAAAAATCATGAATGTCTCTTATGCGCAGGTCGCGGCGAAGATGCAGGCCATTCAGCCCAGGCTCAAGGACTGGGTGGGGCATTGATTTGGAAAGGCGGGCAGTATTACTGGTGGTTGTTTTCGCGCTCGCCGTGGTCGGTTTATTGCCGCTACTGGCGATGCTCTACAAAAGCGTGTTCGCGGATGGCAGGTGGACGCTTTCCGTTTACGAACACGTGTTCTCAAATCCTGCGCAGTATTGGCCGCCGGTACGCAATAGCCTGACGCTGGCGGCGTTGACTGCCGTGTGCGCATTGCTGCTGGGCGTACCCTTGGGCTTGCTGCTTGCAAAGACCGATGTGCCGCTGCGCCGGCCGCTGATGGTGACGTTGTGTGCTCCGCTGCTGCTTCCGCCATACATTCTCGCAATCTGCTGGTTCAATCTGATGTCGCGTTCCGCGTGGTGGGGAACAGACAATCTTTCGCAGAGTGGGTTAGCGCCATCAATCTGGCTGTTCGGATTGCCGGGTTGCCTGCTGGTGTTGGCCGGCGCATTGACGCCCGCGGTTATTATCCTCACCGTGGTGTATCTCCACGCGGTAAACCCCCGTCACGAAGAAGCGGGCCGACTGGTCACGGGATGGCGCGGTGTTCTGACCAAAATTACGCTGCCCATAATTTCGCGCGGGATTCTGTTTGCGGGATTGCTTGTGTTTTTGCTTGCATTGGGCGAAGTGGGCGTTCCGATGTTTCTGCGCTATCCGGTTTTTCCGGTTGAGACGCTTACACAATTTTCCGCGTTCTACGATTTTGGCGCTGCCGCGGCGGCGGCGACGCCGTTGCTTGGCGTCACCTTGCTCTTGCTCGTCGGCGAGCGACTCTACTTGCGCGACAAGACTTACGAACTGCTGGCCACCGCGCCTGGCAGGAAAATCCTGGTGATACCGCTTGGCCGCTGGCGTGTCCCTGCCGCGCTGGCCGCAATCTTGTTCGCCGTTATTACGGTCGTGCTTCCTTTGGTAAGCCTGGTCGTGTCTTCCTTATCACCGTTCGCTTACGCTGAAGCACTCAATAAAGCTGCCGGCAGCATTGGGCGCAGCATTCTTTTCGCGGGCGTGGGCGCGACAGTACTCACGCTGCTCGGCTTTTTATCTGGTTACCTTATTCAATACCGGGCGCTTGCCGTTTGGCGCGTCGTCGATACGCTTACCTTGCTGCTGTTCACCTTACCCGGGACGGTGATAGGCATTGCACTTATTGCATTATGGAATCGCCCGGGCATCGGATGGATTTACGCTTCTACGGCGATGGTGATTTTTGCCTACGTCGCGCAATACACTGCGCTTGCGAGCCGGATTACCGTTGCGAGTTTGGGAAATGTGCCGCGTTCACTGGAAGAAGCAGCGCAGATGGCGGGGGCACCGTGGCATGCTCGTGTATTGCATATTATTGTGCCCGCCGCATTGCCAGGAGTCATTGCCGCATGGATGGTCGGCTTCATATTTTGCATGCGCGATCTTGGCGCTTCCATGGTGGTCTATCCGGCCGGCCAAGAGACGCTGCCAGTGCGCATCTTTACGCTGATGGCTAACGGTGCGCCGAGTCTGGTCTCGGCATTGTGCGTGGTTCTGGTCGTTGTCACTGTGATCGCACTGGGTGCATTTCGCATGTTGTTGCAGAGCGCTGGTCACCGCCGATGATGGCTGTAGAACTACAGTCGGTATCCAAGGCATACGACGGCCGACGTGTGATCGAGGCGTTGTCCCTTACGGTGACGCGCGGCGAGCGCCTGGTGCTGGTCGGGCCGTCGGGCTGCGGCAAAACAACAATGCTTCGTCTGGTGGCCGGTCTGGAATTACCGGATTCCGGTGCGATCGCGATTAACGGCCGCATTGTGGCCCAGCACCGGCGCAACCTGGTGCCGCCCGAAAACCGCCATCTCGGCATGGTGTTCCAGGACCTGGTCTTGTGGCCTCACATGACGGTCTCCGAACATCTCGAGTTTGCGCTTCGTTATGACAGACAGCTGAAGCCAGTGGAGCGTCCCGCCCGGATGCGCAAAATACTGGATATGGTTCGGATGGCCGACTGCGCAGAAGCCCGGCCTGCTACGTTGTCCGGCGGGCAGCAGCAACGCGTAGCACTTGCGCGCGCTGTGGTTGCGCATCCGGAAATCGTGTTGATGGACGAGCCATTGTCGAGCCTTGACCCGGAGTTAAGGGCCTATCTTTGCCGGGAAATTCTAAGACTGCAGGCTGAGCTCGGCTTCACGCTCATCTATGTAACGCACAGCCGGGACGAAGCGAACCTTATCGGTCATCGATCGATAGTCATGCAACCTGCTTAAAAGCCATTAGAGTCGTGCGTTGGTCGAACTAGAAATACCGCGTTCGCTGGCTGGCGCCGCGTCGAAATTTTTAATATGCCCCTGGCCGTCCTCCGTACGGTGCTATATTGCCCGCAGGAGAAGACGGCTCCTTCCGAAAACAAATTGGTCCCCGGGCGCCGGTCTTAAGCGTTACGGCGACCTTGTTAGCCCCGCCGACAATGGCCATCCGGGTCACAAGCTAGTAGTCTGATTTTTGCGTTCATTGTCCTCCTGGCCTGAAGCGCGACGTCGTGCTCTCCGACCTGCGGACGTGAGGGTTCCATGCGACTTGCCGGTAAGGTAGCGATCATTGTCGGCGCGGGGCAAAGCCCGGGAGAGGGCATGGGCAATGGCCGCGCCACGGCGATTCGCTTCGCGCAGGAAGGCGCGAAAGTCCTCGCGGTAGACCGGGATATTGATTCCGCAAATGCGACTGCTGCCCTGATTGCAAAGGAGGGCGCCGAGTGCCTGGCATTCGAAGCGGATGTAACGAATGAAGCTACGCTCGCAGCCGCCATCGACTTTGCTCAGCGACGATGGGGCCGGATTGATATCTTGCATAACAACGTGGGCGTCAGCATCGCAGGTGGTGATGCAGAGTTGCTCGAGCTGACTGAATCCACCTTCGACCGCATCAGTGCGATCAACCTGCGCGGAACCGTGATGGCGTGCAAACATGTCATTCCAATCATGCGCAAACAGCGCAGCGGCGTGATCCTGAACATATCTTCCATTGCCGCGTGGGCCGACTATCCTTCCGTGGTCTACAAGGCCACGAAGGCCGCCATGATTGCCTTTACGCAGCAGCTTGCGCTACATAACGCCGGCTACGGAATCCGCGCCAACGTCATTTTGCCGGGCTTGATGGATACGCCGATGGCGGTGGATACGCGGGCTCGCGCTACCGGAGAAACCCGTAGCTCGATTGCATCGAAGCGCAATGAGAGAGTCCCTCTCCGGGGCAAGATGGGGACCGCATGGGATGTCGCCAACGCTGCCTTGTTTCTGGCTTCCGACGAAGCAAACTTCATCACCGGTGTGGCATTGCCAGTGGATGGCGGGGCGCTGGCCAGGATCGGATGACGCGCGAGCCAATGCGCCTGTTATGAATTCGGAACGTGCAAAACCGGTGAACAAAAAATCATTGCTGCAAGGAGCAGTGGGGTGCGCATTGCTGCTGCTGAGCCTGGTCAGCGCTCCAGTATTTTCAGGCGAGGAGTGGCCGAACAAGCCTTTGCGGCTGGTTGTTCCCTGGCCCGCGGGAGGCATTGCCGACCTGCGTGGAAGGTTGCTTGGCGAGCGTCTGGGCAAAGCGTTGGGCCAACCAATCGTCATTGAAAATCGTCCCGGCGCGGATGGCACTATCGGCGCGTATGCTGTCGCGCAGGCGCGTGCGGACGGGTACACGCTTCTGTATGGATCGAACATCGACCAGGTCATTGCACCCGCAGTTAACCGTGAACTGCCATACGAACCGTTGCGCGACCTTATGCCAATCATCGTGTTTGGCAAAAGCCATCTCGTGCTCGTGGCGCACCCGGGTGTCCCGGCCCGCAACATGAAAGAATTCATGTCCTGGTTGAAAGAGAGCCGGGACTCCCCTGCGTATTCCAGTGGGGGGAATTTACATTCAGCACATTTTGCCGGCTTGATGCTTCAGGAAAAATCCGGAGTTACCTTGTTGCATGTTCCGTACAAGGGAGCGGCGCCCGCTCTTGCAGCCGTCATGAGCGGGGACGTCTCTTTTGGATTTGACTTCGTGGCGACGTCGTTGCCCATGATAGAAGCCGGCAAAGTGCGCGCCCTCGCCATCATGGGACCGAAACGGCTGCGCTTGGTGCCCGACGTTCCTTCCGTTGATGAGGTTGGGTTGGCCAATATGTACGCTTACACATGGGGCGGCATTTTCGTACCGAAAGCGACGCCGCAATCCATTGCCCTGCGCTTGAAAAATACAATCGAGAAGATTGCCTCATCTCCTGATCTGACGAATCACGTCGCATATGCCGGTTTGGAATTCGACGTCCGAACCGGAAGTGATTTGACCGCTTTCATAGGCGCCGAGCAGATCAAGTGGGGCAATCTGATCAAGGCCGCAGGCCTCAAACCGGAATAGCTCAGAAAAAATTAAAACGGCGCCTAATACGTCCCGGTCGCCTTGCCGGCCACTACGTTTGGTTCGCGCATTTCCGCAACGGCGCTTTTCGCGGCGGCACTGAGAAAGGCGTTATCCGCAAGCAAGGTCACGAACTGAAAGCCCCAGGCGATCATCTGCTTTGCCATTGCGGTGGAACCGCAGTGGATTCCCGAAATGATTCCATGCCGTTTTCCACCCGCCGCGATGGTCTTGATCGCATCAAGGACCACCGGATCCGTTGGCACACCTGACGGGGCATAGCCCAGCGAAATGGCGAGATCATTTGGTCCGATATAGAGTGCGTCGAGTCCCGGCACGCTCAGAATGTCGTCGAGATTGTCCATCGCCTGCTTGGTCTCGATCATCGCCATCGCGATGATGGTGTCGTTGGCATATTTGAAATAGTCGGCACCTCCATACCACGTGGCCCGTACCGGACCGAAACTGCGGTAACCGGCCGGCGCATAACGGCACGCGCCGACAAATGCCTCGCAGTCCGCGCGGGTGTTGATCATCGGGCAGACGATCCCGTAGGCGCCGGCGTCCAGCAGTTTCATGATGATTCCCGGTTCCATCCACGGCACGCGCGCGAAGGGTGTCGTCGGTGTGGTACTGATTGCCTGCAACATCGTAACCGCCGTCTGGTAGTCGACATGGCCATGCTGCAGGTCCACCGTCAGCGAATCCCAGTTGGCCTGGGCCATGTTTTCGGCTGCGATCGAACTGGGAATACCCAGCCAGCCGTTGATCACCGCTCCCCCGCGTTTCCAGATCGATTTCACATTATTGTTTCTCACGGTCTCTCGCCTTTGTGTTGGTATACGGATATCATTCGACCTTGCCCGAAGCATGCAGGCAAAAGGTATGATGCGGCATGATATACGTTGCCGCTGTTCCCCTCCAAAGGTTGGTCACCGAAATTTTCTCCGCAATCGGCTGTTCGCTGGCCGAAGCAGGGCGCATCGCACACTATCTTGTGCGTGCCAATCTTGCCGGTCACGACAGTCACGGAGTGGTCCGCGTACCGCGTTACGTGCAACTGCATCGCGATGGGCTGATCCATTCTGACCGCAAGGTCGATGTGCCGATAGAGACGCCGGTGCTCGCGCAGGTCGATGGCAAATTTGGATTCGGCCAGACCGTAGCACCTCAGGCTGTGGAAATCGGCATTGCAAAATGCAAGCAGATGGGTCTGTCGGCGGTGGCTTTGCGCCATGCCGGACATATCGGCAGAGTCGCCGACTGGGCAGAGATGGCCGCTGAGCAAGGCCTCGTTTCGATCCACTTCGTGAATGCGGCTGCAGGTGTTCTGGTAGCGCCGTTCGGCAGTGTGGAGCGGCGATTTTCGACCGCCCCGTATTGTGTTGGCGTGCCGATCCCAGGCGGGTTGCCGGTGATACTTGATTTTGCGACCTCGATTGTCGCGGAAGGAAAAGTGCTGGTTGCCAGCCAGGGCGGCAAGGCGATCCCATCAGATGCACTGATCAGCGCGGAGGGCCAGACCAGTGATGATCCGCGGTTGCTTTATGGTGATTACAAATCTGGCGAGCGCCGGGATATTCGCAAAGGTTCCGGCGCGCTACGCGCGTTTGGTGAACACAAAGGTTCGGGCCTCGCGCTCATGTGTGAGCTCTTGGGCGGGGCGCTTACTGGAAACGGCTGCGCATCGCCGGAACGGCCTTTCTCGAACGGCATGTTTTCCTTGTATGTTGATCCGGCGCGCCTCGATCCTGATGGATTGTTTCCGGAAGAAGTACGGCGTTATATCGCGCACGTAAAGGCGGCGAAGACCGCAGCCCCATTTACGGAAACCCTGGTCCCTGGTGAGCCCGAAGAACATTCGCGCCGCACCCGCTCGGAGAAGGGCATACCATTGCCCGAGGAAACGTTGGGCTTGCTGCTCGATACGGCGCGCTCGCTTGGGGTGGATGACCGGCGCATCGACGGGATGCCGGCGCTGCCCGTCGCTTAGTAAACGTCGCAGCGGGATCAGCCGATATGTGGCCGGGCGACTGCGTCCGCCACCAGCTTCATGAGCGCAGCATGGTTTACTGGCTTGATGAGATGTGCATCGAAGCCGGCTTCTTTTGACAAGCGGCGGTCTTCTTCGCGAGCCCAGCCGCTCGCTGCAATAATCGTGATGTCTTTTCCGCCGGGCTGCGCCCGGATCGCGCGGCAGGCATCGTAGCCATTCAGCTTCGGCAGGCCGATATCCAGCACGATAACGTCGGGGCTCTGCAGTGCCGCTTTTTCAACCGCTTCGAGCCCATCGTGAGCGATTTGCAGTTCATTGCCGGCCAGCCGCAACAAAATGGCAAGCGATTCCGCCGAGTCGCGATTGTCGTCGACAACCAGTATGCGATGTGCCGCCGCGGCGTTCTGGGATGGCTTGATCGCCAACGAAGGCTCCTTAAGGTGATCGAGCGAGATCGGCAGGGATACGGTGAACTGGCTGCCTCGTCCCAGTCCATCGCTTTGCACGGTCAGGGTGCCGCCATGCAATTCCACCAATCGCTTCGCCAATGACAAGCCAATGCCGAGCCCGCCCTCGGTGTGCTCGATTGTTCTGCCGACCTGCACGAACATATCAAAAACCAGCGGCAGCATGTCTTGCGGGATGCCGACGCCGCTATCCTTGATGCTGATCGCCACGTCCGTGCGCCCCGGTGAGACTGTTATGCCGATGCGGCCCTCGCGCTCGGTGTACTTGCAGGCATTGGTAAGCAGGTTGCCGAAGATTTGGGCCAACCGTGCGGAATCGCCTGTCAGGTAAACCGGCCCGTCCGGCATGTTGATGCTTAACTGGTGGCCGGCGCGCTCGATCAGCGGGCGGCATGCTTCAACCGCATGATTAATAACCGCCGCCAGGTCGACTGTCGATGTGCGTAATTCCAGCTTGTCGAGGGTAATGCGGCTGATGTCCAGCAGGTCGTCAATCAGCCGCACCATGTGTGCAACCTGGCGGCCCATCGTGCTGCGCGCCTGTTCGATGAGCCAGGCATTGTTTCCGGCACGGTCCAGGATACTGAGCGCGTTCGTGATCGGAGCGAGCGGGTTGCGCAGTTCATGGGCCAGCGTGGCGAGAAATTCATCTTTGCGGCGGTCCCCGTCTCGCAGCTTCTGTTCCATGCGCTTGCGTTCGGTTACATCTACGCCGACCCCCGTCAGGCCCAAGATATTGCCCCCGCTATCGCGCAATGGCGATTTGGTGATCAGAAACGTTCTGCCATCCACCAGGGTTTCTTCTACCGATTCGGTCTGAGCTCGCGTCATGACCTGCTGATCATTTTCCATGATCATGCGTGAAAACGGGGTATCGCCGGCGATTTCAAGCTCGGTCCGTCCCAGAACCTGCGACAGTGGCTTGCCGACCAGCGCGCGCGCTGCCTCATTCATATAGCTAATGCGGCCCTCGCGATCCTTTGCGAAGATGAGATCGGGCGTGCCGGAGTTCACTGCTTCGATCAGCGCGCGTGATTCAGTGAGTTTCTTCTCTGCGCGCATTACTGCATCGTTGGCCAGCTTCAGGACCCTCTCCCAGGCCCTGACGGCGCGCACTCCTTGCGCGAGTACCGCGCACATCAGAGTGATCAGTGCTACCACCAGCATGGCGGTGCCGACACCCGCATCGTAGCGCCCGATCTGCAACCCTCGGAGCTCCAGGTAACCCAGTACAACAGGCAACGCAATAACGAAAGGCAGGGTACGGCGTACCATGATCCCGGCAGCACTGTCGTCCAGCAACGTGCGCATCGGGTCCCGCTCGGGAACGCTGATGATCAGTGACAATCCCGTCGCGACAATCAATGTTGCGGTCTGCGCGGCGATGGTTGTCATCAGGGGCAATTGATAAAGCACCCCGACTCCAAAAAGATAACCTGTCAGTGACAGCGACGCGATCACAACTATCCCGACGCCAACCACGGAAATGATTTTGCCGGACTTGCCGCCGCACGCGGACAACATAAGCGCCATCCCTGCGAGCGTCCAGGCCAATGATCCAGGCGGTCCCATGCGACCGGGCGAGAGCGCGCCCAGTTGGCCCCATTGCCGATCAAACATCAAAGTTCTATCGATGTGCAGTTCCGCGCCAGTAAGGTATTCAAATAAAGTCAGCGACGCCACTATCGCGACGAACATGCCGAGTCCGGCCGCCGCACGTCGATAATTCTGATTTAGCAGGATCAATGCTACGCCACATATCATGGCCACGATGGCTGCGTTTGGCTGAGTTGCAATGCCGTAATTGTCCCAGTCGGCCAGGCGCGGGATATCCAGTGCCCAGCCCATGAACGAGACCAGGCCCCCAACAAAGACGTAAGCGGCAAGACAAAGAGGGATCCACCGCGGGACTTGAAGACGGTTCGATGGTGCAAAGCGCGACAAGTGACGCATACGCCAGGCTCCCCTCAAGATGCCAAGCATTTCGGTACAGCACCGAACCAACATCCTCAATCCCTATCGTAGTCCTAAACGCAATCTCTCGCGTAAAGGACTTTGGGGTTGTGGATGGCTTATCCGGGCAGTGAAAGCGGAGTTTAATGGTGTGGCGCGCACCGCAATTGGCGCATTCAATGTCTGAGCGGATTCAGCTGACGCTCGAGAAGTCGATTTGTCCGGGCTGCGAACCCGATCGAGTTTGGCGTTCTCGATGCGGAGATGTGTAACTTGTCACGATTCTCCGCGCAAAGAATTGCAATGTGTGAGCGGTGATCCGATCGGACCAAGGGCCAGAATTTTTTGGTACATGTCGCGCACCCTATACTGTGCCGCAAATCGCTCTCGGAACATGCGCAGCGCAGTTCGAGCAGTTTAAAAAAAAGCGCTGTGGTGCTTCTCTCGCTCGGGTCGGACGCTTAAAGGCGGCTCCACGCACGATGATGAAATCAGGCCCCCACAAAATTGAATGAGGTTTCTAATGGCAAACATCACGAATTCCGGCTTTTTTTGTACCTCCGTTTCCACGTGGCTTTGGACCGTCGCTCTGGCAGTGGCTGTCATGGTGCCCGCGCATGCGCGCGAGAGCACTCTTATGCGCGATACCCCAATCACGCGCGAGACGACACCACCCAAGAATACCGCACCGAGTGCAACGAGCAGCGCGCCTGCGACCACGGCGCGTGAAATTCTTGGCGCCAGCGACAGCATACGCATTACCGTGTTTCAGAATCCGGACCTGACTACTGAGGCTCGCCTTTCTCAGTCGGGATCGATTGTCTTTCCGCTGATTGGTGAAGTGGGCTTGGCCGGTTTGACGACAGCCGAGGCGGGGTCGCGCATCGCCGAACAATTGAAGCGCGGAGGCTACATCGTGAACCCGCAGGTGGCGGTTGCTATTCTCCAGGTCCGCAGCCGGCAAGTGTCCGTACTGGGACAGTTTGCCAAACCGGGCAACTATGTGTTGGAGGACACCCGCTCACGCCTGACTGACATTCTGACCATGGCCGGTGGTATCAGTCCCACTGGATCGGACACCATCAGAGTCATAACGAACCGTGGCGGCAAGTATGAAGAGCACGAGATCAAGCTTACGGCGCTTTTCCACGGCGGGGACCAGGCGACCAACATGCAACTGGAAAACGGCGACACCATTTTTGTGGACCGCGCCCCAGTATTTTATATCTACGGTGAGGTGCAGCGCGCCGGCTCCTACCGTCTTGAACCCAACACCATCGTGATGCAAGCCTTGTCGCTGGGTGGTGGCCTTACGACCCGGGCCACCGAACGTGGCATCGGTATCCAGCGTCGTTTGCCCAATGGCGAACTCAAAATTCTGGACGCCAAGATGACCGATCCAATTCAGGCGGACGACATCGTGATTGTTCGCGAGCGCGCCAACGACTATCGCTTGCGTGGAGATCGGGACCAGCAAGCACAGGATTATCCGACACCGGGTTCAGTCGTTTCGCAATAACGCTACACCCGCTTTCGAGCGGTTGTGGAAAATGATTGCGGCCAGTGCTAGGGCGCTGAAAGTTGCGCCGGCCGCGAATGCGAACGAGGCGCCAAACCGGTCCCATAGCAACCCGGCCACCGTGCTGGCGATCAGCAGTGCGAACCCTGACACCAGATTGAAAAAGCCGTAGGCCGTGCCGCGCAAATCGGCAGGCGCCGTGTCGGCCACCATCGTGGCGAGCAAGCCCTGCGTCATGCCCATGTGCAAACCCCACAGCGTGATGCCGGCCCACACCCAGGTCCAGTCGCTGCTCCAGGCAAGCATAACGTCCGCTGTAATTAATACCGCGAGTCCCCAGGCCAGCAAGCTAGCGTGGTCGGTCGAGTCCGATATTTTGCCAAAGGGATACGCCGACATGGCGTATATCAGGTTCATGCCGATGAGCACCAGTGGCGTGAACGCCAATGGCAGGCCGCCCTGCTGCGCGCGAAGGATTAAAAACGCTTCGGAAAAACGCGCCAGCGTAAAGGCCGCACCTATCGCCACGATCCACCAGTACGAGCGCGGCAGCCGGCGGAGATTTTCGCGGCGAATCGGGTTGAAACGCTTACCCTCAGACTTGCGTTCCGGCTCCTGCACTCCGAATAGCAGCAGGCACACCGACAGCACAGCGGGAATAACAGCAACCCAGAACACCGAGCGGAAATCGTTCGCCCACCACAACATCAATCCGATTGCCAGCAGCGGGCCGATAAATGCGCCAACCGTATCAAGCGCCTGGCGCAATCCGAAAGCGGCGCCGCGCAATGTTGGCGGTGCGATGTCGGCGACCAAGGCATCACGCGGCGCGCCGCGCATCCCTTTCCCGACGCGGTCCATCAGGCGAGCGGTGACAACTAGCCCTACGCCGGTAGCCAGCGCGAACAGCGGCTTTGATAGTGCCCCAAGGCCGTAGCCTAGTACAGCCAGGGGCTTGCGCTTGCCCCAGTAGTCGGACAGCGTGCCCGAGAAGATTTTTACGAACAGCGCAGTGGCTTCAGCCGCACCCTCTATCAAGCCAATCGCAGAGGCACTGATTCCTAATACCGTGAACATGAACATCGGCAGCAAGCTATGAATCAGTTCGGATGAGGCGTCCATCAGCAGACTCACGAAACCGAGAGCCCAGATGCTGCGAGGTATGCGTGCCGACGATTTAGCCGGGGCAATCATTGCACTTTTGCCTTGAGCCTTGATAAAGACCCAGCATGATGTGTTTTAGCCACGTCCAAAATAATCGCGTCTCTCAAGGTCGACTGGTTTAGTAAAGGCCACATTCTCACATGAACCAGCTTCTTCAATATTGCATTAGCATTCGCAATCACCGGCCCATGCGCCAAAGGGCCAGTACTGTATGTGCGATAGCGTACGGATTCACAGTAGACCATGCGTTTAAGTTATCGACCGATGCGGCAATGCGTTGATCGCCGTCTTCAGATAAGGATTGCAGCACGGCGATGGACAGCATGAACACTCCCGGCAACACCGCGCCAACTGGACACGCCATCGCTTGGCGGCGGCGGTCGGCCTTGTTGGCAAACGCTACCGAAGACAGCGCTGTCGGCATGGTTGAGATTCCAACGGTGCTGCTGATTACCGCAATGTACTTGCTTCCCGGACTCGTAGGGCACGATCCCTGGAGACCAGATGAAATCTATGCTTTTGGAATTATCTATGACTTTCTGTCGTCATCTGCTGATTGGATAGTTCCAACGGTTGCCGGCGTGCCCTTCATGGAAAAGCCGCCGTTGCTGTATTGGGTCGCGGCGGCTTTTGCCCGCGCCTTTTCCGGTTGGTTGCCGCTGCACGATGGTGCTCGGCTTGCAGTGGGCTTTTTTATGGGCATCACTTGTCTAGCCACGGCGTTAGCCGCTCGTCAATGGTGGGGGAACGGGGCGGGCCGGCTCTCGCTGCTTGTACTGCTTGCCTGCGTGGGCTTGGTGCAACATGCCCATATGATGTTGACCGACGTACCGCTCTTGACCGGCTTTGCGCTCGCAACCTGCGGTCTCGCTTTTTTTACGAGTCGACCGGTGGTGGGAGGCCTGCTGCTCGGCAGCGGGGTGGGAGTCGGTTTCTTGGCCAAAGGGCTCATTGCACCTGGCGTAATTGGCACGATGGTGGCGTTGCTGCTGCTATTGTTTCCACCGTGGCGTACCCGCAACGCGCTCTACGCTTTCGCGCTCGCCGTCCTGACGGCGTTACCCTGGATTACGATCTGGCCTGCTGCGCTATACCTTCGGTCGCCAACACTATTCATGGAATGGTTCTGGTCGAACAATGTCGGCCGATTTGTCGGGTTCTCCGTCAGCGAGTTGGGTGCGCGCAATGAGGGCGGCCTTTGGTGGCGCACTGTGTTGTGGTTCACGTTTCCAGCACTTCCTCTGGCAATTGTCACGCTGTGGCGTTTTCGCGCCCGGCCCTGGGAGCCGCCAGCGATACAGGTGTGCGTATTACTTTTCGTTGTCATCGCGATTGTGCTGGGTGTCTCGGCCTCCGCCCGCGTGAATTATTTTCTTCCGCTGCTCATTCCCGCCTCTGTCCTGGCAGCACCGGGCGCAGCCCGTCTCGGTGAAGGCGTGAATAACATACTTCACCGAAGTGCCAAAGTGGTCTTTGGGCTGCTCGCTATTTTTCTTTGGGTCGTATGGTTCGTCATGATCATGCGTGGTGCGCCTCCCTCGTTGCCCCTAGTGAACGAATATTTACCAACGGATTTTCATGCTTCCTTCAATGCAAAACCATTTTTGCTGGCATTGATACTGTCGCTTGCAGCCGTGATCGCGATGTGGAAGCTGCCCGCGCAACCACGAGCCCTTACCAGCTGGGTATTGGGTATTGCGTTGGTGTGGGGACTGTTATCCACGCTGTGTGGTCCATGGCTGGATAACGCCAAAAGCTATCGTTCTGTGTTCGTGCCTATGAAGCAGGTGCTCGGCACGGGCTACAACTGCGTATTCGCCACCAACCTGGCAGAGTCGGAACGTGGAATGCTCGATTACTTTGCCGGCGTAATTACGAAAAGAGGAACTAATGGCGCCGAGCCGGGTTGTGATTACTGGCTTTACCGGCGATTAGCCGATGCGCAGCTCAAAGAGGTCGATCCAAAACTCTGGACACTTGTTTGGGAAGGCGCCAGGCCCGGTGATAGGCGAGAGCGATTTCTTCTCTTTAAATCGCCGACCGCCGGAATGGTCGCTTATTAGCAATTGCAAAAGCCTGGACGCATCGCGAGCCATTTGTTCTCGGTACTTCACTCAGTCCTCAGTCCTGTTTTTAAGGAGCGCCTCTGACACTGATGAATCTAACCTGGCCTCCCGAAACCTGGATTACCATGCCGGTGTTTAGATAAGTAGTCGTATCTCCTTCTACCTTGATTAGCAGCTGACCGGGCAGCTTCGCCAGCCTGGCCCTGACAGCTAGCTCCGAGACACCGACCTTCAGCCCTTCTCCGGTCGCATATGCAGGTGAAGCGGTGGAGACCATTTTCACCGATTGATCGACCTCGTCTACGGTAACTTCCAGTTCCTCGAATTTGTAGCGCTCGTTGCCTTGCATTTTCACCGCTTGTGCCGGCTCTCCCATCACGTCATATAGCTGGGGGACCAGCATGCCGACCGACACCGGACCAATTCGCTTGCCGGGCACGATAACCGCGTCCTGGACGACTGGCATCGGAGCTTTTTTTTGCGCGACCGGTTTCGCTTCCGCCTTTTCGGATTCAGTAGACAGGCCGGCACAGCCCGCTAAAAAGAGGGCCAGCCCCAACGCGATCAGGCGAACCGTGGCATGACTGTTCATGTCGACCTCATTAATTGAAACTTGATAGCCAATATCTGGCCCGTGGACCCCGGCGGAAGGATAATGCGAGCGCAGGCCATCCGACAAGAAGTCTTCATGCGAAACGATGCAACGCAGGCTGCTCGCAAGCCCTTGCACGCTGTTCCGACGTGCCGACGTGGCCGCCGGTGCAATGCTTAAGCACTGGAGGAAAAAATGAAGTTCATCATGGCAGCAATCGTGGTGGCAGGCGTATTGATTGCATTGGCTATCGCCGCGGTGTATGGCGGCTGGTTCAGTGTCGCGGCAGATGAACCGCACTCGCGATTGATTTACGGGTTTATGGAAACACTCCGTTCGCGTTCTATCACGACACGAGCCGGACAGCTGCAGTCCCCTGCACTGGACGATCCCGCTCTGATCGCGGCGGGCGCCAGGCACTACGCGGCAATGTGCAGTGAATGCCATTTGGCGCCGGACCAGAAAGACTCCGAATTACGTCGCGGGCTCTATCCAAAACCCCCTAATCTCACTCAACCGATCAAGGCGACTGCCAGTGAAGCGTTTTGGGTCATCAAGCACGGCATCAAGATGTCCGGAATGCCGGCGTGGGGTGTGACGCACGACGATCAAAGCATCTGGGCTCTGGTCGCGTTTGTGCAGAAATTGCCTGGACTTTCCGCCGCCCAGTATCAGGCATTGGCCGGCGCTGGTCATGCGCACGCGCATGAACACCATGAGCACACAGGCACGAACATCCACAAGGCGCCAGACCACGACAGCACTGGCGCGAATCATAACCACGCCGCGACACACCGGAAACAATGATCATTGCAATACAGCTCACTGTCGTGGACATTCGAATGGATCGCCGCGCTGGCAAGCGCGCCGATTGTTCTACAAGAAAGCCGAACGCCTTACAAACGCTTCGGTAATTGTTGCCCTACGAGAGCCAACGTCTGCGCTTTTTGTTTTTTGAAATGAGTGCATTAGCACCTGGTGTTATTGGCATGAGCATTGCAGCGCCGCATGTGCGGCGACATTTTGCCGCTTTGATGCAAAGGAGCTTCCATGAACAGACTGCTTACTGTACTGCTCGCGGGCGGCGCACTGGTGAGCAGCGGCGTAGTTTTAGCTGCTGATCAGGCTACCCAGAATCGCGACACGCAAACGCAAGCCCAGCCCAACGCAACCAAGGAAACGCCTGGAGAAACGAATGCCAAAAGTCCTGCGAATGAACACAGGCCAGGCGTGGAGTCCGCTAAAGAAAACCCGGCAGCCCTGCGCGACCCGAAATCCGTCTACTCGACCGAATTGAAGAAGTGCGATTCCATGCAAGGAACCGAAAAACAAAAATGTGTCGCCGCGGCCAAGAAGAAATCAGGGGAAATGTAATTAATCGCGCGGGTGGAGCAGTGGACCAGTGATTGAGTGATTGCTGAATCACCGAATTGAGTGATTAAGCATTACTGAATCACCGATCACCCCGAGGCCGGACCATCACCGTCGTAATTGCGGTGACTAATGGCTGCTGATGCGTTCATTGCGGCCGGCGGCCTCGCGGGGTGAAGCAAACAACTTGCGACACTCGTCGGCGCATCGCCGGCAAGCCTCTTCGCAGGCCCTGCAATGTTCCATCGTGTCGTGATGCGCGCATTCCTCTGCGCAAGCATCGCAGATCTCTGCGCATGTCTGACAGATCAGATTAACGAGTTCGCTATCGCGCCCCATATAGGCCATGGCGAGTCGGCACATGTCCGCGCAATCCATATCAAGCTGTATGCAGCGTGCCAGGTGCGGAAAATCTTCTTCCTTCAGGCAAGAAACCGCGCATTCATCGCACGCGAGGGCGCAGGCATAGCAGGCATCGATGCAAGACCGCATTTGTTCGTTCATGGATGTCTCCTGGGAAAGGTTCGCAAATATCGCATTCGACGGGACTTTGCGAGTGACCATGCGTACAAGGCAGAGTTCCAGCATACGGGTGTGCCAAGCCTGGCCGGTTAGCGTTCGCCGGCCAGTGATGGGGATAACATAGCCGAAACAACGGCCTCACACGCTTACCTTTCCGCCAACGCCAACCGATTTACCGAACCGTGAATCCGCGCAGACTTCTACAAACTCCAGAATTCAATCTCGGCGTATTTGCCTTTATGCTGAACCTGGTATGGGAGTTCTGGCAGATTCCATTCTTCGTCGGCATGGGGGAGCAGCCCCATTGGCTTGGAGTAAAAATCTGTACGCAATCGACGCTTGGAGATGTTGCAATTCTGTTGGGTGCGTTCTGGGTTACGGCTATCGCTGCGTACAACCGCAATTGGATACTGCTGCCACGCAGGCAGGATCTGGCCATATTTCTTGGTTTCGGGATAATTGCAACGGCGTTGTTCGAAAGTGTGGCGACCGGACCCGCGGGACGATGGAGTTACACGACCGCCATGCCGCGGCTTCCGATCATCGGCACCGGAGTGCTGCCGCTTCTGCAATGGCTGGTGATTCCACCCTTGGTGCTGTGGTTTGCGCGCAGGCAAATCAAAGGCGACCCGCACCGTCAGCGTCCCGATTAGCTCACTCACGTTTGCTATGCCATGCGCAGTTCGCCTGGCTGAACTTCCCCATCTTTATGACATCCAAATTTACAATTGGAGTGTACTTCTATCCATAAGTATTCCAAATGGCTTACCAGATCAAAAAATGGGCCGCGATTGTCTTCGGCAGTGCTGTTGTTCTGCTGGCAGCCGTCATGCTGGTTAAGACAGCGGCAACTGAACCCAAACCTATGCCGGTAGAAGAGTTCGGTCGCCACGTTCGTGCACTGCGTAGTATCGCGAGCGAACTCGTGCTTTTAAGCGCGCAATTGGAGCAAGGAAGGCTCACCGATAGGTACGTCAAGGTGCATTGCGAAAAAATGCAGGAGGAAGTACGAAGCAAAACGCGCCAACTTGATGATCCGGTGCCGCCTGAATTGGCGGAAGCTGGCATCCGTGTACGGGGCATTGCTAGAGCGTTGTCTACAACGTGGCAGGACTTGAGCAGGCGCCGAACCGATGGTCAGGAAATCCAGAAGATCAAGCAGCAGGCTGTCCGCCTGAAGGAACAACTCGATAACGTGGAAGCCGCGCTGTGAGTTCCATTCTCGATCTCGCGCTTGGGATCATGTCGGCACTGGGAGGATTTGTTGACATCGGGGAACTGGTCTTCACTGCCCAGGGCGGGGCAAAATTTGGTTACATGCTGATTTGGACCGTGGTGGTCGGCACAATTGGCATCATCGTTTACGGAGAAATGGCGGGCAGGATTGCCGCCGTGCTGCAGAAACCCACGTTCCAAATCATCCGGGAGCAGGGGAGCTACCGAAGCGGTCTGATTACTTTGATCGCTTCGAACATCGTCAACCTTCTGACCTGTACCGCGGAGATCGGTGGCATTGCCATCGTGTTGCAGTTGCTGTTCGGACTGGAATACCGGCTGATGCTCGTTGCCGCGACAGGGCTGCTCTGCATTGCCATCTACTTCATGAAGTTTGAATGGCTGGAGCGGGTATTCGGGCTGATGGGTCTTGCATTACTCGTTTATGCGGGTGCTGCCGTGGTTCTCAACCCTGACTGGGGCGCAGTTGCGAAAGGATTCTTGCCGCAAGTTCCAGAAGATAACGTTCTTGTTTATTTCTATTACGTGGTGGGCCTGTTCAGCTCGATTGTCATGCCCTATGAAATCTACTTTTATTCTTCCGGGGCGATCGAAGACAAATGGACGGTTAAAGATCTTCCGACCAACGTTCTAACCGCAACGGTGGGATTTACCCTGGGTGGCCTTCTTTCAATCGCGCTTATCGTTGGGGGTGCGACCTTCTTTGCCTCGCATGGGGTCGTACCGGATACGTTGAGCAGTACTGCACTCCCCGCGACGGCAGCTTTTGGCATCAAGGGGCTTCTGCTGGCGCTCCTTGGAATGTTGTTCGCCATTGGCGGAGCCGCCGTTGAAACCGCGCTTGCGGGTGCTTATAACGTGACGCAATTTTTTGGGCTCGCGTGGGGTAAGGACAAGAGACTGAAGAACGCGCCGGTATTCCATGCGACCTGGTTGGTGTTGATCGGAAGCGGTTTTGCCATTGCCATGAGCGGCGTCAACCCGGTGTTGATCGTCGAATACTCTGTCGTATTTGCCGTTGTGGTACTGCCCTTTACGTATTACCCGATTCTGCAAACGGCCCGCGACAAGAAATTGATGAAAGGGCATGCCAATAGCCCCATGATCACGGCGGCTGGCTGGGTCTATTTTGCAATCATTACAATGGCGGCAGTCAGCGCAATTCCGCTCATGATCGTCACTCATATGGGAGAAGGCTGAACCAAACAGGACTAATGCTTTGGCTCGATCACGATGAATTCGAGTCGCTGATCCGTTCGGTTCTCAGGCTGTATCCTTCCCGCGGGAGCCCAAACTGCTTCTCCTGGCTCCATTGAATCCGCGGTAATGGGCGCGCCATAGGGAATATTGATTGTGATAGGACCACTGCCTTTCACTCGGACCACCACAACATCTTTCCCATCGAATGGCGCGGTTGATTTTTCTCCGGCGCCGAAAACGGCGCGTACCACTCTTACATGCTCATTCTCGAACAGCAGATTGTGGTGAGCAGGATCCGCTTCCACATCGGTCTGAGCCAAAATGCTTTGCTGCCCTGTCAGCAACAAAATTACGATGCTGGGTACGAAAAATCGAGACATGAAACGCATGGTTCGCCTCCTGATGCAGATTTGCTCGTTAATTAGTAATCTCTGGCCCACCGGATAGCATAGTCCACAAGCGGGTTACATTCCCGACGATTGGGTTTGCAGGTTCTGCAGAGCGCTAATAAGCGTCTTTGCGTTTCGCTGCCCCTGATCCTGATAGTTGTTATTCATGATTGCGTGGACCGTTGGCACGTTTGCGGCCAGCGCCTTTACCTTGTCGGCGAGTTCGCGCAGCTCCTCCTCGCTGTAGTCGTAATTGAATCGGTCGGAGGAAGCTTTCAGTCCTTTTTTCTCCCAGGTTTCTGCATTCCGCCCGTGCATCCTGACGATTGCGAGCTCAGGAGACGTCACTTCCCAGATGGCCGGCACGCTGCTGCCAAATCCCTGAGGGCCGTCAACAACCACGTTTACGACTCGATGCTCACGTTCGAAAGCCAGGGTAGAAGCGCGCGTCTTTTCGGTCCACCAGCTGCTGTTCCTGAATTCAACCGCCGTCAACAGCCCGCTCATCGTCGAGACGCAATGCTCGACGTGCTTCCGAGGCTCCCCACCGGATGTGATCCAGGGCGCAAATTGAAAATGCACGGCGCCCAATTTCCCGGCTCGTCGCAGCGGGTCGAGCGCGTCAAAGAAGCGGTTCCACAGTTCGCGCCGGATCTCCCTCGGAATGTCCTCATAGTAGATGTTCTTCGTCAAGGGGAGACCCAACTCTTCTTGAATGTCGCGCGGGAAAACCTTCGGCTGTGTTTGATGACCGGTAAAAAGCCGGAATGCTTTGACGTTGAATATAAACCCGGGTGGCGAGCGCTCAGCCCATAACTGCGCCGTGGCAGGCAACGGAATGCCGTAATAACTGGAGTCCACCTCCACTATGGGGAAGTGCCGGGCGTAATATCTGAGCCGCGACTCCGCCGTTGTCGCATCGCGGGGATA
>JBJMWI010000063.1:0-5224 GCA_045810225.1 Burkholderiales bacterium
GGCTCTTTTTGTTCATCATCCCGTGCCGTAAAGATCAGCGCGATACTGAGTAGTGCGGCAAACAGCAGATATCGGACCTGCCAGTACATTTCCGTAGTCGTCACTTCGTCATCCTCTGGACAATCATTTAGTTTCGATAGACAGGAATGTTCGGCACAGAGTTCGCGCCGGTTTGGACATAACGCTATGAGTATCCAATGCGAGGACAACCAATGTCATAAAAAAAGGCGGGAACTTAGTTCCCGCCCTTTTGAACCTGTTCCCTCGTTACTGCTGCAAAGCGAAGACTTTCAGCACGCCGGAATCTTTTGGCATGCTCTTCCACGGTTCGCCGAACCAGTCGCCGTAGCCATCACCTACCAGCGAGCCCCATCCAGTCATGACGGCAACGTACTGCTTGCCCTTGGCCAGATACGTGATGATGCCGCCGTTGTGCCCCTGGCCATTGTTATGTTTCCAGAGTTGCTTGCCACTGGTTGCGTCATAGGCAGCGAAGGTTCCATCGGCTTCAGGAACGAACAACACGTTTCCACCCGTGCTCAACAGGCTGGCATGCGGAGTTGCGCCGACGTACGGAATTTCAAACTTCACCTTTCCGCTGATCGGATCGCGAGCGCGGATGTGGCCGCCCATCGTTTTTTTGCCCTTGGGCGGTACGAACGTGAAGTCTGCACCGATGTTCAACTGCACCACCGGCTCCGTGATGGGTTCGGTTTTCACTACCGTGAAGTCGATACACCATTCGTAGCCCACGCGGTAGAACAGGCCGGTCTTCGGATTGTAGGTTCCCGCATTCCAGCTGTATCCGCCTGCAATCGCCGGGCAGAGGTTTTCGTGCTTGCCTTCCGTGTAGTCCTGACGTCCGACCAGCGTGCCGTCGGGCTTGATGTCTTTCACAAACGTGATGGCATCAACGCCCTTGTAGACATTCACGGGCTTGCCGTTACGGTCATAGACAAATACAAATCCGCCTTTGTTCGGATGCACCACATACTTCTTGCCGTCGCGTTCCAGGAACACGAACTCGCCCATGGACGAGTCGAAATCCCAGGCATCGTGCGGCAGTTCCTGGTGATAGGACTTCAACTCACCAGTATCGGGATCAAGCAGGATTACTGACGTGATGTACAAGTTGGTGCCAGGACGCGCACCCTCTGTCATCCACTTGTCGCCCGACCAGTCGTACAACGGGGCCGGGTTGGCGGTACCCCACCAGACCGAATTGGTTTCCGGATCATAAGCACCGGCCATCCAGCCACCGCCGCCGCCCACTTTCCAGGAGTCGTTGCCCCAGGTATCGCGCTTGTCGCTCGCCGTGCCGTCATTGCCGCCAACGGTGAAGAACTGCCATACCTTTTCGCCGGTCTTGGCATTGACGCCGAAGATCGGACCGCGGTACGGCCATTCGCCGCCTTGTGAACCGATAATGACCTTGTCCTTGACGAGCAGAGGTGCGCCGGTGAAGCCGACCGTAAGCTTTTCAGAATCGATCAGCTTGGTTTCCCAGTTTAGCTTGCCGGTTTTCATGTCGATGGCGGCCAGCTTGCCATCAAGAGTGCCGATGAAGATGTTGCCGTATCCGGCGGCAATACCGCGGTTGTACGGTGAGTGCGTTTGCCGGGCGACCAGATCTTCGTTCAGCTTTTGCTTGTATGTCCACAGCATCTGACCCGTGGCACCATCCAGAGCGTAAACCTGGTTATAGGGGCTTGAGTAATACAGTACGCCGTCGATGGCCAGCGGGAAGCCCTGCAATCCCCGATTGGCGCGCGATGCCGTGTGTGACCACGCTTCGGAAAGCTTGCCAACTGTTTTGGTATTGATCTGATCGAGCGGACTGTAGTGCCACGACTTGTAAGAACCGTGGTAGGTGAGCCAGTTGCCTTTTTCGAGTTCCTTGTCCGCATTTTGCAAGCGGGCGCCATCGACATCAGCTGCAAGCGAACTTCCGGCGGCAACTGCCGCGGAGAACGCCGCCGCCAGCGCAATGCGCAGGTAACGTTTAGTGCTAGTCATATTGAATTTCCTCTCCAGAATTGTTTCCCAAGGTACTGCCATGTCGCCGCGGGATTATTGAACAGAATTGGCGGGCAGACGACGCTTCCACCATTCTTTTCCCTCCATGCGGATCCTCAAGGTTCGGACGCCCAGCGACGTACCTGGGCCAGCCGGGTTCCGCATTTCGGTATGCGGGGATTCTCGGGATGTTTTCCCGATGAGTCAAGGAAAACCACCGCTTATGCGGGGAATACCGTATGCATAGGCGCCGGAAAACCGGAGCCGTCCCGGATTCACCGGCGCTGGCACACCGGGCAAAAGAATGTCGACCGCTGCCCTTGGCGCGAGATCTTGATTGTCGTTGCGCAGACCAGGCAGGGGTGACCGGATCGACCATAGACGAAATAGTTTTTCTGGAAATTTCCAGGACGCCCTTCCGCGCCGACATAGTTACGCAGACTGCTGCCACCGGCTTCGATAGCGGCCAGCAGCGTCTCGCGGATTGCTGCAACCAGTTTTTCGCAGCGCAGCAAAGACAGGCGTCCAGCCGCCACAGCTGGGTGTATGCCAGCACGAAACAACGATTCACTCGCATAAATGTTGCCGACCCCGACAACGACATGGCTGTCCATGACAATGGATTTAATCGCCGCGTTCCGGCCGCGCGTATGAGCGTGCAGCCATGCGGCATTGAACTCGGCTCCCAGTGGTTCTGGCGCCAGTCCGATCAGCAGCCGGTGACGCAGCGGATCGCCGGAATTCCAGAGCACTGCTCCGAACCGGCGTGGGTCGTTGAATCTGGCGACCATGCCGGAGTCCAGTACCAGGTCAACATGGTCATGCTTGCCAGCCGCTGTCGAGCCCGGGACCATTTGCAAACTTCCCGACATGCCCAGGTGCAAAATGATCCAGCCGGTTTCGCAATCGAACAGCAGATACTTTCCGCGCCGGTCAATGGCGCGGACCATGCACCCGGTTGCCCTGCGCAGGAAATCGCGTGGTATCGGCCATCGAAGCGCGGCGTTGCGTACCACCACGTCAGCAATGCGCCTGCCTTGCATATGCAGCGCAAGCCCGCGTCGCGTTGTCTCGACTTCAGGAAGCTCCGGCATGCAGAGCGGTTACTTTTTTGCGACCACGTACGGATCGAGCAGACGCTGCCCGACGTCGATGCCAAAGTGGTAGCGCATCCCGTTGTCGTTGCGTACCAACTGAAAATCCGGCGCCTTTTGCACAATGGCCATCGAAACGGACTTGCCATTTTTGAAGCGGACGTTCAACTGTTCTCGCGAACGGCTGCCTTTGTCCGGTTCAACCGCAAGGGCGGAGGTGTGCTGCCATTCATCGGCCCACCGGTTGAAATCGTCTTGCGATAAGGGCTTGTCCGGCCGAGCCGCGCCACCGGCCATGGTCCATGTTCCTTTGTCGTCACGCACGACCCGGTAGCGCCCGAAATCGAAGGCCACCGGAATTTCGCCCTGATCGAGAATGCGCCGGCTCAGTAGTTTAGTGGCGTCGGTGGGAATGTTATAACCATACAGCGGCGGCACCAGATACACGCCATTCGCGGTCGCGACATATTGCTCGTAAGTAATATCGTTTACTCGTCCAAACGAGAAGGTCTGGTCATTCAAGCTTAGGCGAACCGGCGGTGGATCGAGATCGAATTGGGCAAGATCGGGATTTGGCAGTTTTTGTTTGGCACTGGCATTGACCACGTCGAGCAGCCGGTCTACCGGCGGGCCATCGGCTTGAGCGTTGAATGGCGCAATCAGGCGCCATGCCTGCTCGTGCTTTTCCAGTTTAATGGGTGCGGCCCCACGCGGTTCAACCGCAATCCGGGTCACATCATCGCGCTTCAAGCTGGACAGTTTGATCGCGGGCGTGGTTTCCTGCCACGGCTTGAAATACGCTAGCAGCGACAGCGCGACCAGTGCCGCGATGAGCGCAAGATTGATCAGGACTTTGTATTTCATGCCTTGCGTCGCCGCCACCAGATCACTCCGCCGCAGATAAGCAACACCAGCGGCAGCACTAGCAGAAATCCGAAGCCAATCATCGCCAAACCAGCCCTTGACAGCTCAAGCGTCAGATCGGCACGCGTACGCGGCTGCACGGTGATCAGCGCCTCGTCGCCGGCGAGCCAATTCATCATGTTTATGCCCAAATCAAGATTGCCAAGCGTGCCCACGTACTGGTTGGCCAGAAAATTAGCGCTGCCGGTCACCACCACGCGCTGCTTGCGATCGCCGACGCTGCGCTCCAGTGCCGCGGCGATTGTGATTGGCCCGCGAATATCCTTATCACGGTCGAACCGGACGTTGTCGCCAATGGGGCCCGTCTCAAGCCACCCACCTTGCGCCACGTCGACCAGTGGGGTGAAACGCCATTTCGACCCTTCGTTCGCGGCGATCCGGCGCGCATACGGAAACACGCTGGTAATAGTGGATCGTTCGGTGATTTGATGCTGGCCGTAGGCGGTCGCCAGCGCGAATGTGGCCGGCAACTTCAAGCCGCCAGCGGCCGGATCGATGACCGTGCCAGGCGGCGTAAGGTTTAGCCCAAGCTCATCCGCAATACCTTGCGTGCCATGCAAGGAATCGTTGTCGATCAACCACAGCAAGTTACCGCCTTTGCCGATCCAGCGCTTGATTTTGCTGACTTCCCCAGGCAGCAGATCGACACGCGGACTGGCGATTACCAGTACCGCCACGTTGTCCGGTACTTCCGGGGCAATGGCCAAATTCAAGGCGGCAATCTTGAATCCCTTGACGCTCAGCTGGGAGCCGAAATCGCCCAGGTCGTGGTTCGCGCGACCATCGAGCTTGCGCTCACCATGCCCGTCGAGATAGCTGAGCTGGCGCTCCGCGGAACGCACCAGCCTCAACAGCAGATTGGTCATGTCCTGCTCCGTGAGGCTGGTCAAATGCTCACTGCGGCCGTTGTATTCGACCACCAGTTCGCCGTTGGCGCGTACGCCAGCCGCCTGCGCCTTCTGCGGTTGCTCGCGCGGATCGATAAAGGTCACCAAAAAATCCTTTTTCGCACGCTGATAACTAGCGAGGAAAGTGCTTACCAACTTGCGCGCATCGCCCTCGGCATCTTGAGCAGTTGCATAAGCAGTTACGTTGACTGGTCCGGTTACTTGCTTCAGGACATCAATTGAAGCCTGCGACAGCGTATTGCGTTGACCCTGGGTCAGATCCCATTGGGTTTTGATATCTTT
>JBJMWI010000064.1:0-41497 GCA_045810225.1 Burkholderiales bacterium
CCCGGCGCGTCTGGCCGGCTCGATTACCGATGCCACCGCCGGCAGCGTCAGCTTCGACAGGCGCGCAATGAGCTTTCCCGCGCCGCCGGAAGTCCAATAGACATCGCCGACTACTTCGCGTCCGCCGAGTTTGATCTGCCATTGCTCGTCGACAGGTGTCGCGTAGATTCTGACATCGTGAAAACGCCGCCGATTTATATCGAGAGCACCGATTTCCAGGTCCACGCCGGCAAGTTGCGGCGTGGTGGATGTGCCCGAACCCCCGGACAGTAGTCCCAGCCAGCTATCGGTATCCGCTGATTCAAGTTTTCCTTTTATCCAGATACCGTCCGAGGCGGGTAAGCTCGCCACCGCGCCAATACTGAACATGCCGCGGCTGACCCCACCGGGCTCACTCTCATCGAGCAGCAACGCCGCGGAAGCCACCTTGTCCAGATTAACTTCGAGTACCCTGCGCCGACCCGCCGTTTGTTCGCGCAGTTCCAGGTGCAGCGGCAAGTTCATGGCGGCTTTTTTGGCGAAGGGCGGCGGCAATGAGGACGCCAGACCTACCAGGTTCGAATCCACGCGGGCCACTACGGTTTTGTTGCGTATGGTGATCGCGCCGCGCCAGTTGCTCTGGCCATCGATCAGCGCTAGTGCGGGATGTTTCCACAGCGCCCGCGCGCGGCTCATGTCCAGGGTGCCTGCAATGCTGGAGGTAATGCTGCCATCCGGTTGGCTGGACAAGTTGAACGACACCGGTAAACCAAACAGGAGCGCGTGTCCGTCGCTTAGCTTGAAATCGTTTTTTGTAAACGCAATGTGAGCCCCGGCCCGTGCCAGCGGAGGCAGCCGCGGAACGCTGACCTCGTTGTCTTCAACAATCAGATTACCCCTGACCGTGGAGGCTTTGACGTCTGCCAGAGCGACACCCAGTTCGAGATCGAGTCGAGCGACTCCCACGGCTTTCATGTCGTCCGTGGCGTGATTTACATAACCGGCCACCGGTGAAGTCGCCACGAAATGCAGGAAATCCGAGCTAAAGCCGCGTACGGCACCTTTGATGAGCAGACGTTCGTCGCGCTTGCCGAGTTCGGCATGCGAGGCTTGTACCTCGGACAGTTGCAAGCCCAGAACGGCACCAGAAGCCTTGATGTCCATGCGCGCGCCATGAAATACGACATCGCCGCTGACGCCGGTAATGGGTGGCCAGCCATCCGCGAAGTCGATCGTCACGCCGCTGGCCTTGGTCCTGACTTCAAAGACGCCTTTCTTGTCGTCTTTGAACGGAAAATCCTTTAACGCGCCTTTCACGCGAAAGCGCGTTTCCCGGGCGTCGCCGGCCAGCAGGGCGCGTTTTAGCCACGCCTGCGGCCCGGCAAGAAACGTCGGAACATACCGCCATACGCGCCGGACTTCACCACGCAGCAACGCACCGTTCAAATCAATGCTGCTGCGTCCGTCTGCCCTGTGGGCGTACGAACCCGACACCGTGCCGGCAAGATCCTCATTGGTGAAGCTCGCGTTTTTGAATTCGAACTGGATGGCATCAGGCTTCACGACCCAGGCTGTATTAGCCGTCAAAAAATCAATCGCAATAGGTTCTGCGAATACGTTTGGTAATACGAAGCCGCCCTTGGATACCGTAACGGAAGCCGTTCCGCCGCGCTCATCTGCGACTAACTGGCCATTGAGACCCTGCAACCCAGGGAACGGGCCATCTGGGCGCGCCGAGAGGCTGTTGAACGTCGCTCTTGCGGTATAGGGCCGTCCCGTATTCCATTCTCCTTCCCAGGACAACGCCGCATCTTCAACTGTCCCGGCAGGCGCAATCCGCACCAGCCTCGCACGCAGCGCATCGTCTATGGGCAGGAACTCAGCAAGACTCGCAAGGTGTGCAAGATCCAGATTCGAAACGTGCACGTCGGAATGGCGCAAAAGACCCGCTGGTGCGGTATACGCGTAATTGGCCTGCATCGGCGCCAGCGCCGGGCCGCCCGCCATGATGATGCCAAGCGAAGTAGCGCTGAACTCATTGCGATCGCCCTTTTGCATCCAGCCAAGCCTGCCTTGCACTTCGGACAATACGAGTTCGGGACGGTCCTTAGCCAGCCGCGTCCTAACATTGGCCAGCCTCACATCCGCAGTGGCGACGCCTGAGTTTGCGCCGGACAGTTCCCACCACACGCGCAATGAGCCGACACCGCTGGAAAGCTCCAACGGGACGGGTATCCAGGCCTGTGCCGCCGCCAGATCTGCGTAGCTGATCTCGGCATAGATCTTCACTTTCCACGAAGGTAAGTCGCGAATTTCGCTGCCGGAAAATTGCCCGCGCGCCAGTAAAGGCGAGGCAACGTCGGAGGGTGGCGTTGCCGACACGCCAAAGCGATGCATCGAGCCGTCGCGGTCCAGCCGGAAGTCTACTTTGTCGAGCGACAGCTTCGGCGCACCACGCATCTCGTCGAGCCAGACAATGGCCGCGTCACGCACGAGTACCTGACGCTGCGCCAGCAGCCACCGACCGAATCCGTCCCCTGAATTGTCTTGCGGCTTGATCGCAACGCCAGCGATCCAGATCCCGCCGGCAACGTCGCGTTTAACTTCAAGCGACGGCCCGTAGACGGCCAGAGAATCGAACTCCAACTCAGCCGAAATTAGCGACAGCCACGACAGTACGGTCGTGACGCGCTCGAAAGCCAAGGCGACGCGGCCGTCGGCGCCAAAGACCTTGACGTCAAACAGGCTCATTTCCGGACGATAGCCCTGCCAGCTTCCGCTCAGTGAACCGATCGTGACCCGTTGCCCGACCGAGGCGCTGATCGCCCGTGCAATGGGTTCGCGATACTCATCGATATGCGGCAACAGGTAATAGCGCAATCCCAGAACCAGCGAGAAAAAAATCAGCCCCGAGGCCAGTACGGAAAAGGTAGCGGCGCGATAGGTCAAAAGCGAACCGTGCTTCAGGAAGGCGAAAGAATGTTTGAGGAACACGGTTGGGCGCTTTACAAACGTTGCACTACGCTGTTCAGTTAAGATATGCGGACACCAATCACGCAGCCATCCTATCCGCACAGCCTGCCAGGCAACCTGTAACGGCCGTTCGCCGGAGGCGTTGACACCGGCGCTCGTGCCATGAGCCGCTGATAACGAGCGCACATTTTAAACCAACGACGCATGTTTTCCGTTGAAGACTTACCGGACGAGTCCCAGGCGTTGACGCGCGCGTCGAAGTTGTCGCGCTATGTGCGCGACCTGCTCAGTGCCGATCGGGCATTGCCATCCAGTGTCCCGCTGGACCGGCCACTCGGTGTCGAGTGGATGCGCGCGCAGCTCACCGTTCCGTACGACGATGAGCGAACGTTGCAGGCCGGGCTGCGCCAATTGCGAAAAATGGTCATGCTGAACGTCATCACGCGCGACCTCGATGGGCGCAGCGATCTTGCCGAAGTCGTCGCAACGGTCACGGCGCTGGCGGAGGTTGCGCTCGCCACGGCCGTTTCGCATCATTCACGCTGGTTGGCACAGGAGTTTGGCAATCCGTCGGCAAACGTATCCCGCGCGACGCAGCACTTGCATGTGATTGCGATGGGCAAGCTGGGCGGAGCAGAACTCAACGTATCCTCGGATATCGACATCGTGTTTGCGTACCCCGAGGAAGGCAACACCGACGGGTCAAGATCGATCTCCAATCATGAATTCTTTATCCGCGTGGCGCGCAAAATTATCAGCGCCATCGCCGAAGTCACGGAGCAAGGTTTTGTTTTCCGGGTAGATACGCGGCTACGGCCTTATGGTGACAGCGGTCCCTTGGCCGTCAGCTTCGACATGCTGGAAGAATATTTCACAACCCAGGGGCGCGAGTGGGAACGCTACGCGTGGGTAAAGGCGCGCAGCGTGACCGGCGCCGCGGCGGCCGCGTTGGACGCGGTCATCGCGCCGTTCGTCTACCGGCGCCATCTCGACTATAGCGCGATCGCCAGCCTGCGCAGCCTGCATGCGCAAATCCGCCAGGAAGCAAAAAAACGCGAAATTGCCGACAACATCAAGCTCGGTCCGGGCGGCATCCGCGAAATCGAATTCCTAGTACAAGTGTTCCAGATGATCCGCGGCGGACGCGAACCGGCATTGCGGTTGCGCCCTACCATGAAAGCCCTGGCCCTGCTGGGTGAAAAAAATATCCTGCCGGCAGCGTCCGTCGCGGAGTTGCATGCCGCCTACGTTTACTTGCGCAACCTGGAACACCGCCTGCAATATCTTGACGACCAGCAGACGCAAATTCTGCCGCATGCGGAAGAAGACCGCGCACGCGTCGCCGAGATGATGGGGTGCGCGGATTACGCTGCACTATGCACGCAATTGAATATGCATCGCGGCACAGTGTCGCGGCATTTCGACGCCATTTTCGCGGGCGTGAAAGAGCCCGGACCGGCGCAGAACCAGACCGATCCCTGGTTGCTGTCGCTGTCGCCCGAAGAGTTGCGCTCGCGGCTGGAGGCAATGGGTTTCGTTGACGCAGAGCGCATCCACGCCCGGCTGGCGGGGATCAGGGGCAGCGCGCGCTACCGGCGCATGGCCGCCTCCAGCCAGTCCTTGCTGGACCGATTGGTACCGCAATTGCTCGAGACTGCGCGGCAATTGTCGAATCCGGATGCGACGTTCGAACGCATGTTGAACGTCGTGGACAGCATTGGACGGCGCGAATCCTATCTGGCGCTGCTGCTTGAATACCCAAACGCAACGGCGGGACTTGCGCGGTTGGCATCGGCCAGCCCTTGGGCAGCTGACTACCTGGCGCAGCACCCGGTGTTGCTGGATGAGCTGATCAATCCACAAGGCGGTAGCGACTTGCCTGACTGGCCGCGATTGCGCGAGATCTTGCGCGCATCGCTCGATGAGCACGACGGCAACATCGAACGACAAATGGACCATTTGCGCCACTTCAAGCAAACCCAGACGCTGCGCCTGCTGGCGCTTGATCTGGCCGGGATTGTTGCGCTGGAGAGCTTGTCCGATCACCTTAGCGAACTGGCCTGCACCGTGCTGCAAGAAGTGCTCCGGCTGGCGTGGTTGGCGTTGCGCACACGTCATCGGGACCGACCCAGTTTCGCGATTGTCGGTTACGGCAAGCTGGGCGGAAAAGAGCTTGGCTATGCGTCCGACCTCGACATCATTTTCCTCTATGACGACGATGATGCACTTGCCCCGGAAAATTACGCGCGGCTGGCCCAGCGCATCAACACCTGGCTATCTAGTGTCACGTCCGCCGGAGTGCTATACGAAACGGATTTACGCCTGCGGCCCAACGGAGCCGCCGGGCTGCTGGTCAGCGATATCGGCGCATTTCGCGACTACCAGTTTACAAAAGCGTGGGTTTGGGAACATCAGGCGCTTACGCGCGCACGCTTCGTTGCGGGTGAGGCGCGCATCGGCGCCGGCTTTGAGCAGATTCGTACCGAAGTGTTGTGCCGGCCGCGTGCGTTGGGCCCTCTGGCAGATGAAATCCAGTCCATGCGCGACAAGATGCGCGACGCACACCCGAATGCCAGCGGCCTGTTCGATCTCAAGCATGATCGCGGTGGCATTGTCGACGTAGAATTCGTGGTCCAGTTTTTGGTGCTCGGCCATGCGCACCGCCATCCGGAGCTCACCGGGAACATAGGTAATCTGGCATTGTTGAAATTGGCCGCGAGTCTGGGTTTGCTACCGGACGATCTGGCGGTGGCCGGACACGCGGCGTACCGGGAATTCCGGCGGCTTCAGCATGCAATGCGCTTGCAGGGCGAGCGCTATGCGCGCGTGGACGCCGGCGCGGTTGCGCATCATGCAACAGCAGTGCAACGCGTCTGGCAGTGGGTATTTGATCGCGCCGGCCAAATCCCGGATCAGGCGGAATAGAGTCGGCCGGACAGCCGGTAAGTCGTCAGACTGCCTTTACCCTTGATCTCGATATCCTTGGGCTCGTCGCAGGAATAGCGATAGCCCAAACGCCGAAAAGTTGTTTTATCGACCAGGATGGAATCGGGACTCGCTTCTGCCGTCAGCCGGCTCGCGAGATTCACGGTATCGCCCCAGACGTCATAAATGAAACGAGTGGTCCCAATCACACCCGCGATCGCGGGGCCAGTCGCGATACCGATATGAAGCTGCACGCCAAGGCGGCTCATCTGCGGATCGGACCGTGTCAGCTCGATAATGTCCAGCGCCATGTCGGCGACGTGATCGGCATAATTTATCTGCGTGTCCTGCAATCCGCCAACCACCATGTACGCGTCTCCGATGGTCTTGATCTTGTCGAGTCCATGGCGTTCGGCCAACCGATCGAAGCGCGTGAATACGTCGTTCAGAAAAGACACGACCTGAATCGGCGTGAGCTCCTCCGCCAGCCGGGTGAAATTCACGACGTCAGCAAACATCACGCATACGTCTGCATATCCATCCGCGATGTTGCCTGACTGCTGCATTAAACGCTCGGCGACATGGGCCGGCAGAATACTATGCAACAGTTTGTCGGATTTCTCGCGTTCGATACGCACCAGCCGATGCTGTTCCGCAAGCCTGCCTTCGAAGCGATTGCGCTCCTGCACGAAGTGCCTCAGCAGCAGGTAAACCATGGTCGAGATGATGGTGAAATTCATCACGAAGAATACCGCAACGGTCTTCATCGGGATGCTGTAGTCCGTGCTTCTCTCGAGGAAGAAATCGAACACGCCAGACAACATGGTCAATACGACATAGGCAACGAACCACGGTACCGACTCGCGCGGACCGTAGCAGACGATGGCGCCCACAGGGGCGAGCAAGGCCAGCAGCGCAATTCCGGACGAACTCACGAAACTGCCGATCGACCACTGGACGACAAACGGAAAAAACAGGAACAGGCCGAGCTGCGCCATCCTGAAAAAATCGAAATTCCTGGTACGCAGATAGATCGCCAGGATGAGTGCTGATGCGATCTGGAAACCGAGTGGAATGGTGGTCGGCAGCTTCAAACCCATCGACCAGTAAATCATCAGCCAGAGGATCGCCGCCACGTTCATGAGGCCGCTGGCAAACATCAATAATGTCTTGCGCAGCTTCACTTCATCGCTGTCGGTCTCATCAATCGCCGCAGCCGCAAGGCGCGAGATCAAACCTCGACGGGACCGTATGGCGCGTTTGGATGATTCAGCCATCTGCAATGATCAGGGGACTCGGAAGTTCGAATGCGTTGTTATTTTGCTAGCGCACCGGGCCGGCGCGCCGAGTCCGAAGAGTAATGCATGCTGTCGCGTTCGGGCAAGGCGGGCGCTGCTTTAACTGCACAAGCGCGCATTAATAACGGCCGCCTGCGCTAGAATTACGGCTTTTTCAGGGAGTGAAGCAACATGTCGATGGCGGACCGGGACGGTGTAATCTGGTATGACGGAAAATTGGTCCCGTGGCGCGATGCCAACACGCATGTGCTCACCCACTCGTTGCACTACGGACTGGCGGTATTCGAGGGGCTGCGCGCGTATAAAACCAGCAGTGGAACGGCGATTTTCCGGCTGAAGGAACACACGGAGCGCATGTTCAACTCGGCGCACATCTACATGATGAAAATCCCTTACGACCGCGAGACGCTCATGGCGGCTCAGAAGGAAGTGGTGCGCGCCAACAAACTCGATTCCTGCTACGTGAGGCCGATTGCGTTTTATGGGTCCGAGAAAATGGGGGTGTCGCCAAAAGGCGCCAGAGTGCACGTAGCTATCGCCGCCTGGCCATGGGGCGCTTATCTGGGCGCCGACGGTATCGAAAAAGGCATCCGCGTCAAAACATCGTCGTACGCGCGCCACCATGTCAACGTTTCGATGTGCCGCGCGAAATATTCTGGCACCTACGCAAATTCCATTCTGGCAAACATGGAAGCAACCGAACATGGTTATGATGAAGGCCTTCTGCTCGATGTGGACGGTTTCGTCGCCGAAGGAGCTGGAGAAAATCTGTTCATGGTCAAGAACAACCGGATCTTCGAGCCCGAACTTAATTCGGCGCTGATCGGCATCACGCGCGATTCAGTCATCGTGCTGGCCAGTGAGCTGGGCTATACGGTCGATGCCAAGCGCATTACCCGGGATGATTTGTATATTGCGGACGAGGTCTTCTTTACGGGAACCGCAGCCGAAGTCACACCAGTCCGTGAAGTCGATGGCCGCACCGTCGGCGCGGGCAAGCGCGGTCCGTTAACCGAGAAATTGCAAGGCATGTTCTTTGATGTCGTCAATGGCCGTACGGAAAAATATCGCCACTGGCTGCACTACGTCTGAAGCGCCATGGAGCCCGCAGCCGCCAATAGCAACAGACTCAAAGTCGTCGAAATTACGGCGATAGATCTTCCGCTGCATTGTCCGTTGCCGTCGCAGACGTTATGGAATTCGCATCCGCGCGTGTTCCTGCCGATTGGCGGCGACGGCGAAGCTCTGTGTCCTTATTGCGGAACGCGCTATGTCGTGCGGGGTGCTACAAAAGCCGCGCACTGAAGGTTCAGCACAGCCATGAGCAGGATCCTGATCGTTGCACCGTCGTGGGTCGGCGATGCGCTGTTGTCGCAGCCGCTGTTCGCTCTGCTAAAACGCTCTGAGCCGGAAGCCGTAATCGATGTGCTGGCCCCGGGCTGGGCATTGCCTGTGTTTCGACGCATGCCAGAAATTAGCGGCATCATCGAAAGTCCGTTTACGCACGGTGAACTGGCGCTGCGAAAACGCCTGCGCCTCGGACGAAGCTTGCACAGCCGAGGTTACGCGCGCGCATATGTTTTGCCGAATTCCTTCAAGTCGGCCCTTGTGCCGTGGTTTGCGCGCATTCCGCAGCGCATTGGTTTTATCGGCGAGGCGCGCCGCGGGCTGTTGACCGATGCGCGCCGGCTGGACCAACATGCGCAGCCCCGCATGGTGCAACAGTTTGCTGGATTGGCGTTGGCGCGCGGAGCACGTATCCCGACTGACCTGCCACAACCGCGACTGCAGGTCCAAAGCGCAGAGCGCGATCGCGTACTGGCAGAATTGAAGCTCGATGAGCCAGCGCGCCTGGTCTGTCTGTGTCCTGGCGCGGAATACGGCCCCGCCAAACGCTGGCCGCCGGAGTATTTTGGCCAGTTGGCCACGGCACTCGCCGCTGAAGGTAATTCTGTTTGGGTTATTGGTTCGGCCAAGGAACGCGATATCGGCGAAGCGATCCGCGCTCACAGTAAGGAAGCCGCACTGAATTTATGTGGACGCACCACGCTCGATCAAGCCGTCGTGCTTCTATCGCGCGCAAACATGGTGGTCGCCAACGATTCGGGTCTCATGCATGTCGCCGCTGCTCTGGATCGGCCGATGGTGGCGCTGTACGGATCGAGTTCCGCGCAATTCACGCCGCCGCTATCGGGCAACGCACGCATCGTCAAATTCGATGTGCCCTGCAGCCCGTGTTTCCAGCGCGTCTGTCCGCTGGGACATTTCGACTGTATGATGAAACTCATGCCGGGCCGTGTGCTCTCTGAAATTCACAGTCACGCATGATTAGCAAAAATTACGCCTCGCCTCAGGATGCGGAGCAAGCGTTTTACCGCGCCTTCGAGCTGGCCGATCTGGCAGAAATGATGGCGGTATGGGCCGAGGAAGAAGACATCATCTGTATCCACCCCGGCGGGATACGCCATACCGGTATCGTCGAAGTGCGCGAATCCTGGCGCCGGATTTTTGCCCAGGGGCCACGACTGCGTTTCGTGTTGTCGAGCAGCCATGCGTTTTCCGGACGCACATTGTCGGTACACAGCGTGTACGAGAATGTCAGCGTGGCAGGCACTTCGCGGCCGGCGAATCCCGTGTTGTCCACCAATGTCTACCTGCTTACCGATCGTGGCTGGCGCATGATGGTCCATCATGCTTCCGCGCTCGCTTCCGCACCCGCGCCGCAGGAAGCTCCGTCCGTACTGCACTGATGAGGCGCTACCAAGCGCCCTGGTGGCTTCCGGGCGGTCATCTCCAGACCATCTACCCATATTTTTTTCTTAAGCCGCAGGTGCCGTCTTATCGGCGCGAACGCTGGGAAACGCCAGACGGCGACTTCATCGACCTGGATTGGATGATTCAGGAGCAAAACGCGCCCGGTCCCCTGGTCGCGCTGTTTCACGGACTGGAAGGGAGCTCTCGCAGCCATTACGCGAGTGCACTGATGCGCGCGGTGACGCGTCAACGCTGGCGCGGTGTGGTCATCCATTTTCGCGGTTGCAGTGGCGAACCCAACCGTTTGCCCCGCGCATATCACTCAGGCGATGCTGATGAAATCGCATGGATACTGCAACGCTTGCGCAAGCTCAATCAGGACTCCCCGTTGTTTGCAGCCGGCGTATCGCTTGGTGGCAACGCGCTACTGAAATGGCTCGGACGCGAACGTACAGCGGCGCGTGAAACCGTTGATGCCGCCGCAGCGGTGTCCGCGCCGCTCGACCTTATGACGGCCGGAGACAGGCTGGGCGCGGGCTTGAACAAGCTGTACGGTCTGCATTTTCTGCAGACGCTGAAAACAAAAAGCCTTGCTAAGCTGGACCGCTTTCCTGGCTTGTACGATGGCGAAGTCGTCAGCAATGCGCGCACCTTGCGTGAATTTGACAATGTCGTGACGGCACCCCTGCACGGATATCGGGACACCGACGACTATTGGCAGCGCGCAAGCAGCAAAGCAGATCTGCGCGGTATTGCCGTACCGACACTGATTGTGCATGCACGCAACGATCCTTTTCTGCCCGGCCGGCATCTGCCATCCGCGAGCGAAGTATCGGCCAGCGTTACACTCGATTTCCCGGACGGTGGTGGCCATACCGGATTTGCATCGGGACCGTTTCCCGGCAACCTTGATTGGCTGCCGCGGCGTTTGCTTGAGTTCTTCGCTACCAGCAGTGCCACGGGACACTGACCTAACCCGGCGATAACGCAAGGCAGTCTGCCAGTCGCCGGTATGGGATAATTACCGGCAAACCAACCCCGGTGGCGCTCCATGTCCCTTCCAGCTCCCGAAATTTTCAAGGCCTACGATATCCGCGGCGTCGTTGGTAAGATGCTCACACCGGAAGTGACCGAAACAATTGGCCGTGCTGTCGGCTCGCAGGCGCGCGAACTCGGACAATCACGCGTGTGCATCGGACGCGACGGTCGCTTGTCCGGTCCGGCACTGTCGCAAGCGCTCGCACGCGGCATTCAGTCTGCCGGTGTGGATGTAATCGACATCGGCCGGGTCACGACGCCAATGCTTTATTTCGCCACGCATCATTTGCAGACCGGTTCCGGCGTCATGGTCACTGGCAGCCATAACCCGCCCGACTACAACGGATTGAAGATGGTGCTTGCCGCCGAAACATTGTCCGGCGAAGCCATTCAGGGCCTGCGCCGGCGCATCGAGTCGGGCAAGTTCGCAACCGGCAACGGCAACTACAGCCAGACGCAAGTCGCCGAGGCTTATTTGCAGCGCATCACTGCGGATATCAAGCTCAAGCGCAAAATGCGTATCGCCGTGGATTGCGGAAACGGCGTACCGGGCGCGTTTGCGCCCGACCTGTTCCGCCGGCTGGGTTGCGATGTCGAGGAGCTGTTCTGCGAGGTCGATGGCACGTTTCCGAATCACCACCCGGATCCTTCGCAACCCGAAAATCTCGAAGATCTTATCGAAGCACTGGCGAAGGGTTCTGCGGAAATCGGCCTGGCTTTCGATGGCGACGGCGACCGGCTGGGCGTAGTGACCAAGCAGGGCAAAGTCATCTTTCCTGATCGTCAGCTGATGCTGTTCGCAGCGGATGTATTGAGCCGCAATCCCGGCGCAGAAATCCTGTTCGACGTGAAATGCACGCGCAACCTTGCGCCTTGGATTCGCGAGCACGGCGGCAGGCCGACCATGTGGAAGACCGGGCATTCACTGATCAAAGCCAAGATGAAAGAAACCGGGGCGTTGCTGGCCGGCGAAATGAGCGGGCACATTTTCTTCAAGGAACGCTGGTATGGTTTCGATGACGGCGCCTATGCCGGCGCGCGGCTGCTGGAATTTCTGAGCGGCGTTCAAGATATCAAGGAAGTCTTCGATTCGCTTCCGGATTCGATCAATACGCCGGAACTGCAGATCAGACTCGCCGAGGGCGAGAATTACGCGCTGATAGACCAGCTGCAGAAGAATGCAAAATTTTCCAATGCGCGCGAAGTCATCAAGATTGACGGCTTGCGCGTTGAATATGCCGACGGCTTTGGACTTGCCCGCTCATCCAATACCACGCCAGTCGTGGTGCTGCGCTTCGAAGCTGACAACGGCACTGCGCTTAAACGCATCCAGGAAGAATTCCGCGGGGTGCTGCGGAAGGCTGCCCCCGAGGCGAAATTGCCGTTCTAGCGCTCTTTCTGCTCGAGCAGCTTCTTCAGATTATCGAGTCCGTTTTTGTAGGCGCCGTTGAGGAAATCAAGCGCCGCCTTGTCGTCCTGTCCCGCGGGTGGTTGATCGGTCCAGTAAGCGAGCCGCTTGAACCGTCCGCGCCACTCAACGATGGAACCGCCGCTGCCGGCATCCTTGACCACCACCTCGGAGTAATAGTCCGCCGCCCTCACCACGCCGTCGACATAGGTGTAAGCCATGCGTCGATTGTAGGGATCGTAGTCAAGCAGCTTCTCGGTGACCTGGGTGCCATCGCCGCGACGACGCAGCAGGCGAATCGCGCCGGTCTCGTTGCGATCGTGCAGCACCAGGCGGCTCGATTCCGTGCCCGGCGCCCAGCGCTGGATGCCGCCAAAATCGCCGATCACCGCCCAGACTTCGTCCGCCGGAGCATTGATGGTGATCGTATGGAAAATGGTGAGATCCTGCGCATCGCCGAACGCAGGCAATGCGCTCGCCACAAGCAACAAGGCCGCGGTCCACTTGGTCAGTATGTTCATGTGTCCTCCGTTGGCGGCCATTCGCCGGGCGTTATGCGATTCTTTGTCTGACCCAGTCGGGCACGCTATCGAGCGCAATGCGCAAATTCGCCGGCTCCGTGCCCCCTGCCTGCGCCATGTCCGGCCTACCACCGCCCTTGCCGCCGACCTGCTGCGCAACGAAGTTAACCAGTTCCCCGGCCTTTACTTTGGCAGTCAAGTCCGATGTCACGCCAGCAATCAAAGTCACTCGTTCGCCTTCGATTGCCCCGAGCACGATGGCGGCGGATTTTAGCTTGTCCTTGAGTTTGTCCATGGCTTCACGCAGCGATTTGGCATCTGCGCCTTCCAGCTTGGCGGCCAGCACTTTCGACGCACCAATCGCCACCGCCTGATCGGCAAGGTCATCGCCTTGCGTGTTCGCGAGCCTGGACTTCAGCCGCGACAACTCTTTTTCCAGCGATTTTACGTTGTCCAGGATCTGTCCCAGTTTCTGCGTCATTTCCTGTGGTTGCACCTTGAGCACCTGCGCCGCCTGGTTCAGCCTGGCTTCCTGATCGCGCACCCACGCCACGGCGCCTTTGGCAGTCACCGCTTCCACGCGACGGATACCGGACGCGACACCAGACTCAGACACGATCTTGAAAAACCCGATGTCGCCGGTACGGCGCACATGCGTGCCACCGCACAGTTCGGTCGAAAAATCGCCCATGCTGAGCACGCGGACTTCATCGCCATATTTTTCGCCAAATAGCGCCATCGCGCCGGCTTTGATGGCGTCGTCGTATTTCATGCGCCTGGTTTCGACTGGATGATTTTCGCGAATCTCGCGGTTGACCAGATCTTCCACCTCGCTGATCTGCTGAGCCGTCAACGGTGCGTGATGTGAAAAATCAAAACGGGTCCGGTTCGCGTCGACCAGCGAGCCCTTTTGGGTCACGTGCTCGCCGAGCACCTTTCTGAGCGCAGCATGCATCAGATGCGTGGCGGAATGGTTGTACGCAGCCAGTGCACGATTTGCGGCATTGACCTGAGCCGTCACGGCATCGCCGACGCTCAACCGGCCGGCCGTCATCTTGCCGTGATGCCCGAAGACCTCCGCCTGTATCTTCCTGGTGTCAACAACGCCGAAGCTGCCATTGCCGGACGTGATTTCGCCCCGGTCGCCGACCTGTCCTCCGGATTCCGCGTAGAACGGTGTGCGGTCAAGCACCACGACGGCATCGTCACCGGCGCTAATCGAGGGCACTTGCGAGCCGTCCTTGTATAGCGCAACTACTTCTGCGTCGAGGCGTAGCGTTTCGTAACCATGAAACTCGGTCGCGCGGCCGGAATAGTCCACACCGGAGTGCTGCGTGAATTTCGACGCTGCGCGCGCGCGTTCGCGCTGTCGCTGCATGGCTTCCTCGAAACCGGCGTGGTCAATCATGACGCCGCGTTCACGCGCGATGTCGGCGGTCAGATCCACGGGGAAGCCGAACGTATCGTACAGCTGAAACACAGTTTCGCCATCGAGCATTCGGTCTTCGCGATGCAACGCGTTCTCCAGCACTTTCATGCCGTTTTCCAGCGTTTCGGCGAAGCGCTCTTCTTCCTGCTTCAGCACCTCGGTCACGCGGCCCCGCGCTGCTGGCAGTTCCGGATAGGCATCACCCATCACGCGCGCAAGATCGGCAACCAGCTTGTGGAAGAAAGGTTTGGTCTGACCAAGCTTGTACCCGTGGCGAATGGCACGGCGGATGATCCGCCGCAGCACATAACCGCGGCCTTCGTTGCCGGGAATCACGCCGTCGGTAATCAGGAACGAGCAGGCGCGGATATGATCGGCAATAACACGCAACGAACTGGAATTCAGGTCCTTGGCACCGGTGACTTTCGCGGCCGCTTTGATCAGATCCTGGAACAGGTCGATATCATAATTGCTGTGGACACCCTGCAGCACGGCTGCGATGCGCTCGAGGCCCATGCCGGTGTCGACCGATGGCTTCGGCAGCGGATGCATCGTGCCGGACTCGTCGCGATTGAACTGCATGAACACGAGGTTCCAGATTTCGATATAGCGATCGCCATCGGCGTCCGCCGTTCCTGGGGGACCGCCCGGAATGCCCGGCCCATGATCGTAGAAAATTTCAGTGCAAGGCCCGCACGGACCGGTATCGCCCATCTGCCAGAAATTATCGCTCTGGAATTTCTGCCCGCCCGGCTTGTCGCCAATGCGCGCAATGCGATCTTTGGGAACCTTGATTTCGTTGGCCCAAATGTCATAGGCCTCGTCGTCCGTCTCGTACACGGTTACCCACAAACGTTTGGAGTCGAGCCCGTATTCCCCGGTCAACAGTTCCCAGGCAAAGCGGATGGCGTCGCGCTTGAAATAATCGCCGAAACTGAAATTGCCCAGCATTTCGAAGAACGTGTGGTGCCGGGCGGTATAACCGACGTTTTCCAGATCGTTATGCTTGCCGCCCGCGCGCACGCAACGTTGCGACGTGGTGGCCCGCACATAAGGGCGTTTGTCCTGCCCGAGAAATACATCCTTGAACTGCACCATGCCGGCATTGGTAAACAACAGCGTCGGATCGTTGGCCGGGACCAATGGACTGGACGCGACAATGGTATGGCCTTGCCGGGCAAAGTACTGGAGGAAACGCGTGCGGATGTCGCTGCTTTTCATTGCGTAATGACCAAAGATTCAGATGGCCGCGTCCCAATGCACGGCCATACGTAACAGATTATTGCATTACCGACAGCGGCGGGGCTACTCCTCGTCCATCCGCAGCACCTGATGCACGACTTCCGCGGAAAACCCGCGGCTGGCGAGAAAGCGGGCCTGCTTTGCGCGCTCGACCAGCGTCGCGGGAAGCTTGCCGAATTTTTTATTCCAAACGGCCCGCGCAGCCTCGACTTCGCTATTTTTGAGCTGCGGTCGCAATGCCTCCAGCGTGGCGCTGGAAACTCCCTTGTCACGCAGTTCATGCAAAATGCGGGCGGCGCCGAAGCGGCGCCTTCGAACCACGGTCAGCTGCTCCACGAAACGCGCCTCGGACAGCCATCCGCGCTTTTCCAGATCGTCGAGCAATGCGCCGATCTCTTCAGGTCGTTCGGCGAAAGGCCGCAGCTTGGCCGCCAGCTCATCACGGGAATGTTCGCGCTGCGCCAGCGCTTTCAATGCGCGTGCGCGCAAGCTCTTTGGCGACGCCGCAGCCAATGCCCGCTGTTACTCCGTCTCCAACACTGGCGACAAAGGTTTTTCCGCCACATGCGCGCGGATCTTTTTCTCGATTTCCTTGGCTACGTCGGGATGTTCCTTGAGGAATTCCCGCGTGTTGTCTTTGCCTTGCCCGATGCGATCCTTGCCATAGCTATACCACGCGCCGGACTTTTCGATCATCTTGTAGAGTACGCCCAGCTCGATGAGTTCGCCTTCCAGCGAAATACCCTCGCCGTACAGGATGTCGAATTCGGCCTGACGGAAAGGCGGAGCGACTTTGTTCTTGACGACCTTGGCACGGGTTTCGTTGCCGACCACTTCCTCGCCTTTCTTGATGGAGCCGATCCGGCGGATGTCGATGCGCACAGACGCATAGAACTTCAACGCATTGCCACCAGTGGTCGTCTCCGGATTGCCGAACATGACCCCGATTTTCATGCGAATCTGGTTAATGAATATCACCAGGGTATTCGAACGTTTGATATTGGCGGTCAATTTGCGCAGCGCCTGGGACATCAGCCGCGCCTGCAGGCCCATTTGCGGCTCTCCCATTTCGCCTTCTATTTCCGCCTTGGGCGTCAAGGCAGCGACCGAGTCGACAACGACGACATCCACCGACCCAGAGCGCACCAACATATCGGCGATCTCCAGGGCCTGTTCGCCGTTGTCAGGCTGCGAAATCAGAAGTTCCGAAACATTGCATCCAAGCTTTTGCGCATACTGGGGATCGAGCGCATGCTCGGCGTCAATGAAGGCCGCCGTGCCGCCGAGTTTCTGCATCTGCGCAATGACCGATAATGTCAGCGTGGTTTTGCCTGAAGATTCCGGCCCGTAGATTTCGACGATGCGTCCACGCGGAAGGCCGCCGATGCCGAGTGCCAGGTCGAGGCCAAGCGAGCCTGTCGAAACGACCTCAACATCCTTGGCGATATCCTTCTCGCCAAGACGCATGATGGAACCCTTGCCGAATTGTTTTTCGATCTGGGAAAGGGCTGCGGCGAGCGCTTTGCTTCGATTTTCATCCATGCACGTTTCCTCGGTGGTCAACATAGAATTATTGCATTAAAGCTGCATTGCATCGTCGTCATGAAATCACCTCTCTACCATCGGCTGAAGCGTTGACGCGTCCGGGTTCGCTGAACATTTGCACTCGCATGCACTTTGCGTCCGTGAAATTATGATACTGTAATTATATACAGCTATGCAAATCCTTTGCATGACGCACATGCAACGTGCTGATCCGTATATGGAACGCTAAAAATGCAGCGGATTTCAGGACTGCGACTGGAGCAGCGAGAGTATTCCCTGAAGGGCTGCGATGACGCTCTGGCGGCGCACGGTATCGCGGTCGCCTGCAAAATGCATCGGCCGCGCATGAGGCTCACTGCCCTTCTGTCCCCACGCCAGCATCACGGTGCCGACCGGCTTGCTGATGGAGCCACCGTCCGGACCCGCAATGCCGCTTACGGCCACTGCGACCTGTGCGCGGCTTTTACCGAGCGCGCCCGTAACCATTTCGCGCACGGTTTGCTCGGATACGGCGCCGAACGCTCGTAATGTTTCGGCACGCACGCCGAGCATGTCTTGCTTGGCTTCATTCGTATACGTGATAAAGCCACGATCAAACCAGCTGGAACTCCCTGGCACCATCGTGATGGCCTGACCGATCCATCCGCCTGTGCAAGATTCCGCCGTGGACATCATCAGCTTGCGCGCTTTCAACGCCGCGCCGACCCGTGCCGCCAACTGGTAAATTTCCGCATCCATGAGTTATCTGAACAATCAGTTTCAGCCAAACAACAGTTTCCACCCCGCCAGACACAATAGCGTATAGAACGCGGCCAGCAGGTCATCGAACATGACGCCGAATCCATTGCGAATGGTTCGATCAACATACCGGATTGGCGCGGGTTTGAGGATATCGAACAGCCGGAAAGCCAGAAACGCGAATGCCTGCCAGACTGGCGAAGGCGGCGTGAAAAACAATACGATCAAGAAGGCAACGGTCTCATCCCAAACCATGCCGCCGTGATCGTGCACGCGCAGCGCCTTGCCAGTGACCTGGCATGCCCAGGCGCCGAGCGCAAACAGCAACGGAATCAGCAGCGCCAATGCCGGCTCACCGATTCGGGAAACCAGCCAGAAGTGCATTGGCAGCGCCAGCAAGGTGCCGAAGGTGCCAGGCGCAACCGGAATGACTCCTAGACCAAAGCCAAAGGAGATGAAATGCGCCGGGTGCGAATAGACGAAACGCAGTGTGGGGCGTGCCGTGGATTCAGCCAAAGTGGTCAAATCCATGGTCCTCTACGAACTGCGGGCGGCCCGATGCATCGAGCACGCTGACCGTATCGCCCTCCACGATCCTGCCGACGCGTGTCAGCCGGATTTCCAGGATTGCCGACAACCCTGCTATTTCGGCGGCACGCAATGGCTCAGCGGTAAAGCACAATTCGTAGTCATCGCCGCCCGCAAGGACGGCCCGGCTGACCGGTGTTTGATGGCGCAGCGGCTGAAGAACTGCAGCACACGGCACGGCGGCAGAGTCAATCTCGGCACCTACACCGGAGCGCTCGCAGATGTGCGCAAGGTCGCCCAGCAATCCATCCGAAATATCGATTGCGCTGTTAGCCATGGCAGCGAGTTCCAGTCCCAGTGCCACACGCGGCGTCGGCCAGTCCAGCCGCATTCGGCATTGCTCTAATACGGCAGGCGGCAGTTGCAGTTCACCACGGCGGTGTGCAACCGCAGCCGCGGCGGCTCCAAGTTCGCCGGACACCCAGATGTCGTCACCGATTTTCGCCGTGTCGCGACGCAAGGCTTTGCCGCTCGCGACTTCCCCCATGATTTGCACACAGATGTTGCGCGGCCCGCGCGTTGTATCGCCGCCAACAAGATCAACGCCATGCTTGTCCGCAAGCGCAAAGAAGCCGCGCGAGAATGCCTCCAGCCAGTTCGGGTCCGCTTCTGGAATGGCAAGCGCCAACATTGCCCATCTGGGCGTCGCCGCCATGGCCGCAAGATCCGACAAATTTACCGCCAGCGCCTTGTGACCTATCGCTTGTGGATCCGCGTCAGCAAAAAAGTGCACGCCTTCGACTAGCATGTCAGTCGATGCGGCTATTTCGCTGCCCGCGGTTACTGCGAGTAACGCCGCATCATCACCAATGCCCAGTACGGTGTGGCGCGGGGCGCGCACGAAATAGCGCGAGATCAAATCGAATTCCGACAACGCTGGGCGGCTGGCGGCTGGCCTGGTCATCTGCAATCAGTAGGCATCGAAGCCAGGTGCGCCAATCAGCCGGCGTCGAGTTTTTTCAGAAAGGCCTGGTACTCGTCTTCCTTCATGGTGAAGCTATGCTCTGCCAGCGGGAATTGCCCCTTGTGCACATCTTGCTGAAAATCCGCGAGCGCCTTCTGGATGACCTCCCAGCAGTTTGCGTAACGCTTGACGAATTTGGGCGTAAACCGGTCGAACAGACCGACCATGTCATGCAACACAAGATTCTGTCCGTCGCAGTGCGGGCCTGCGCCAATACCAATGGTCGGTATGGTCAATTTTTCCGTGATGACCTGTGCGACCCGATCCGGAATCGCCTCTAGCACGATCGCAAAACAGCCCGCTTGCTCCATCGCCTGGGCGTCTCTGAGCAATTGCACACCGGTTTCCGCACTCTTGCCCTGAACTTTGAATCCCCCAAGTTTGGACACCAGCTGCGGCGTAAGACCGATATGCGCCATGACTGGCACGCCGGCCCTGACCACCGCTTGCGCTACCGGTGCAAAATCTTCGCCGCCCTCCAGTTTGACGACATCGGTGCCGCCCTCCTTGAGCATGCGCATGGCACTGTTGATCGCATCTGAAGTAGACGCGTGATAGGCCCCGAGTGGCAGATCGCCGACCAGCAGTGCACGCTTGGCGGCACGCGAGATGGCCTTGGCATGGTGAATCATTTCATCCATGGTTACCGGCACCGTGCCGGAATAGCCCAGCGCTGTCATGCCCAGCGAGTCACCGATCAGGATGCAATCCACGCCGGACCGGTCCACCAGTTGCGCGGTCGGATAATCCACTGCCGTGACCTGAAAGATTTTTTCCCCGCGATCGACCTTTGCCTGCAGATCGAAAATCGTCAATTTTTTGGGTGCCGCTGCCTCTGCCATTTCCTATCTCCCCTGGCTAACCCTGCGTATGCTGCTTTCGTTCGGCCGTAACGCGGCCGCGAGCTTGTCGAGCACGCCATTCACGTACTTGTGTCCGTCTGTTCCGCCGAAGCTTTTCGCCAGCTCGACTGCTTCATTGATTATGACTTTGTAGGGCGTCTGCATTTGGGCGCGAAGCTCAAATGCTGACAGGAGCAGCAGCGCGTGTTCTACCGGCGACAGACCTTTCATGTCGCGGTCCAGGTACGGCACAATAAGTTCCCGGAGTGAATCCGCATTTTCGATCACCCCGCGCACGAGCGTCTCGGCCAGTGCTCGATCCGCTTTAGGAAATTCCTTTTGCTCTTGCAACTGCGCAAGCAGGTTGTCCGCGGCTGATTCATTCAACAACCACTGGTAGATTGCCTGTAGCGCGAATTCCCTGGCGCGCCGCCTACTGTTCTTCATCTATTTCCTGCAGCAGATTGACCATTTCAACCACGACGCGCGCGCATTCCATACCCTTTTTGTGCATGCGCGCTTCAGCCTGATCGTCATCGTCCGTGGTCAGGATACCGTTCGCAATCGGCAGGCCGGTATCAAGCTGCACAGTCATGACACCATTTGCGGATTGGTCAGCGACGATCTCAAAGTGATACGTCTCGCCGCGAATGACCGCGCCGAGCGCGACCAACCCGTCGAACCGTCCGGTGTTCGCGAGTTTCTGCAACGCAAGCGGAATTTCCAGTGCCCCCGGTACCGTCACGACCTGGATATCGGCGTTGGTCACGCCAAGCTTGCCGAGTTCCGCAGTGCAAGCCGACAAAAGACCGTCGCCAATGTCCTGATTGAAGCGGCCCACCACGATGCCAATGCGCAGGCCGGCGCCGTTCAAGTCGGATGGGTATTCGAAAATGTCCTGTTCATTTGCCATGTGCGTACCTGATGTTTCCCGGACTATTGAGTCTGGCCGCGTTTCGCTGCGGCTTGCGGCTGGAGATATCCCGTGATCTCGAGGTCAAAACCCGCCATGCTGGGCATTTTTCTGGGCGCACCCATTACTTTCATCCTGGTCACACCGAGATCGCGAAGGATCTGCGCGCCGATGCCGTAGGTGCGCAAATCCATTTTGGGCTGCACGTGCTGGTCTTCGGACAAGCGCTCCAGCAATTCTGCGCCCGACTCGGTCCGATGCAGCAACACCATCAAACCACTCGGCGCGGCGGCGATCACACGTAGCGCATCATTCAGGTTCCATGAATGGCTATGGCTCGCAGCATCCAGAAAATCAGCGACTGAAAAAGGTTCATGCACCCTTACCAGAATCTCCTGACCCGCGACAACGTTCCCCCTGACCAGCGCGATATGGGTATCGCGTGAACTTTTGTCGCGATATGCCACCAGCTTGAACGGCCCATAGATCGTCTGAATTGGCCGCTCGGCCACGCGTTCGACCAGCGATTCGGTACGGCTGCGGTAATGGATCAACTCGGCGATCGTGCCGATCTTGATCTGATGGTTTGTGGCGAACGCGATCAGGTCCGGCAAGCGGGCCATCTCGCCATCGTCCTTGAGGACTTCACAGATTACCGCGGCCGGGACCAGTCCCGCGAGTTGCGCCAGATCGCATCCCGCTTCGGTATGGCCTGCGCGCACCAACACGCCGCCCTTCTGCGCCATGAGCGGAAATATATGTCCCGGCTGCACGATGTCTTCTGGCTTTGCATCTTTTTTGACGGCCGCGCGCACCGTGCGCGCGCGATCCGCGGTCGAAATACCGGTCGTCACGCCACTTGCCGCCTCAATTGACACCGTGAAGTTAGTGCCCATGCGCGACCGGTTGTCGCCCACCATCAGCGGCAGATCCAACTGCCGGCAGCGTTCTTCGGTCAACGTCAGGCAAATCAACCCGCGCCCGTGCTTGGCCATGAAATTGATGGCTTCCGGGGTTACAAATTCCGCGGCCATGAGCAGATCGCCTTCGTTTTCGCGATCTTCCTCATCCACCAGGATGACCATCTTGCCGGCACGCAATTCGGCGATGATCTCCGCTGTAGAACTGATCGTGGCCATGGTGTCGATCGGGCTATCCATGTGCTTAAGTGCCGGTCTAATGTGCGCTCGAGCAGAACACAAGAGTGTGATCGGCTGACGCGGTGGAAAGCGTGCATTGTGCCATCAACGCCATGCCTAGACGATCGACTTCGGTTCAGCCGCCGTAATGGCGGCGATGCGGGGCGGCGCTGCCCTCAGCGGGACTGCATTGCTTAAAGGTGGGTCACGCTTTCCGTGTGCAGCAGTCCATGCCATGGCGGTTACCGCCATAGCGCCGCATCAGTTACGAAAGGTCAATTGGCGGGTCGTCAGAGAACATGTCTCTTGCAAGGCACGCAGCGCCAACCGTGCCGGCGTGTGGAAGAAGCTTGGCAATCCGTATCCTCACCGCCTTCGCCGAATTCGGCGCGGAATGTGCGTCGATCGCTTTCTGGATCTGGCGACGCAGAAGACCGGGCATCGCCTCCACCAGGCCCCCGCCCAGCACGATCATGTCGGGATTTAGAAAATCGACCAGATTGGACAAGGCTACGCCGATGACGCTAGCGCGGCTGCGCAACAGCTTCTCGACTGCCTTGTCACCCTGGCGAATTGAATCTGCGAGCACATTCGCCCCCATGTTGCGTACTTCTGTGCCAGCAGTGCGTTGCAAACGCGGAGCGCGATGGCTTGCCGCAAGTGCGGCCGCATCGCCCGCAATGGCCGTGCGGCTCGCGACATTGTCGAGGACTTCCTTGCGCGGGAGCTCTTGCGAAACATCCACTGCGTGCAACAGATAATTGCCCAGGTCACCAGCACGACCACTGACGCCGAGGAATAGCTTGCGATCGAGCACCAGCGCCCCTCCTACGCCGGTGCCGATCCACACGCCGATGACATGCCGTGCCTTGCGCGCTACGCCGCGCACGAGTTCTCCATAGACTGCGGCCTGTACGTCATGCCCCACGAAGATGCGAGCCCCGGTGAAACGCTGAAGCTTGTCGCGCATCGGATAGCTATCCAGAAAACTCAGATTCGGCGACGAGCGGATGACCCCTTGTGTCAAATCGATGTCGCCGGCGCAACCGACACCAAGATACTTCACTTTGAGACCGCGTTTGTCGGCCACATGCACCAGCTTCCGAACTGTATTTCCCAATGTCGCAGTGAAGGCCTTGACACCTCCCTTGTCCGGATGCGTCGGCAACTTTTCCTCTGCCAACACTTCAAAGTTGTTATCGAACAGGGCATAAAGGCTTTTCGTCCCGCCGATATCGATGCCGATGGATGCGCGCTTTGCGTCTTTTTTGTGTTTCACGGGGTGATGGCCGTTGGTGTTCAGTTAATGACCTCAGCAAAGGAAAACCGTTCCATGGGCTACTCTGCTATAGCGCTGGACTATGACGGCACCATTGCGCACGATGGCGTCGTACCGTCCCGCGTTCTGGAAGCACTGCGTAAGCTGAAGGCGTCAGGTCGCAAGCTGGTGCTGGTAACAGGCCGTGAGCTGGACGAACTACTCGCGCTTTTTCCAGGCATTGTTGTTTTCGATCGTGTCGTGGCCGAAAACGGCGCACTGCTCTACCGGCCGGAAACCGGACAACGCGCGATGCTGCACGATCCACCACCCGCTGCACTGCTAGACGCACTAAAAGGCAGCGGCATCCCGCTTGCAATCGGCCATGTCATCCTCGCGACCGTGCGTCCGTACGAGACGTTGGTACTCGAATGCATTGCGAGCCTCGGGCTGGAGCAGCAAGTCATTTTCAACAAAGGGGCGGTTATGGTTCTGCCTCCCGGCTGCAACAAAGCGAGCGGCCTGAAGTCCGCGCTGGCCGAGTTGGGAATTTCACCCCGCGAAGTCGTTGCCGTTGGCGATGGTGAAAACGATCACTCGTTGTTCGAACTGGCGGGTTACTCAGTCGCAACCGCCAATGCGGTCGCAACATTGAAGGACGCGGCAGATCGGGTCACGCATGCAACCCACGGGGATGGCGTAATCGAAATCGTTACGAGCTTGCTGGAGTACGAGCTTGCCGACCGGCCGCATGCCCAGTCCGTCACGCCGGCTGGATCGGCTGATTAACGCAATCGATCTCTGGAAAAGCTAAAAAGTAGCTGTGCTATTTGAGGAAACTGGGGTTTACGCGTCTCTCGATGTTCTCTCTGACCTCGATGCCTGTGGCAGAGGCCAGCGCTTTGGTGAACTTGTCAACGAGCATTGCATCTGCCATTGCTTTTGCGTTGGACGTGGCGTGCAATGACAAGTCAACGACACGTTGCATGGCCTGTGCTATCGCGTCCCGTTCTTGAATCGTGATTACGAGGTTCATGTCATCCCCTTGGCTGAACAAGCAACACTTGGAACTTTATCCCCTAGCCTACAAATTGCGCTTCAGGCCTAGCCCAGCAGAAGCCCGTAACAGTATAGGCGAGCCTTGCGACAGTTGTGGGGTGGCCGTCAAAAAATTCCGCAAGAGTTCCGCGGCAAACTGCGAAGCTACACACCGGAATTTCTTGAATCCTGCAACAGTCGTTCGATGTAACGCGCCAGCAAATCGATCTCAAGATTAACCCGGTCGCCAACCTTCAGAGCGTTGAAATTCGTCATCGTCAACGTATGCGGGATCAGATTTGCCGAAAAAGTCTCCATCGTTACGGCATTGACGGTCAAGCTGACCCCGTTCACAGTAATCGATCCCTTGCGGGCGATGTAGCGTCCAAGATCCACCGGAAAACGAATGGTGATTTCATGATTGGCATCGACCGGCTCAATCGTCATGATCTCGCCACTGCCATCCACGTGACCGCTGACGAGATGCCCATCGAGCCGATCGCTCAGACGCAACGATTTTTCCAGATTGATGACTGCGCCCGTAACGAACCCTGCCGTGACCTTCATTGTCTCGCGCGAAACATCGACCGAAAATCCGTCCGGCACGAGGGCCGTGACCGTAAGACACACGCCGTTGCAAGCGATGCTGTCGCCGATCGCCACATCGCTGAGGTCAAACTCCGGTGACTCGATGGTCACCGCGGCCGTCCCGCCGATTGTTTTGACGTTCGTAATACGGCCGACCGCTTGAATAATGCCGGTAAACATTTATGTCTTGATGCGCGCCAGTATGCGCACGTCGGGGCCGAAGGAACGTGTATCCCGCACCATCAGGTCCAGGCGCTGATTCATTTTTTCCAGTTCTCCCAGATCCAGCATGCCACGCGCCGCATGTCCAAGCATGTGCGGCGCCATATAGATCAACAGCTCGTCCACGACCCCGGCACGCAGCAGCGCGGAGTCAAGATTCATCCCGGCCTCGACCAGTACTTCGTTCATGCCGAGCTTGGCCAGATGACGTAGAAGTTGCTGCAAATCAACCTTGCCTTCGGGATTCGGCAATTGGACCAGTTCGGCGCCTTTCGCCGCCAACGCTTCAGCCTTGACTGCGTCATGCGTTGCCGTTGCGACCAACACCGGGCCCCCGTCCAGTACGTTGGCATTGGGGGCGATACGTAGCCGGCTGTCGACCACGACGCGCAACGGCTGGCGTCCACTCGGAACATCGCGCACGGTCAGACGCGGATCATCATCCCTAAGCGTCCCGATGCCGGTCATGACCGCGCACGAGCGAGCGCGCCAGTGGTGCGCATCGCGGCGCGCGTCAGGGCCGGTAATCCATTGGCTGACGCCATTTTTTAGCGCAGTCTTGCCATCCAGGCTGGCTGCTATCTTGATGCGCAACCATGGCCTGGCGCGCGTCATGCGGGACACGAAACCGATGTTAAGTTCGCGCGCTTCATCTTCAAGGACGCCCGTTTCGGCCACGATGCCAGCTTCACGCAGTTTCGCAATACCACCACCTGCGACCTGCGGATTCGGATCCTGCATCGCGGCAACCACGCGCTTGACTTTCGCGGCAATCAGGGCGTCGACGCATGGCGGGGTTCGCCCCTGGTGGTTGCAAGGTTCGAGGGTTACGTACACGGTCGCGCCTTCAGCCTTGCGGCCTGCCGCTTGAAGCGCAGCAATTTCCGCATGCGATTCCCCCGCGCGCTCATGCCAGCCTTCGCCGACTACACGGGCTGCTTTGACCAGCACACATCCCACGCGTGGATTTGGCGTGGTCGTATATAACCCGCGTTCTGCCAACCGCAGCGCGCGCGCCATCCATTCAAAATCCTGCACGCTGAACGGCATTACTTGGTCTTGCGGCGGGAAGCGGGTTTCTGTACTTCCTTCACCGCGTTGCGAAAGTCTTCTGCGTCCTGAAAATCGCGGTAGACCGACGCAAAGCGGATGTACGCTACCTTGTCGAGCTTATACAGTTCGCGCATCACCATTTCGCCCAGCCGCCGCGAATCCACTTCCCGCTCGCCAAGCGACAGTAATTTTTGCTTGACGCGTTCAATGGCATCATCCAGCAGATCTGCTGACACCGGCCGCTTGTGTAACGCCCGATTAAAACCCACGCGCAACTTTGCTTCGTCGAACAGCTCCCGAAAGCCGTTCGACTTCACGATTTGCGGCAAACGCAATTCCGCGTGCTCATAGGTCGTGAATCGCTTGTCGCACGACAGGCAGCGCCGACGGCGGCGGATACTGTCCCCTTCATCATTAACGCGCGAATCAACGACCTGCGTATCGGGATGCTTGCAGAAGGGACATTTCATGAACGCAGGAGCTGGTAACTAATGATGCAATTGTTGGGTTGCTGGACGGTCCGGTTCATTTCCCGTAGACCGGAAACTGCTTGCACAACTGCATCACTGCGTTGCGTACGCGGCCGATAACGGCCTCATCGTTCGGCGCTTCGAGTACGTCGGCGATCAGATTGGCGAGTTTCGCGGCCTCTGCGTCCGTGAAGCCGCGCGTGGTCATGGCTGGCGAGCCGATGCGGATGCCGCTCGTAACGAAAGGCTTTTCCGGATCGTTCGGAATGGCATTTTTGTTGACCGTGATGTGCGCGCGGCCAAGAGCCGCTTCTGCATCCTTCCCGGTTATTTTTCGCGCGCGCAAGTCCAGCAGGAACATGTGGCAATCAGTGCGGCCAGACACGATTCGCAGTCCACGCTGCTGCAAGGTCTTCGCCATCATGCGCGCGCCCGATATCACCTGCGTCTGGTAAGCGCGAAACGCGGGTTCCATGGCTTCCTTCAGAGCCACAGCCTTGGCCGCAATGACGTGCATTAACGGTCCGCCCTGGATGCCCGGGAAAATTGCCGAATTGATGATTTTTTCGTGCTGTGCCTTCGCCAGGATAATGCCGCCGCGCGGTCCTCGCAGGGTCTTGTGCGTGGTCGTCGTCACGAAATCCGCAATGCCGACCGGGCTGGGATAGATGCCGGCCGCAATCAGACCGGCGTAATGCGCCATGTCGACAAACAAATACGCGCTGACCGCATCCGCAATTTCGCGGAAACGTTTCCAATCGTAGGTCAGCGCGTACGCCGAGGCGCCGGCCACGATCATCTTCGGCTTGTGCTGCCTGGCCAAGCTGTGGACCTGGTCGTAGTCGATCTCTTCTTTTTCATTGAGTCCATACGCAACGGCGTTGTAAAGCTTGCCGGACAGGTTCACTGGCGAACCATGCGTAAGATGGCCGCCGGATGCAAGTGCTAGACCCAGGATAGTCTCTCCAGGCTTCAGAGCGGCTGCATAGACTGCCTGGTTGGCCTGTGAGCCTGAATGCGGCTGCACATTTGCGAAATCCGCATGGAACAATGTTTTGGCACGATCGATCGCCAGCTGCTCCGCGATATCGACGAATTCACAGCCGCCGTAATAGCGCTTGCCCGGATAGCCTTCGGCGTACTTGTTGGTCAGCACCGACCCTTGGGCCTGCAGCACACGCGGGCTGGTGTAATTTTCCGAGGCGATCAACTCGATGTGATCTTCCTGACGCTGGTACTCCGATTGCAGGGCTTGCCAAAGTTCGGCGTCAAATTCCTGAATGGTCTGGCTGGCTGAAAACATGCGATTCGAATGGGAGTGGAATGGGTGCTTCGAAAGCCGCGAATTGTACCATTGCGCCCTTGCGTTCCGCCCGTGTGACGGGGCTGGCTCACTGCCGCGCCGCACGGTGTTCGCCTATGGTCTTGCTGCTATTATTGCCGCCGATCCTGCGCCATGCGACAGCGCAGCGGGACTGCGGTTGCGGTAGACAGAGCGCAGGAAATATCCGGAGGAACCATGCCCAAGACCATTCTCGGCAAGCTCATGTGGCTTGCCATCGCCATCGTAGGTGCCGCCGCGATCGGTGGCATCGCCCTGCATCGCGGCGAATCCATCAACGCCATCTGGTTCGTCGCGGCGGCGATATGCACGTACCTGGTCGCGTACCGCTTTTACAGCGCCTGGATTTGCGCAAAAGTGCTGGTGCTGGATGATACGCGCGCCACGCCGGCTGAACGATTCAACAACGGCCGCGACTTCATGCCGACCAACAAGTGGGTCACGTTCGGCCATCACTTCGCCGCAATCGCCGGCCCAGGTCCGCTGATCGGCCCCACGCTCGCCATGCAATTCGGTTATCTGCCCGGGACGCTGTGGATTCTTGCGGGGGCCGTGTTGGGCGGCTGCGTGCAGGACATGGTGATCATGTTTTGCTCGACTCGCCGCGACGGCCGCAGCCTGGGGCAAATGGCGCGTGATGAACTTGGGCCGGTGGGCGGCTGGGCAGCCATGGTCGGCACCATGCTGATCATGCTGATTTTGATTGCGGTGCTTGGCCTGGTGATCGTCAACGCCATGAAGCACAGCCCATGGGCGACTGCCACGGTGCTTGGCACCATACCGGTGGCCATGCTGATTGGCATCTACATGCGCGGCATTCGGCCCGGCCGCGTGCTGGAAGGTTCTCTGATCGGCATTGCACTGCTGCTGGTCTGCGTTGTCGGCGGTGGCTGGGTCGATCACAACGACGCCATTCGCAGTGCATTTGACTGGAGCGGCGAATCGGTGGCGTGGTTCGTCATGATCTACGGGTTTGCAGCCGCGACGCTGCCGGTGTGGTTGTTGCTGGCGCCGCGCGATTACCTGTCGACCTTCCTGAAACTCGGCGTGGTGTTCCTGCTCGCCGCCTCCATCCTGATCCTTGCGCCGGAAATGAAAATGCCGGCATTGACTCAGTTCATCGATGGTACCGGTCCGATCTTCAAGGGCACGTTGTTTCCGTTCGTGTTCATCACCATCGCCTGTGGCGCGGTATCGGGTTTCCATTCCCTGGTGTCTTCTGGCACCACGCCAAAGCTGCTGCCCAATGAGCGCGACATCCGCATGATCGGCTATGGGTCTATGGCGCTGGAATCGTTCGTCGGCATCATGGCCGTGATTGCAGCCTGTGTGCTCGATCCCGGCGTGTTCTTCGCGATCAACAGCCCGGCCGGCGTGGTCGGCAAGGAAGCAGCCGCCGCCGTTGCCACCATTTCCTCATGGGGCTTTCCGGTTACCGTGGACCAGATGAATATGCTGGCGCGCGAGGTCGGCGAAAAGACTCTGTTCGCGCGTACCGGCGGGGCGCCGTCATTGGCGGTCGGCATGGCGACGATTTTCAGCAACACATTTGGCAATACCTTGCTGTCGATGTGGTATCACTTCGCGATCATGTTCGAAGTGCTGTTCATTCTGACCACGCTGGACGCGGGTACGCGCGTTGGACGCTTCATGCTGCAGGACATGTTGCGGCATGTCTGGAAACCCATTGGCAATGTGTCGTCTTATCCGGCAACGGTTGTGGCGAGTTTGTTGTTCGTCGCGGCCTGGGGTTACTTCCTCTGGCAAGGCGTCAAGGATCCGCTCGGCGGCGTCAATATCCTGTGGCCTCTGTTCGGCATCTCCAATCAATTGCTCGCGGGCATCGCGCTTTCCGTAGCAACCGGCATCCTGATCAAGATGGGGAAAGCACGCTTCGCCTGGGTGACCGGTCTGCCACTCACCTGGCTGGCCGTGGTTTGCACGACGGCGGCAGTTGAAAAAGTGTTCAGCCCTAACCCGGCCATCGGCTTTCTGTCAGGCGCCGCCAGCATGGCCGAGAAATTGGCTGCCGGCACGTTGCCGCCGGAGCGCGCGGCCGTGGCACCGCAACTGATCATCGGCCAGCAGATCGATGCCGCGCTGGCACTGTTTTTCGCCATCGTGTTGTGGGTTGTTATTTTGGACATGATTCGCATGTCCGTTCGCATGCGTTCCGGCAAAGCCGTGTTGCCCCTGTCCGAGGCGCGATACATCAGGACGCAGCTCGATCCCCGCATGCTGACATCCGCACACTGAGGTCATCATGCTCGAGCGACTCAAGTTTCGTGTCAGGCGCCTGTGGCAGTACTTGCGCGAAGTCAGCGGAGATGATGCCTATGAGCGCTATGTGGCACATCACGAGATCGCACACGCCGGCCAGCAGTGTCTGACCCGGCGCCAGTTTTTTGCGCAGCGCCAGGACGAGAAGTGGAGCAAAGTCAGCCGCTGCTGCTGAGGACTAAGGAGCAAAACCAAAATAGCACATGCGACCGTCAGGCGCTATTTTTTTCCAGCGCACGCGCCACTGCGCGCCAAGCGCGGAGCTTGTGCGCCAGCGACAACGACGCGTGTGCGGGGCTGGTCGATGGCAGGCGCGTAAAGCGCAGGTCACCCTCGCGCAGTTCCGGCCGCACATAGCGATTAAAAGTTGATTCGGCCTTTGCGCCATTGAAAAACACGTGCCGTACCCGGGGATGCGCATCAAAAAACGTGCGGAAGTCGTTCGGCACGATTGAGCCTTCATCGATGTTCGAGTCCAGGCTGCCTTCGCGCGCGCACGACGCCAGGACATCCCACAATGCTAGCCCGGCCCGGCGCAGAGTCATAACGCGCTTTTCGTAGGCCATCTCGGGTCCTGTGCCGAACAGCACTCCCATGATTCGCCAGAATGCATTGTGGGGATACGCGTAATACTGACCTGCGCGTAACGAAGCTGCTCCTGGCATGCTGCCAAGAACCAGCACGCGCGCCGCGCGGCTTTCTATCGGCGGGAAACTGCAGACCGATGTGCCGCCTATTTGGCGCACGAGCGGAGCAGCTTTGGTTATGTCGACTTGATTCGGCACCGGCAAGGCAATTACGGGCACGCTCTTAAAGCGGCGTGCTCGATTACGACCGCTAGTTGCTCCGGATGGTTGCGCCACATCGGGTCACTGTCACGGCCACAACTTGGCATGCGCAGGCCAGTCCGTGCTCAATGCAGCATCAGACCTCGGCCGGTTCCGCGGCCCGGACGATGTAGCCGCCCGATTTCTCATCGTGCTCGAGCCTGAGCAAGCCGCGAATAGCTGCTTCCTCAAGCAGGCTGTTGAAGCTTTTGAAACCGTGATACGCCTCGTTAAAGCCCGGGTTGCGGCGCTTCATGGCCTGCTTGATCATCGATCCCCAGATCTTGTCGTCGCCTCCACGCTCCCCGGTCAAGGCATCGAAGGTATTCATCAGCAGGTCCATGGCCTTCTGCGTCTTGTCGTCCAGGGGGGAATCATCCGGGGCTTCCGGGGGCGGCATCTTCGTGCCGGAGGCTGGCTTGGCGGTTGCACGCTTGCGCGGCTGGCGTTTCGCGGTTTCCTTGCGGACGAGGTCGTCATAAAAAATAAACTCGTCGCAATTCGAGATCAGCAGATCGGAAGTCGAGTGTTTGACGCCGACCCCGATGACCTCCTTGTTATTCTCGCGCAGCTTGGAGACCAGGGGCGAGAAATCCGAGTCTCCGCTCAGGATCACGAACGTATCGACATGCGATTTGGTGTAGCAGAGGTCCAGCGCATCCACGACCATACGGATATCGGCCGAATTCTTGCCAGATTGGCGGATATGCGGAATTTCGATCATTTCGAACGCCGCTTCATGCATCGGCGGTTTGAATTCCTTGTAGCGGTCCCAATCGCAATAGGCTTTTTTGACCACGATGCTGCCTTTGACCAGCAGACGCTCCAGCACCTTTTTCATGTCGAAGCGGTCGTATTTTGCCTCACGCACGCCGAGCGCAAGGTTTTCGAAATCGCAGAACACCGCCATGTTGCGGGTGTCGCTCTGGCTACTCATGAGCTGGTTGCTAGTGGCTAGTTGTTAGTGGCTAGTGCAGCTGCCGATTGAAACCCGGTGTTGCGTCGTCACGACCGTCACGGCCTTTTACGGTTTTTCTCACGCCGCCTTCGCGGCGGCCGTGAAAAACTCGCGGACCGCAACCGCAAAGCGGTCGATGTCGGCACGTTCTACATCGAGGTGCGTGACGAGGCGGATGCTGCCCTGGCCGCTGATCAGCATGCCTTGGTTCTTCAGATACTCGCGCATGCGCAGCGCGCGCTGCGGCTCGACATTGATGAACACCATGTTGGTCTGTGCGCCGCCCTGTGCAACCGTAATGCCTTCGATGGCAGCAAGTGCCTGCGCAAGTACACGTGCATTCTCATGATCGCGCGCAAGACGCTCGATGTTATTTTCCAGCGCGAAGATGCCGGCTGCCGCCAGCACACCGGCCTGGCGCATGCCGCCACCGACGACTTTGCGCCAGCGTCGTGCCTTCGCAATGAGTTCCCTTGATCCGCACAAGACCGAGCCGACCGGCGCGCCGAGCCCTTTGGAAAGGCAGACGGAAACCGAATCGAAATGGCGGCTGATATCGGTCACCGGAACCCCGAGGTGCACGGCCGCGTTGAACACGCGCGCGCCGTCCAGATGCAGTCCGAGCCCGCGTGCGCGCGTGAATTCATGCGCCTTCCTTAGATAATCGAGTGGCAATACTTTTCCACCCTGGGTGTTTTCCAGGCACAGCAGCCGCGTTTTCGCGAAATGCGAATCATCCGGCTTGATGGCGGCTTCGACCCGACCGAGATCGAGCGAACCGTCCGGCTCGTAGTCCAGCGGTTGGGGCTGGATGCTCCCCAGCACGGCGGCGCCACCGCCCTCGTATTTGTAGGTATGGCCTTGCTGACCGACGATATATTCGTCCCCGCGTTCGCAATGCGACAGCAAGGCCAGCAGGTTGCTCTGCGTGCCGCTGCAGACGAACAGCGCGGCTTCCTTGCCGAGCCTCGCGGCGGCCAGCGCTTCCAGCCGATTGACAGTCGGATCCTCCCCATAGACGTCATCACCCACTTCGGCGGCCAGCATGGCGGCGCGCATGGCGCCGCTGGGTTTGGTCACGGTATCGCTACGCAGGTCGATGGGATTCATTTTGATGCACTCCGCGGACACGCCAGACGGCATGTTTGCTATTCTTCGCCAACGAGTTTACCGCGTTTGCCTGTCCGCTCCAATTCCGCCGCGCCAGCCCGCCCCTCCGAGTTTGCTGCGGCGGGCTCATTTGCCGTCAACAGGAAAGGGTTGCCATGTGTGCTCGATTCATTGTATTCGCGGCATTTGCCATTGCAGGCCTGTGCGTCCTGCCGGCCAGTGCCGAAGACGACATCACACAGGGCACACTGATCTGGCGCGATGACAGCTGCTTTTTCTTCGTATTGAAAACGCCCGAAGGTTTTGGCCTCTACGAATTTCTCGGCGGACCCAGTCCACTTGTTGGCAACGTTTTTGAAGGCAAGCTCACCGGATTCGGCGGCCGCAAGCTCATGAACGTGACAGCCGGCAAGCCGACCATGGCCTATTCTGAAACGTTTACCGACAGCAAGAAGCAGATGGAAAAGAAGATTCCGCGGCAATGCCGGAAAAAGAAGGAATTCGAAGCTCTGGAGGTGAACTGATGTGCCAGTTGCCGTGCGGGAAGACATGGTTTGCCGGGCTCTTCGCCGGAGAGTTATCATCGTGCCTGGTTCAGCGGCCTGGAGTCTCCGGCATTTTTCGTCGGACAGCCGTTCTTCAATCATAGATCCCGTTCAAGGACTTTTCATGCGCAGAACAATAATCAACGCGTTCCTGTTAAGCCTGCTGGTCGTTAATCCGCTGGCCGCGCAGACCCAAAACGACAATCAGCCGCCGGTCCAGTCCGGCGAATTGATCTGGCGCGATCCGAGCTGCTATTTTTTCGTGCTGAAAATTGGAGAACAGTATTCCCTGTTCGAGTTTCTCGGCGGACCGAGTCCGATGGTTGGCAATGTCTTCGAAGGCAAACTGTCGGCGTTCGGCACCCGCAAGATCGAGAACAAAACCGAGGGCAAGCCGACCATGGTCTACTCGGAAACATTTGATCTGCCAAAATCATTGATGGACAAAAAGATACCGCGTCAGTGCAAACGCAAGAAGGATTTCGAGGCCATTGCCGGATGACCTCCGGGATTGCACGGCGGTTTTCGCTCCTGTCGCTGTTGATACTGGCAGCAGTCGGCGGTGTAGCGCATGCCGGCGAAGGCATCGTGATCTGGAAAAATTACGACTGCGGTTTCTTTGTCCTGCAGACCAAGGCCGGCTATGGCTTGTATGAGTGGGTCGCCGGACCGTACCCAAACGAAAGCGATGTCATCGAGGGTGAACTACAGTCGGACGGCGAACACCGCGTAAACAACAAGACGGCCGATGTGCCGACCACGATTTTCCTGGACACGTTCTCCGACAAGCGTCCCGCGGTTTCCGCGCGCATCCCGGCCAAATGCAAGGCCCGGCCTGGCTACGTCCCGTTCGAGAGCCAGTAGTCGGTCCGAAAGGTGCGACGCCAAAGGCATGGCGTGTTGAGATAATCACTGAAACGAAGTTATAACGTATCTGCCGTTTCCACTTCGTTGCTGGGGCAGGATAGCCAACCACCGAAAGCGGTCGATGCAGTAGTCAAAGTCCGCCTTCTGACCGAAATGCTGATAGTCTGCTCACGACCCAAAGCCGTCGAATGCACACTTGACCGCTTGTTGGAGTTCAATTCCGAACCGCATCATTTCTTACCGCAAAAAACGCCGTAACTCCGACAATCTCAAATTCGATCACCTGAAAGTTCTTTGCCAAACACTCTTTCAAATCTTGCGCATTGTCATTGCGATTATTGAAAACACCGATAGCGTTCATCAACCACATGAAGGGTTTCGCCACTAAGTTTTTCTGGACGTCTTCTGACAATACGGTGGTTCCAAACAGTACGCCGTTTTCGCTTAAGAGCGGTTGCAAGTGAGCGAACCCGACGCCTTTTTCCCTAAAACTGCCGGGCACGCAATGCATGACATAGTTGATGCCAATGGAATCGAATTTATCAATCTTGTACTGAATTGGTTCCAACAGATTTTGTAGGTAGATTTCCGGCCCATACCGTGTGACTTTGCGCCTTGTTTTCTCCAGGCATTCGGGACTCAGGTCCATTTAGTGCAAGTCTCGGATGAGTGGAATCAAATACAACTCGGTTCAACAAAAATCCGGTCCCAACACCGACCTCGAGATGATTGTGTGTCACGTATCGCTTATAGTGTGAGTCTAGGCGCTGAATCGAACTACCCCACGCATATTTGGAAATCAATCCATACAGAAGTAAGTCGTAAAAAAATAGACCACCCTTATTAAAGAATTGCTGTGAGCGCTTGACTCTTCCAGTCGTTACATCCTTATTGGCGGTGTCCATGACGGTTTTCTCAATTGCGTTACGCGCGAGCTACCGGATCCGCGACTCTCGCCACCATCTCTCAAGATCGTGTTTTTCACCAAAAGCAACACTACAGTGACGGCGTCAGTAGCCCGCGATACCGAACAATAAGTCCCATCAACGGATGTCTGATTGTGACGTCGAAGCTGAATTTGCCGTCCTTAGGGGACTCCATCGCCGTGGACTGCGGACCAAAGAAGAGCGGCATCGCAATTCCGAATACAGCCCAACTTCGAACTATGTAGTGCAGCGTCTGCCCATCGACAACGAGTGCCATATCGACAGAGACCGGACCAAAGCTCTCACGCACGAGCCACTCCGAGCGCCCGCGGCCGGGCATTTGGACACTGGAAAATGTCCTTCCGCGAGTTGATCTGACCCAGCGTTCTCCATCGCCCTCCTTGACCAATTGCACGGTGATATTCTGATCTACACCCGCTTGGGGGAACCCAATAACCGTTGCAATCAGCCAAGCTAGCGGATTCCGGCCGCGGTCGACCGTGCATTGCCCCGTAAACGACAAAGCAGTAGTCACGGAATGCAGTTGCCGGATTTCGGGCGCTAACTGCGCCCACGCGCGGCCGAGAATGCGCTCGTATAAAGGTGTGGTTGGTTTGGGGACGCGCTCACGAACCCCTGTATAGATCGTTCGGTGCGCGAACAGCGCTTCATAGTTCGATAGATCAACGTCAGAAACCGCTGTTCGTGCCCCTGCCCGTGGCGGTTCGCCGGCCAACACTTTTCTGATTACTGCCTCCACCGCCATGCATGGAATCAGTGGCCCGTCGTCGCCCTCCGCTAACAGGTGCCACTCTCGAACAACAGATTGTCCAGTGGCACGCCGACCTGCCACTTCGACAAACATGCCCCCTCGATGCTCGCCCCAGCGCACGTGATTCGTCACGAAGTGCATCGCGCCCGCCATCCATGACAAATTTGGAAGGACGCGAATACGAACAAGCCACGCAAAAGCCGTGAGCGCCCAGTGCAATGGTACGGGAACCGGACCCGCGCCCATCCAGATATCTGCTGCCTGTGGCCATAGCTGAGCCAGCGTACGAAGATCCGGTACATCGACCAGCGAGAACCGCTTGCCCTCTAGCGGGATTCGTCCTGGCACCGCTATCACAAACCACATGGATTCTGTGAATGGGCTGCCGTTAGCAGTTTGGCCGTTTCGCTTCAGCGGGATTGTCTGACCGGAATAGCTGGCAATGGCGCGGATGACATTGAGACCAACGCCTGCATATGGCGATGGGGCGATGCCGCCCCGGATGGATCGGATGGTCTGGATTCCGGCCGACAATCGACGGACAACCGCCGCGGTCAACACCGGAAAGCTTGATACACCCGATAAAATGTAGACACCAGCCGCTCGGGCCGCGGTATCGAATTTGGCGACGCCGGCGACAAAGTCGGACCCATCAGCCAGATCGAGGTAATGGATTTTGCATGCGATGCACTGCTCAATAAGCCGGTAGCCATTGCTGCCGTACACTTGAAATGGACCGCTGGCATCGACTACCACCGCCGCGTTAAGTGCCGCCAGTTGCGTTGTGTCGTCACTCGCGCGATCAAATAATGTGGGAACCAGTCTCGCGGCGGCTTTCGGGCGTACCTCACAGAACGTGCGGGCCGATGCTAGCGAGCGTCCTGCAATCAGCAGTGTCAGGCGAGCATCGCCTTCAAGGAGTTTAACCAGGCGGCCGCCAAAAATACCGTAGCCCCCAACAATCAATATGCGCAATTCGGCGTTCATTCTATGAACCGATCCGGGTGGGTCGAATCTTTCAGAAAGCACATCGACTGGGAGCCAAACCACCGGAGCCGATTGCGCGCGATCAGATCATAGAGCAGGTCTAGCCATGGCCCTGGTATTACTCTCAACACGCCGCAAAGAGACCATGGAAAACCTAAGTGCACGAACATCCGGATTGTACCTGCCGATTTGAACCATGCTCTTCCGCTCTCTAAAAGAACATTCGTCTCGAATTCAACTGGGTCCAGATGAAGGTGCCGATAGATAGCCTGGCCGATCGGAGTTTGCGCCGCCATGAGTCGGAAGACTGCATCTCGATCATGTCGGAGAACAAACCTGGCAAATCGCGAACAGAGCACACAATGACCGTCAAAAATGATGATTGGACGGTCATCTGGAAAGGCTGGTACAGAGCTGTCTTCCCTATAACTATATGCCTTGCTTAAATTGCCTTGTTGCGGGGCGTTCATTGCAAAGTTTGCCTTCCAGCCATATACGCTATTGTCGGTGGGTTAGCCTTCACATCGTTTGAAAACCAAACTGAAGTTGTTGGCCGGCATCTCGACAGTCTCGGCCAGTACGAATCCGGCACCAGCAGCAACGTCTGACACAGCCTCCAAATCGCGAAGACCCCACTCGGGATTGTGCGCACGAAGATCAAGATCGAACTGCGAGTTACTCTCCGACGTATGGTGACCAAAGCGGCGGTACGGTCCGTACAAGAACAGAACATGCTCTGTAGCAAGCAACGTCTTCGCGCCTTGGAACAATGCTAGCGTCGCGGACCACGGAGCAACGTGAATCAGGTTAATGCACGCCACCGCATCCGCCGTTAGCAATGGCCAGGGAAGTCTGGTCACATCGAGGTCAAGAGGCGGATTGACGTTTGCCAGCTGTGCCTCTCCAACACGCAGAGCAATCGACTCGCGAAGCTCCACGTCTGGATCGGAAGGCTGCCAAGTGAGGTCTGAGAGCGCCTTCGCGAAATGCACAACATGCTGCCCCGTGCCGCTGGCGATCTCTAACACCATGCCGCGGCGGGGTAGAACGCGCGCAAGCACATCAAGTATTGGGTCCTTGTTGCGTTCTGCCGCGGGAGTAGACCATTTCCCGTTGGCTGTCTTTTCACCGCGTTGCTTAAGCATCACATTTGTCCGCGAAGGCTAACGCCCTGGTCAGCCGAGGAACGAGCGCGCAGTGCTAGGACCGTCCGCTGGAAGCGCTGTTGGGCAATCAGTATTCCCCGAAACGTGCGGGCCATGACGCTCATCCACCCAGTGCGAACAATCGCCATTCGCCGGGAACCCCTTTGAGCGCGTGCGTGCCGCAGTCTTCGAACTGGATGCCAGACCCGGTGACCAAGTCCCTCACCGTGCTGGTGACCAGCACCTGCCCGGCATCGCCCAGTGCGCAGACGCGCGCGCCAATATGTACTGCCATGCCGCCGAGCTTACCGTCCAAGCGCTCGCATTCGCCGGTGTGCAGGCCGGCCCGGCTATCAATCCCGATGCCGCGCAGAGCTCCGCGAATGGCCGCGGCGCAGCGGATGGCGCGCGCCGGCCCTTCGAAGCTCGCGAAAAATCCGTCACCCGCACTGTCCATTTCCTTGCCGCCAAAGCGCGCCAGCTCGCGGCGCACCGCGGTGTGATGTTGCTCCAGCAGTTCACGGTAACGGCGGTCGCCAAGTTGTGCAGCTCGTTCGGTGGACTTGACCAAATCGGTAAACAGAACGGTCGCCAGCACGCGATCGCTTTCGACATGGCGGCGGGCGCCGGTCAGGAATTCCTCAGCTTCACCCAATACGGTCTCGGTCGCGCCGCAGAACAGACTGACGTCAGCGCCGGGAAGCGTGACGAGACGGGCGCCAGAAATATGCTCGGCCACGTAGCGGAATAGGGGAAGCGAAGAAGAGGCCTCTGGCGCAAAAACCAGGGTGGGCACGCGGATCGCCGGCAGATAGGCGCGCACGTCAATCTGCATCCAGTAGCGCAGATGCTCCGCGGCCCGCTTGGGCGTGCTGGAGGCACGCGATATCCGGGCATACAAGCTCAGACTCGCGGGATCGTGCGCGAGACTCGGCATGGCCACCGCTGCGCCTTCCGCCGTGCCCCACCTCGATCGGGCCAACTGGATGAACTGCTCAAACGCTTCCGGCGGCATACCTTCGGGATAATCCGCAGCAGCCATGGTACGCGCCCTCGGTCTGGAGAGGATCAGAGCGGCGGTGCGCTCGGGGCAGGCGGCGGCGAACAACATGGCCGCATAGGCGAACTCGCGCTCGGCGAATATCACGGCACGCGGCGATCCCACCGCATCCAGCACCGTGCGGATATCCTCGGTCCAGTCTTCCCACGTCGAGAGCGCGTGATAAGGCGCGGGATCGGACAAGCCCAGACCGCGCGGGTCCAGCATGATGAGCCGCGAGAAAGAGGCCAGCCCTTGAAAGAAGCGCGCGGCGGCGGGCACTTCCCAATACATGTCCAGGTGAGACCCTATCCCCGAGCCGAGCAACAGATCGATCGGCCCTTCGCCCAACACCTGATAGGCGATGTCGCCCTGGCGGGTGCTGACGTAGCGGGTTTCGGGGATTGCGGTCACTGGTTCTTAGCAGAAATTATGGCGGCCCTTCCGCACACCTATTCCGACGCGGAGCGTTCCGGTTCAGGCGCGTGCCAATTACGGCACGTCGCTCTGAAGATAACAGATCGCGGCATGACAACGGCCGCAGCGGCTAGACCGAGAAGACATACAAGATATACCAGGCCCACTCACTGCGCGAACTTCGCGACGGCTTTCTCGTCCCACTCGATCCCTTGCCCCGGCTTGTCGGGCACCACCAGATAGCCGTCCTTGAGCTGAAAAGGTTCAGTGAGTATCGGATCTGCCCAATTCTGCCACTCCAGCCAGTGCGCCGTATCCGTGACGCGCATGAGGTGCGCTGACATTTCCGGGTACAGATGCGTGGACATAGGAATGCCGGCGGCGCTGGTGATTGCTGCTGCACGCAGCCACCCGCTGACGCCGCCGATTCTCATAAGGTCAGGCATCACGTAGTCGCCCGCTCCAGCAAGGACGGCTTGGTACAGCTGGCGAGGACCGTAAAAATTCTCTCCGAGCTGCACCGGCGTTTTCAGCTCACGCGCCAGCTTGGCATAGCCCGGAATGTTGTCATAGGTAGTCGGTTCCTCGAACCAGTAGAGCCCCTGGTCGTCGAGCGCGTGGCATCGCACGAGCGCGTCCCCCAGGGACAAGCCCTGGTTGAAGTCGCACATGAGCTTAACTGAGGCGCCAGCGCCATCGCGCACCGCGGCGATCGCCGCAAGATCATCGGCTAGCGTCTCTCGCCCCAGCCTCAGCTTCAGCCCGGCAAATCCGCCTTCAGCCACAAGTGCGGCCGACTCGGCGGCCAACGTGTCCAGCGGTGTCAACCAAAGCCCGTTGCTGTTGTACGCGGGGACTGGACCAAGCGTTCCACCGAGGAAAACTGCGAGGGGCAAGCCAGCGGCCTTGGCCAAGGCATCCCATGCCGCCATATCGAGACCCGATACCGCAATCAGCGAAACACCTTCGCGGCCGACGAGATGCAGTGAACCAATTCCGCGACGATAGGCATCGAATGGCGCCAGCGATTGCCCCTTCGCTGCGGCGGCCAGATCTTCAATGACAGGAACGATGTAGCGCGATGACTGCTTAAGGTAGGGCTCCAGGTAACTGTGGCCTACAACGCCTTCATTCGTGTAGAGATCGATCAGTATCACCGGCCAGTCTTTAAACAGCCCCACCTTCGAGACCACGGGCCGCTTCAGGGGAACCACTACTGGCCGCGCTCGAACACTTTTCAAAGTGAGCTGAACTTGCGTCATCAATAGCTTCCTTCCCGAAGTGGTGAAAAGTGGCGTATGGACATCTCTGGTGGCGCCCTACCATTCGTGTTGAGTGGCCACGCCGCTTTTAGCGC
>JBJMWI010000065.1:0-51948 GCA_045810225.1 Burkholderiales bacterium
CCCATGCCGCGCTCGGACATGCCGTGCGGGCAACCAAAATTCAGTTCGATGCCATCGGCGCCGGTGTCTTCTACCATCGGCAATATGCGCCGCCATGCCTGCTCTTCGCACGGAACCATGAGCGACACGGCGAGCGCGCGGTCCGGCCAATCGCGCTTGACCTGGCGAATCTCGCGCAAGTTGTCCACGAGCATGCGATCGGTGATGAGTTCGATGTTGTTGAACCCAACCAGTTGCCGCGCGGTCCCGAGCAAGGCACCGTAGCGCGGACCGCTGACGTTCACAATCGGCGGATCTTCGCCGAGTGTTTTCCATACGACGCCACCCCATCCGGCTTCATACGCGCGATTGACGTTGTAGGCTTTGTCCGTCGGTGGCGCGGAAGCGAGCCAGAATGGATTGGGCGAGCGGATTCCGCTGAAGTCGCTGCGCAGATCAGCCATCGTGCGTCCCCGTTTTCGCATGCTCGCGCAAATGCCGGTCGATCGAGAGTGCGGCGCGCTTTCCGTCCTCGACGGCCACCACGGTGAGGTCCTTGCCGCCGGCCACGCAATCGCCGCCTGCCCAGACGCCCGGCACGGAAGTCTTGCGCTGTGCATCAACCGCAATCCTGCCGGTATTCAGTTCGAGCACGTTGGCGTTGCCGTCCAGATCCTCCTTGATCAGCCTTTGGCCGATCGCCTTGAAGAGCATGTCTGCGGCAACAATAAAGTTTTCGGTGGCATGGTCCGCGGCGAACTCAGTATCGGACTGCGTACGCGTAAATTCCACTGCGGTGAGTGCGCCGTCACGGCCCAGCAATCGCAACGGGCGCGCCCAATGCTTGATGCGCACGCCGCTTGTCTGCGCCCACGCCTGCTCTTTGTGACTGGCGCCCATGTCGCGCGGACCGCGGCGATAGACGATCGTCACATCTTCCGCGCCCAATCGCTTGACCTGGCTTGCGATATCGATCGCGGTCATGCCGCCGCCGATCACCACCACGCTTCTGCCTACTGGTAATTCGCTCAAGTCGCGCGCCTGCCGCAACGTCTCAATGTAGCCGATCGCATCGAACACGCCGGCGAGCTTCGGCTCCTCGATGCCCACCAGTGCATTGACACCGCCAAGGCCAATACCGAGAAACACCGCATCGAAATCCTGACGCAATCGGGACAGCGAGATATCGCGTCCGAGCCGCACGCCAAGTTTCGATTCGATGCCGCCAATCTCCAGCAGGTAATCGACTTCGCGTTGCGCGATCTGACTGGTGACCTTGTACGCAGCCACACCATACTCGTTCAACCCGCCAAGCTTGTCGTGCGCATCGAACACGGTCACCTCGTGGCCCAACATTGCCAATCGGTGTGCACACGAAAGGCCTGCGGGCCCGCCACCGACCACCCCGACGCGTTTTCCTGTGGCTGATCCGCGTTCGAACAACTGAATGTGCCGGTTGAACAGCCAGTCGGTGGCATGCCGCTGTAATGCACCTATCGCCACCGGCTTTTGCTCGGGATCATTGCGCACGCAAGCGCCTTCGCACAGCACCTCGGTCGGACACACTCGCGCGCAGACTGCGCCCATGATGTTCTGCTCCAGGATGTCGTGGGCGGCGCCCTTCACGTTGCCAGTCGCAATGTTGCGGATGAAACTCGGAACATCGATTTGCGTCGGGCAGGCTTTTACACACGGCGCGTCATAGCAGAAATAACAGCGATCGCTTTCGATCAATGCCTGATTGGGCGTCAATGGCAGGTGCGCGTCCGCGAAATTTTCCGCGTACGCTTGTGGCGACAGCCGTCCGCCGCGAAGGGCTGCTTTGGCTTCCGGCTCGCTCACCAGACCCACCTCGAAAACTCGTGCATCGTTTTCACTCCCCCGTTGCGGTCAAGCCGCATGGGCTGCTCGACCAGAGATTAGGCCACTACCGGCTCGGCAACCCGCAATTTACAAAACGCCTCCAGCGACCGGCGTAGCTTGTCCTGCTCGATGTCACGCGTGATGAACACCATACGCGAGCGATGGTCCGCCGTGGGCCAGCGTTCTAGGTGCTGGGGTGGATGGACGATGTGCTGGACACCATTGATGAAAACGGGCGTGTCGCTGCCCTCTACAGAAAGAATGCCTTTGACCCGCAATACATCGTCGCCGTGCCGGTTGAGTAGCAGGCTCAACCAAATGCCAAAAGCAGTCCAGTCCATCGGACGATCCACAATTAGACTCATGCTTGATACCGACTCGGTGTGCGCGCGCAAGCTTGTCGCTGCGTCCGCGGCCGCGGCATTGCCGCGACGATTCACCGGCTGGTAGCGTGCCGGCCCCGCCGAAGACATTGCGTCGAGCATGAAATCCACCTCGCCGGAGGCTTGAGCGCTATCCCATACCATCGCGGATGGATTCAGCCGCACCAGTTCTTCCCTCACAGTGGTGATCTGCGCTGTCCCGGCCATATCAGATTTGGTAAGCACCAGGACGTCGGCTGCCGCTACCTGTTTGATGCCTTCGGGATTTCGTGACAGATGTAGTGCGGCGTTCATGACATCGACGGTAGTAATCACGTTGCCGAGGCGGAAATGATGCCGGATCACCGGTTCGCTTAGCAGCGTGTAAAGAATGGGGCCGGGGTCCGCGAGGCCAGTGGTCTCGATAACAATACGGTCGAAAGCCGGAATTTCGCCGCGCTCGCGCCGGCCGAGCAGTCCGCGTAACGCCGATGCGAGATCATCGCGAATACTGCAGCAGATGCAGCCGCTTTGCAGCAAGACGACGGACTCATCGACTTGCTGCACCAGCAAGTGGTCGAGGCCTATTTCGCCGAACTCGTTGATCAACACGGCGGTACGAGCCATGCGCGGAGAGTGCAGCAAGCGCTGCAGCAGCGTCGTCTTGCCGCTGCCGAGGAAACCTGTCAGAACGTTGACCGGAGTGATGCTGCTGGAGGTCATCGTCCGCGTGCCCTGGTTCAGTCCTGTTCGAGCGCGTCGATTAGCCGCGCATCGAGCGGATCGATGGATTGCTTGCGCAGGCGTTCTGCCTCCGGCCAAACACCGGCCACATTGGGCACGATGGCAGTCTGGCCCGTCTGGCTACTCAGCAGATAGGCGCTACCCTGCCAGTCGCTAAGCTTCAGCCCATACTGCTTCAGGATGCGGTTGGCCTGCGCAACGCGGTGCAGCCTTTCGTGACGGCGAGTGCGCGCGCCGGTATCGGTCGCGCCAACAGCGACGTCAGTCCAGTGAGTCTCACCGAAAAAAACCCCACACAGCGCGCACATGGTTAGCCTGCAGGCACCAGGGTGGAGTGACCCGTCTCCGGGCGTGCCGCGCGGGCGGACCGGGCAACGAGATAATGCAACTGCTCTGCATCCCAACGGGCTATCACCGGATCGCCGATCGCCAATGGGTCGGCGAAAAATTCGTCATCCGGGACGTTAGCGACAAATCCCTCGCTGCCAGCGCCATCGACCGAAATCTTGAGCCAGGTGCCTTGGTACTCAATTGCGCTGACGCGGCCGCTTACCGCGTTCAGACCGGCTTCCGCGTCCTCCGATTGCGCACGGCTTAAGCGCACGCGATCGCGGCGCACTGCGACTTCAAATTGTTCGCCGTCCACCGCGGCCGGTGCGCTGCCCGAAGTGGGCGCAGTGACTTTGATGGTCTTTTTGCCGCTCGTCATGGTGATGATGCCGGGCTGGCGCGCGATCACCGTGCCGGCCAACACGTTTTGGCCGCCCATGAAATGGGCCACGTAACTGGTCCGCGGTCGATCGTAGACCTCGCGCGCGGAGGCCGCCTGCTCGATCTGGCCCTGGTCCATGACCACGACCATATCGGCCAGCGCGATGGCCTCCATTTGCGTGTGCGTTACGTGAATGAACGTGATGCCGAATTCGGCCTGGATGTTTCTGAGCTCACCGCGCATTTGCAAGCGCAAAAATTCGTCCAGGGCCGAGAGTGGCTCGTCGAGCAGCAGCACGCGCGGGTTGGTAATCAGGGAGCGCGCCAGTGCGATGCGCTGCTGTTGCCCGCCAGAGAGCTGAGCCGGCAGCCGGTCCGCAAAGGACTTCATGCGCACCCGATCGAGCATGTCGCGCGCCCGTGCGCGCCGCTCGGCCGCGCCAACACCACGCGTCTTGAGATTGAATGCGACGTTATCCACGCAGCTGAGGTGCGGAAACAGCGCATAACTTTGGAACATCATGGCCGTGCCCCGTTCGACCGGCAGCTTGCCAACCACATTTTCACCATCAATCAGCACGGCGCCTTCGGTGGGGGATTCGTGCCCGGCAATCATGCGCAAGATCGTAGTTTTGCCGCAACCCGACGGCCCGAGCAGGCAGCAGTAACGACCGCCGGGTATTTTGAGGTTGATATTCCTGACCGCGGCAGTATCGCCGAAGCGTTTGGTGACGCCTGCGAGTTCGATACTGCCTCGCTCGGCAGTGCGCCGATCTCCCGGGTTCATTGCTGTTCCTTTGCCGAAGCGTGCTGTTCAATTGGCCGGCGCGATCTGCGCCACTGGATGATCGCAATGGATCCCAGCGACAGCGCGATGGCGATGAAGGACACCAGCGTTGTGACTGTCCCCAGCGCATATAGTGCCGGAGAAGTCACATTGGTGGTCATGCCCCAGATTTCCATGGGTAACGTATTGGCCGCCCCGGACGTCAGCAAAGTGCGGGGAAATTCGTCATAAGAAAGGGTGAACCCAAACAGTGCCACCGCGATGATGCCCGGGAACAGGATTGGCAGCACCACCCACAAAAAGATTTGCCAATTAGAGGCGCCGAGATCGCGCGCCGCTTCTTCATAGGCGCGATTGAAGCGGCTGAATACAGCAAACATGATTAACATGCCGAACGGCAAGGTCCAGGTCAGTTGTGCGCCGAGCGCCGAGGCGAACCACTTGGTCTGCACGCCGAGCGTCTGGAACGTGAGTCCGACCCCAAGCCCGACCAGCAACCCCGGCATGATAAGGCTGGCGACCGCCAAGTAGAACACGAACGCGGCGCCGTGAAATCGGCGCCGAAACGCCAAGCCTGAGATCACCGAAATGGCCACGGTCAGCAACAGCACCATGCCGGCGAGAATCATCGAGCGCGTGAATGCACCGGCGAAATCGCCAGTGCGCTGCTGGCTGAACAGCGCATCGAACCAGTGCAGCGACCAGCCTCGCATCGGAAACGTGAGGCCGCCGGTCGGCCCCTGGAAGGACAGGATGTAAATGGCCGACATGGGGCCGTAGAGGAAGATCACGAACAATCCGAAAAAAGCGCTGAGCGCGTAGAAGCTCCAGGGACGTTTGCCGGTTTGCAGACTTTGCATGGCTATCCCGCGATCTCTTTTCGAATGTCGACCACACGCAGGATGGCCGCGACCATCAGGCTCACGACGATCAGCAGGATCACGGCGCTGGCCGCGGCCGGCGGGTACTGCACCATCGCGATCTGGTTGGACATGGCCATAGCGACGGAGGCGGACTGGCTGCCGCTCATGACCTTGACCACGAAGAAATCCCCCATGACCAGGGTGATCACGAAAATCGAGCCAAGTGCGATGCCGGTCTTGGACAGCGGGATCACGATGTCCCAGATGATGCGCGGGGCGCTCGCGCCGCCATCGCGCGCCGCCTCGATCAGCGACTTGTCGATGCGCGCCATGGCGTTGAAGATCGGCACGATCATGAACAGGGTAAACAAGTGCACATAGGCGATGATCACCGCGAAATCCGAGAACAACAAGAATTCCACCGGCTGGTCCGTGATGCCCGCACCGATCAGCGCGTTGTTAAAGATTCCATTCCTGCCGAGAAAAGGAATCCAGGAAATCATGCGGATGATGTTCGAGGTCCAGAACGGCACGGTGCACAACAAGAACAGCGCCATCTGCCAGATCAGGCTTTTCACATGGAAGGCCAGGAAGTACGCAACAGTAAATCCGATCACCAGCGTGATTGCCCAAACGATCAGCGCGTAGTAGAGCGTCTTCAGATACAGCGACAACGTGACCGCCGAGGTCAGCACATCGACGTAGTTCACGAAGTCGAACGCGGGTACCGAGTCGAGACCATCGAACTGAAAAAAACTGTAGGCAACGACCACCAGCAACGGGATGCCGAAAAACAGCAGCAGCACCAGCAGCAGCGGACCGATCTGCAAGTAGGACGTCAGGGTTGGCGAAACTTTCACGATCAGATGACAGAGAACAAAAGTCAGAAGTCAGAGGGCAGAGGGCAGAGGGCAGAGGACGGAAAACATTCCGGCCCCCGCCTGCTAGTCCGAACCAGGGCTCCTGATCAGGAAGCCAGGAATTCGTTCCACTTCTTGACCATGTACTGATTTTCGTCCATCAGGGTATTCCAGCACGCCACCTTGCCCATGCGATCCCAGAAGGCGCCGCCGTCACGCACCGAACCGGCTTTCTCCATGACATTGCCGTAGGGATCCTTGATATCAGATTTGGCCGGCTTGCCTTCGTACCAGTAGCCATATTCATCCTCGGTCATGAATTTCTTCGCGGCTTCGGGAACGGAGCTGTAGTAGCCTTGCTTCGCGATAAAGCCTGCCTGCCATCCAGACATATACCAATTCATGTACTCGTAGGCCGCGTCGAGTTTAATGCCCTTGAGGTGGGCCATCGGAGCGATGTTGCTGCCCCAGGCGCGATAACCTTCCTTCAGCGGCGCGTAATAGCAGGGAATACCGCGCGAACGTACCGCGGTCACCGCCGGCGACCACATGGACTGCACGATCGTTTCGCCCGCCGCCATCAAGTTCACGGACTCATCGAAGGTGGCCCACATGGCGCGGAACTGGCCGGCCTTTTTCGCGCCTTTTAGAATTTCGATGGTCTTGTCGATTTCGGCTTTGGTCATGTTGCCCTTGTCGCCGTACTTGATGTCACCGCGCGCCTCGATGGCCATGGCCGCGTCCATGATGCCGATGCCCGGCACCGACACGATGGACGTCTTGCCCTTCCATTCGGGATTGAGCAATTCGGACCAGCTTTCCACCTTGCGCTTGACCAGGTCGGGGCGGATGCCAAGGGTGTCGGCGTTGTACACCGTGGGGATGCCGGTGATCCAACTGGTCGGGCCTTTGGCGAACGCTTTCGCGCCCGGACCTTCGACGTACTGCACTTCATAGGGCAGCGTACCCTGGCTGGAAACTTTGCGGCCGTCGGGATAGGTGCCCTTGGTGAAGATCGGGACGACCTTGTCCCACAACTTGATCTTCTTCACTTCCATCGGCTGGAGCGTGCCACGCTTAATCAGGTGATGCTGGAAGAAGTACTCGATATCCGCGATATCGATGGTCTGGGGTTGAGTGACCAGGCGGTTCAGCAACGCGGAATGGTCGGCGGTCTGCATCTCCACTTTGAAACCGAGGTCCTTGGTCGCCTGATCCGCAATATCTTTGATGGCGGAATAGGAACCGCCCACTTGCACCAGCTTCACATCTTTTATGTTTTGGGACCAAACCAGCGGAAATCCGTCAATCAATCCCGTCGTGGCCGCCGCGCCCGCTGTCAGCGCCGCTGTCTTCAAGAACCGGCGGCGTCCCGTCGAAGTGTGCGTCCTGGCCCGTTGTCCCGCTGTCTTTGCCTTTCCCTTCTTCAACATGGTGTTCTCCTCTGGTGTGCGATGGAAGTACAAGTCAAGTTGAGATCATTTTCTTCTCGATTCCCACGCCGGCGGCGAGCGCCCTCTCGTACTCGAGCGGGATGGTGGCCGAGTCCTGCAGTGCAATACCGGTAGAGTCAAACAAGGTGATGTCCTTGTCCGATGTCCGCCCTTTCTTTTTGCCAATGATGACTTCGCCTATTTCCCCGGCGATATCGGTTTCTTTAATTTGGCCCTGCGACAAGGGCACGTTTATCTCTCCATCCGTGCGGCATTGACGAATGTCGTCGACGAAGATGCGTGCGCGCTTGAGGATCGCGGCCTCCAGTTCCTGGTCCCCGCCCTTGTCGGCCCCCAGGGCGGCAATGTGTGTGCCCTCGCTGATCCATTCGTCCTTGACGATCGGTCCGCGCGCCGGGGTGACCGTGACGACGACATCCGCACCACGCACGACCTTCTCGAGGTTGGTGGTCGCCGTGAGCTTGAAGCGTTCATATTTTGGCCCCTCCTGCTTGACGAAGTGGTCCAGCGTTGCCTGCGACCGGCTCCAGATCCTGACCTCTTCCCAGCGGAAGACTTCATTGCAGGTGGCGAGTACGCCGGCCGCCATATGTCCCGCGCCGACGATGGCCAGCACCTTCGAGTCCTTGCGCGCCAGCCATTTTGCCGACACTGCCGCTGCCGACCCGGTGCGCATGACAGTGTGGTGGCTACCGTCGCAAATGGCTAGCGGAAACCCGGTTTCAGGGTGCGTATAGATCAGAATCGAAAACACGGTCGGCAGATCGTGGTTCTTGCGGTTGTTTTCGCGAATCGACACCCACTTGCAAGCCGCGGCCTCGGGTTCCTCTATATAGGAAGGCATTGCCTCCCATTCGCCCGGATACTTTGCCAGCACGATGTGTCCTTTGGGGTCCATGTAGAAACGCCGCTCGCCATGCATGCGATAGGCCTGTTCCACACACTGGTTGTATTCCGCCGGAGTCAACAATCCCATCATCTCGGTGCGGCTCAGAATAAGGGTCTTGCGGTTGCGCCAACTTTGCATTGTGTTGTCCTCGCTCCGGTAAGTTGAGCGTGCGGTTGCGCCTCAGCGGTGATTACTTTTTCTTGCGCGGACTGCGCCGGGCGAAATCGTTCGCGATGTCGTCAAACGTGGTGAACCTGACGCCGGGATGGCGGCTGATGTGATTGAACAGGCGCTCCAGCATCAACAACACCTGCGGCCGCCCGGACACATCCGGATGGATGGTAAACGTGAATACGGCGTAATCCATCTCGCGATAGACCCAGTCGAACTGATCGCGCCACATTTCCTCGAGGTGCCGTGGATTGACGAAGCCATGTGAATTCGGCGCCTTTTTGATGAACATCATCGGCGGCAAGTCATCCAGATACCAGCTTCCCGGGATTTCGATCAGATCGGTCTCGACGCCGCGTTGCAGCGGCTTCATCCATTCCTTCGGCTTCTTCGAATAATCAATTAGCGTCCAGCTATCGCCAACCCGCACGTAGTACGGCTCGAAATCCTTGTGCATCAGACTGTGGTCGTATTTGATCCCTCTTTTCAGCAGTAACTCATTGGTGACCGTGCTGAACTCCCACCACGGCGCCACATACCCGGTCGGGCGACGGCCAGAAACCTTGGTAACCAGGTCGATACATTTGTCGAGGACCTCCTCTTCCTGCTCACGTGTCATCGAGATCGGGTTCTCATGGGTGTAGCCGTGAATGCCGATTTCGTGACCGGCCTCCACCACCATCGCGGTCTGTTCAGGGAAGGTTTCGATCGAGTGCCCAGGGATGAACCAGGTGGTCTTGATACCGAATCGCTTGAACAGGTTGACCAAACGTGGCATGCCGACTTCGCCGGCGAACAACCCTCGGGAAATATCGTCCGGAGAATCTTCTCCGCCATAGGATCCCAGCCAGCCGGCGACGGCATCCACGTCTACACCGAAAGCGCACAAAATCTCTTTGGCCATTTTATTTCTCCTCGAGTTATTAGGGGCCTGCAATCGGCTTCGCACACGAATGTGAGCTCATCTGCATCCGGCGGCCCGGCAATATCCGGCCATGTGGTTGGCTGGATCGGCACGCGGAGCTATTCTATAGAATATAGACTTTTACATGTCAACCGGATGGCAATGAGCGCGCTTTCCAAAAAATCAGTCGACGCAACGGTGAAGCGCACGACACTTAGTGAGGCCGCGCACCAAGCGATTCGGGGAGACATTATCACCGGCATCCTGGCGCCAGGCTCAAAACTGGTGGTCAGCACGCTCGCGCATTCGCTGCACCTGTCGGCTACTCCGATCAACGAAGCACTCGCCGGGCTGGAGCGCGAAGGTCTGGTGACTTGTTTTCCGCACCGTGGCTACTTTGTTCGCACCGTTATCCCTGAGGACATCGAGAAGACCTACTCGGTCAGGGAGGCATTCGAATTGCTCGCGGTTCGCCATGCCGCCAAAAGCGCGGCCCCAGTCGTGCTTGATGAACTCAAGGAGATCCTTCGGCAAGCCCGGCAGTCGCTGCGGGAAAACGACACGTCGCGATTCAGCGATCTTGACCTGGAGTTTCATCGCGTAATCTGGAACAGCCTCGATAATTCGCTGGCAACCCGGGTCGGCGAACTCATCGGCGTGCAGATCCGCCTGCTGGTGGCAACAACGGCGCGCGCGCCTGGGCGGTTTCGCGGCGCCTTTGAGGAACATAACCAGATCTACCAGGCGATCAGAGATCGCGAGCCCGCGCGCGCAGCAAGTTCGATGAAGATGCATCTTCAAAATGCCAAGACGGCTTTGGAACTCGCTGTTATCAAAAGTGCCGGCAGCGGATCCCGAAAATTGAAACAAGACTCTAAAGCGATTCCCACAAGGAACACTTTCGCACAATCCATGCCACGCAAAAAAAAGTGATAGGCGCCTGAATCGTAACGTAGTGTTTCATTACCTGCAGCCGGTGCGCGGCGCAAACATGGTGCGCACGCAGACGGCATGCACCATCACTACACCGGCGGCTCAGACCGGACTGGGCACCGGCGTCTGGAATTCCTCAGCGAACCCCAGCGCGGGATTCTGTTTCCGCAGGCGCTCTAGCGTGTCGCCGAGTACCGCAGGGCGCAGCCATGGATAAGGCAACGCGGCTTGTAGCGCATGCAGCTTGTCGCCCTTGGCGTCTTCGATGATGTCCATGCGTTCGATGTGAATGTGCATCGCACACACGCGCATTCGGGTCTGACCCGGCTCAAAACCCCATCGGTACCACCCCTTGCCTAGGCGCAGCGCCCCAGTGGAGATCTGCCTCATGATCACCAGCCAGGGCAGGAAATCGATGCTCTCGGCGTTGTCGCGTAATGAATCGCACACATAATATGTTTTGCAGCAGTCAAAGTTTTTTCTGAAGTCTCGCACCAACGTTTCGGCGATCGCAACCGAGCCAACGACTTTTGCGGGAAACGCAATCGTATCTGTAGCGATCGAATAAGTCAGGACGGCGTCCGGCGTATAGCAGTCGGCAATCACCGATGGACGATTGCAATCCTTGGCCTGCAGATATGCCTCCAGCAACTCTTTCGGTGTATTCATCTCGTTCGTTGAATATAGAGGCAAGGCCAAAGAACGTTCGTGCGCCAAGCCATTTTGGCAAACTAGCGGACGTTCGGGTAGCTTCGATCGCCAGCATTGCAGGCCAGTCATTTGCACGACCGAAAGGCCGGCGCAAAACCGTGCTCTTACCAGCTCCCAACGCTAGCTGGACAGATTATGGACGCGTTCAAGCCAAGCCCGTAGAATGCGCCCCTTTTCCATGGGTCGGCGTCTGCGCACGTGTCGATGTTTGACAAAGCAGACGATCCCTTTGAAGGCTTCATGAACGAAACAACAAAAGAGGTCCTGGCAGAGCGCGTCGAACAGCGCCGCACGTTCGCGATCATTTCGCATCCGGACGCCGGTAAAACGACGTTGACTGAGAAATTGCTGCTGTTTGCCGGCGCTATCCATATCGCTGGCAGCGTCAAGGCACGCAAGGCCACGCGCTACGCCACCTCGGACTGGATGGAAATCGAAAAGCAGCGCGGGATTTCAGTGGCCAGTTCTGTGATGCAAATCGAGTATCGCGGCAAGGTAATCAACTTGCTTGACACCCCCGGCCACAAGGACTTTTCCGAGGACACTTATCGCGTGCTGACTGCGGTGGACGCAGCGCTGATGGTAATCGACGCTGCCAACGGTGTGGAGGCACAGACGCTGCGCCTGCTGGAAGTGTGCCGTTCGCGGGGCACGCCGATTATTACGTTCATCAACAAAATGGACCGTGAGGTACGCGAACCTCTGGACCTGACCGACGAAATAGAAAAAGCGCTCGGCATGTCGGTCGTGCCGTTTTCCTGGCCCATCGGCATGGGCAAATCATTTCGCGGCGTGTATGACCTCGCGCAAAATCGCATCCGCGTGTTTCGTCCGGGAGAAGACCGGCTGGATGGCGAAGAAGAGGTCGTCACGGGACTGGACGATCCGTCATTGCCCGCCCGCTTCGGCGATGAATTCTTGCATGCACGCAACGACATGGAACTGGTGCAGGGCGCAACGCCGGCATTTTCGCGAGCGGAATTCCTGGCCGGGCGGCAAACACCAGCCTTCTTCGGCTCGGCCATCAACAACTTCGGCGTGCGTGAAGTGCTCGATGCCCTGGTGGACATCGCGCCACCCCCGCAGCCGCGTCTGGCCTTGCAAGGCCCGGTGGATCCGCACGATCCGGGATTCTCCGCCGTCGTTTTCAAAATCCAGGCGAACATGGATCCGGCACACCGCGACCGCGTGGTATTCATGCGTGTATGTTCCGGGCATTTCCAGCGCGGCATGCGCCTGAAGATACACCGCACCGGCAAGGAGATCCGGCCCAACAATGTGGTCTCGTTCCTGTCGCAGCGCCGCGAATTGCTGGAAGAAGCCTACGCCGGCGACATTATCGGCATCCCGACCCACGGCGGCATTCAACTGGGCGACACATTGACTGATGGCCTCGAATTGCAGTTCACCGGCCTGCCGTTTTTCGCGCCGGAGCTGTTTCACATCGTCGAGGTCGTGAATCCGCTCAAGACCAAGCAATTGCGCACCGGCCTGCTGCAACTTGGCGAGGAAGGGGCCATTCAAGTATTTCGTCCGCTGCGCAATACAATGATGCTGCTGGGCGCGATCGGCAGCCTGCAGTTCGACGTGGCGGCGCACCGGCTCAAGCATGAATACGGCGCCGAAGCCCGCATGTCCCCCGCGCCGTATACGTGCGCGCGCTGGGTATCGTCTGACGATCCGGTTGCGTTCGCAAAATTCGTGGAAGCAAATGCCGGCCGCCTGGCGCGCGATGCCGCGGATGCGTTGGCGGTACTGACGAATACGACTTTCGAAATGAAAGTAATCCAGGACCGCTGGCCGGACATCCGCTTTCACAAAAGCCGCGAACACGCCGGGCTGCTGGCGGATCACATCGCTGATATTGCCTAGCTCGAGAATCCACCCAACGGCGTAGTTCTTAACTAGCAGCAGCGGAAGCCAGCTGCAAGCGACCCCGGGCGGCTTCGTACTCGGAGCAAAGGCGCGAGATCAGTTCGCGCACCGGCGGCACATCCGAGATGTTGCCCACGCCCTGCCCGACTCCCCAGATATCTTTCCAGGCCTTGGCGGGGCGATCCGATGCGAAACTCATTGATGTCTTTTCCGGCGGAGCCAGGTTGTCCGGATCCAAACCCGCGCGCACGATGCTCGGCCTGAGATAGTTGCCATGCACGCCGGTGAAGAACGGCGTGTACACCACATCGGCCGCGTTGCTCTCGAGGATCATCTGCTTGTATACGTTCGTGGCATTCGCTTCTCGGGTGGCGATGAAGCGCGTGCCGATGTAGGCGAAGTCCGCGCCCATTGCTTCGGCCGCCAGGATGCCTGCGCCATCGGTAATCGATCCGGACAGCGCGATCGGTCCGGAATAAAAACGGCGAACTTCCCGCAATAACGCAAAAGGACTCAGTGCGCCGGCATGGCCGCCTGCTCCAGCGCACACCAGAATCAATCCGTCTACGCCCGCTTCCAGCGCTTTCTGCGCATGACGGATACTGATCACGTCGTGGAATACCACGCCGCCGTATTCGTGCACTTTTTTCACGACATCATTCGGTGCGCGCAGACTGGTAATGATCATCGGCACCTTATGACGAATGCAAACTTCCAGATCCCGCTCCAGCCGGTCATTGGAATGATGGATGATCTGGTTCACCGCATACGGTGCGATTTTGCATCCCGGCTCGGCCTTGCGGTGCGCCTCGAGTGAATTCTCGATCTGCAGCAGCCAGGTTTCCAGCATTTCGGCCGGGCGGGCGTTTAGCGCCGGGAAAGAACCGATTACCCCGCTGACGCATTGCTCGATCACCAGTGCCGGGACGCCAACGATGAACATGGGCGCCCCAATCACCGGCAATGACATGTTCGACCTCAGTTCAGTGACAAGTGACACGGTTCTCTCCAATTCCAATCCGCCGCGTAACTTGCCTGCCCGGAATCAGCCAGTCAAGGCTTATCCCATCCCCGCTCGAGACATTCGCCCAGCGCTATACTGTCGCTCCGAAATGCACAAAATTCGCGAGGCAATAATGGGCAACATGAATGATCAGCGGGCCAGCTTCAAGTCAATGAAGGACAGCACCAAGGCAGACTGGAACATTATCGCGTCCCATCACCGGCCTTTTGCGGCCGCGCTGCCCGATCGCGTCATGGCACATTTGAAGTTGCTGGGCGGGGATACCGGTGGGTTCGCCGTCGATCGCCTGCAACATTCGCTGCTGACCGCAACGCTGGCGCACAAGGGAGGAGAGGACGAGGAATATGTCGTCTGCGCATTGCTGCACGACATCGGCGATACGTTGGGATCTTGGAACCACACGGAGGTATCGGCCGCGATCGTAAAGCCGTTCGTCTCCGAAGCGAATCACTGGATGGTGGAAAAGCACGGCATTTTCCAGGGCTACTACTTCTTCAAGTACATCGGCCTGGACGCGAACACGCGTGAGCAGTTCCGCGGCCATCCACATTTCGAACGCACCGCGCGCTTCTGCGAGATCTATGACAATCCTGCGTTCGACGCCTCGCTGGAATGCGCGCCACTGGAATTCTTCGAGCCGATGTTACGTCGCGTGTTCGCGATGCCGAAGAATTCAATCTACAAGGACGCGTGCCAGGACTAAAAAGAGGGAAAGGCGAACTGCTACTTCGTCTGAGGCTGAACCGGGGCTTGGTCTTTTTTGACGGCGACTTTGGCATTGCCTGGCGGCAAATCGGCAACGTTCCAGTCACCACCCAGCGCTTTGATGAGGCGCACACTGGCCAACATGCGCCGGCGGGAAATATTCACCGCCGCGCGTTCGTTGGTCAGCGCAAAGGTCTGTGCGACAACGACTTCAAGATAGCTTGCTGCGCCCGCCTCATAACGATTCGAAGTTTGAGCGACCGACCGTCGCGAAGCTTTTACCGCTGCGTCCTGGATGACGGCCTCTTCGGCGAGAATGGCCAGCTCCGCCAGATTGTCCTCTACGTCCTGGAACGCGTTGAGCACAGTTTGCCGGTAGGTGGCAACCGTGCCCTCGTAAGCTGCCTGCGCTTGGTCTGATACTGCGCGCCGGCGGTTGGCATCAAACAGAATCAGCGCGGCGGAAGGACCCACCGACCAGAATCGGCTGGGCCAGTTAAACCAGTCGGATCCTTTGGCGCCCTCGAATCCGGCGCTGGCACCGATAGAGATAGTGGGATAGAAGGCCGCCTTCGCAACGCCGATCTGGGCATTGGCCGAGGCCATCTGCCGTTCCGCGGATGCGATATCCGGGCGGCGCTCAAGCAACTCCGATGGCAAGGCGAGCGGCACGCTGGGAGGTAGCGATTCCAGCGCGGCCTGCGGCATCGAAAATTCTGCCGGCGCTTTGCCAATCAAAACCGCAATCGCATGCTCCAGCTGCGCACGCTGCACTCGCAAATCAATCTCCTGTGCTTGTGCCGTCTTGAGCTGCGTTTCTGCCTGGGCCACATCGGCGTCGGACGCGGCACCGCCTTCATGCCGGTTGACGGTTAATTCATAGGCCTTGCGATACGCAACCAGCGTGCGATCGAGTAACTGGCGTTCGCTGTCGAGACTGCGCAGCAAAAAATAATCGAGTGCCAGCTCCGCTTGCAAACTTAACCTTACGGTTTCGAGATCCGCCGCGGCGGCTTGCGAACTGGCTTCGGTCGATTCAACCGTGCGCCGCACCCGCCCCCAGAGATCGAGCTCCCATGAAACTTCCAATGGCAGGCGATAGGCCGTGGCCGGCCCGATGTTGCTGGATGTGGCGCCAAAGCTGCTGGCCGAATTGCGAAAACGGATCAAGCTGGCACCGGCGGTGATCGTCGGCAAATAATTGCTGCTGGCGCCCTCCGCCAACGCGCGCGCCTGCGTGTAGCGCGATTGCGCAACCCGCAGGTCTTGATTGGACGTGGTGACGACATCCTGGAGCGCACTCAGCAGCGGATCTTCATAGACAGTCCACCACTTTCCGCGCCCGGTGCGATCACCTGGTTCGGCAAGTTTCCATGCAGTCCCGTCCGCGGCCGCTTCCTTGTAGTTAGCCGGAACGGCCAGCGTCGGTTTGACGTAATCCGGGCCCACGGTGCAGGCCGACGCCATCGCAAGCATCAGCAAAGCCGCGACCGCGCGCAGGGCGTGCGTATGGCGGCAACTCAAGGCTCGATGCATTGCCTTCTATTCCTTCGCCTTCGCTGCGGGCTCTTGCACGACACGCACCGGCGCTCCGGAAACCAGAGAGTCTGCCGGATTCAAGATAATGGAGTCGCTGGCGTTCAAGCCGGAAACGACTTCAACTTCGGAACCGAAATCCCGGCCAATCTTGATCGGGGTCAGCACGGCATGGTCTTTTTGCAGGACGGCAACCATCACGCTTTCCGGCCGGAACAACAACGTGTTCACCGGCACGATCAGCGCGGCGTCATGCGCGGAGGACAGCTTCAAATGCACCTGAGCATAGGAGCCCGGCATCAATTCGCCTGACGAATTATCGACGTCAACTTCCATGAGCAGCGTGCGGGTGGCCGTGTCGATGGCCTGTGAAGTGCGGGCAAATGTACCTTTGAAGCGACGTCCAGGAAATTCTGCAAGGTTAAGTTCCGCCGTCATGCCAGGCCCCACGTCGCGCGCATACGACTGTGGAACATTTACAAATGCGCGCAAGCGCTTGGTGGAGGCGATATGGAACATTTCCTTCGCGGCGCCGCTGCCGGCATCGATCAGCATGCCGACATCGACGTTGCGCGCTGTAATGACGCCATCGAACGGGGCATAGATGCGCTTGAACGACTGCAGTTTTTCCAGCCGTTGCACGTTGTAGCGCGCCGCATCCATAACAGCCTTGCGCGCCGCCATATCGTTGCGCTTCTCGTCGGCCTCCTGCCTCGAGACCGAATCGGTCTTCAGCAGCGCTTCCCACCGCACGGCAGTGGACTGCGCAAATTGATAATTCGCCTGCGCCGTTGCGAGGTCCGCCTTGGCCTGCTGCAGTTGGTCATCGAGTTCCGGCGCGTCGATTTCGGCCAACAGTTCACCGCTTTTCACGCGCTTGCCGATGTCAGCATGCCAGCGCTTCAAATAGCCCGTGGTTCTCGCGTAAATCGGAGTGTCGGAATAAGCCTGCAAATTCCCCGGAAGGATCAGCTCTTGTGAGCTGCTGGACGTCTTCGGTTTGGTGACCGATACGCTGGTCACGTTGGAGCTTGCAACTTCCCTTTTCAGGTCGGCACGGGCTTCCAGGCGCGGATGGATGCCGAAGATGTATGTTGCGGCAGCGATCAGGAGCACGGCAATCAGCACCCACCACCGGCGCGACGGGCTGCGCCGAGCCTGCGGCCGCACGCCGCCCACTGCGCGATCGCTGTCTAATTGCTGCTCTCGAGAACCTGGTAATTGGGATGTCATGTTTGTCTTGATAACTTACGCCGGTTGCGGATTTTGCCTGCCCACGGCAGCGGAGCGGCGGCGTCCGATGAAGCCATGAATAAATGCGAATACCACCGGCACGAAAAACAAAGTGGCGACCGTAGCCAGCAGCAAGCCGCCAATGACGGCGCGGCCCAGCGGGGCATTTTGCTCGCCGCCCTCACCCAAGCCCAACGACATCGGAATCATGCCGATGATCATGGCAAGTGCGGTCATGAGCACCGGCCGGAAACGGCTGAATCCCGCTTGCAGCGAGGCCGTTACCGAATCGTCACCGGCCTGCAACCGTTCGCGCGCGAAACTGACCACCAGAATACTGTTGGCAGTCGCGATACCCATGGCCATTATCGCACCGGTCAACGCGGGCACGCTGACCGTGGTGCCAGTAGCAAACAGCATCCAAACGATGCCCGCCAGTGCAGCGGGCAAAGCAGTGATGATAATGAAAGGATCCAGCCAGGACTGGAAGTTCACGACCATCAGCAGGTAAACCATAAAAATTGCGAATATCAAACCGTACAGCAGTCCCTGGAATGAGGACAGCATGGTTTCAATCTGGCCACGGACGATCAGACGCGAGCCCTTTGGCAGGTCCTTCATGCTGGCGTCAACAATCTTGTTCACATCGTCCGCTACACCGCCCAGATCGCGTCCCTGGGTCGCACCGAAGATATCCATGACCGGTTGCACATTCCAATGGCTGCCGACTGCGCGCTCGGCACCTCGCGTCACGGTTGCCAGATCGCCAAGGATGCTCGACCGCGTCGAACTCGGGCCGGAAATCGGAATGTTCGCCAGCGACTGCAGGGAATCGATGTTGTACTGCGGAGTCTGGGTAATGATGTTGTAGCTGACCCCGTTTTTTGGATTGAGCCAGAACGACGGGCTAGTCTGAAAGCTGCCGCTCAATGCAATCAGCAGGTTCGAGGCTACGTCTTTCTGCGAGAAACCGGCCTGCTGCGCCAATGTTCTGTCCACTTCGATGTTCATTCTTGGCGCATCGAAAGGCTGCTGCACACGCAGGTCCGTAATGCCGTCTACCTGCTTGAGTTTCTGGTACAACCCGAGTGTGAATGCGCGGTTGGCATCGAGATTTCGCCCAACGACTTGCACATCGATCGGCGCCGGCAAGCCGAAGTTCAGAATCTGACTGACGATATCGGCTGGCAGGAAATAAAACGTCAGGCCGGGGAATTTTTCCGGAAGGCGCTGGCGCAGCTGCTTCATGTAGTGTGCGGTCGGACTGTGCCCCTCGTTTAGCGAAACCTGGATGTCGGCATCGGCCGGCCCAAGTGTGCCGGACATGTTGTATGACATATTCGTGCCCGAGAGCGGCAGGCCGATGTTGTCGATGATAGTGGCGAGTTCGTGGGCCGGGATGATCGATCGTATTTCGTTTTCGACCAGATCGCACAGACGCGCCGTCTCCTCGATACGCGTGCCCGTCTTGGCGCGTACGTGAAGCTTGAACTGGCCGGCATCCACGCTAGGGAAAAAATCGCGGCCGACGAACGGGAGCAAAGCGCCGGATAGCAAACAGCCCGCCAGGAATACCACCATGAAAAACTTCTGATGGCTCATGCAGCGTTCCAAAAAGCCGTGATAGTTCTCGCGCGTGCGCTCAAATCCCCGCTCAAATGCATGATGAAAGCGCACGAACGGATTGCGGCTTGGGCGGGGATGGCCGTGTTCGTCGAGCAGCCCTGCGCGCAGCAGATATTTTGCGAGCGTGGGGACCAATGTCCGCGAGAAAACATACGAGGCCAGCATGGCAAATACAACCGCCTCCGCCATTGGCACGAACAGGTATCGCGCCACACCGGTGAGCAGGAACATCGGCACAAATACGATACAGATGGCCAGCGTGGACACAAATGTCGGGATGGCGATCTGCTGCGCGCCGTCAAGAATCGCCTCATCGAGCGGCTTGCCGCGTTCCAGATGCTGGCTGATGTTCTCGATGGCCACGGTGGCGTCATCAACCAGGATACCAACCGCAAGCGCGAGCCCGCCCAAGGTCATGATGTTGATCGTCTCCCCCAGGGCATACAGGGCGATAAGCGAAGTCAGGATGGCGAGAGGAATGGTTATCGCAATGATGAGCGTGCTGCGCCAACTGCCGAGAAACAACAGAATCATCAGCGCGGTCAGGCAACCGGCAAGAATGGCTTCGTAAATGACGCCATCGACGGCCGCGCGTACGAAGATCGATTGGTCCGTTGCGATCTTGGTCACCAGATCGGGCGGCAGACCGGCCTGCATCTTGGGCAATTCCGCCTTCACACGGTCGACAATGTCGAGAGTGGACGCAGTCCCGTACTTGAGGATATTCACCAGAACTGCACGTTGGCCGTCATGGCGGACGATATTGGTCTGGGGCTGAAAGCCGTCATGAACCTGTGCGACGTCGCGGATGTAGATGGTGCCACCCGGGCCGGTTTTGATAGGCAAATCGTTCAGCTCTGCAATGGTCTTCGGGCTGCCATTCATGCCGATGTTGTATTCCAATTCGCCGATTTTTGCGGTTCCGGTCGGCAGCACCAGGTTCTGCGCATTGACGGCGTTGACGACATCAAGCGGCGACAGGCCCTTGGACTGAAGCCTGCGGGAATCGATATCCACCATGACCGCACGGAACTTGCCGCCGTATGGATAAGGCATGACGGCGCCCTGAACCGTGGCAAGCTGAGTGCGCATGAAGCTGTTGGCAAGATCGAAAATCTCGTGTTCGCCTAGCGACTTGCTTGACAGCGATAACTGGAGGATGGGAACCGTGGAAGCGTTATACGTAAGAATCAACGGCGGCGTCGTCCCCTGCGGGTAGCCGCCAATTACAGTCTGGGCGATGGCGATGATCTGGGCCAGTGACGCCGGCAGGTTTGCGGTCGGATGGAAAAACACTTTGACCACGCCGATCCCGTTGTACGTCTGCGATTCGATGCGCGCGATGTCGTTCACCGTGGCCGACATGGCGCGCTCGTAGTTCGAGACAATGCGCCCTTCCATTTCTTCGGTGGAAAGTCCGGTGTAGCGCCAAATGGTGCTTACCACCGGGATATTGATGTTCGGAAAAATGTCGGTGGGCGTGCGCAGAATGGCAAGCGGCCCGATGATCAAGATGAGCAGCGCCAGCACGATGAAGGTATACGGCCGGCGAAGCGCTAGTTGGACGATCCACATGATATTGAATTGTTGGGCGCTGGAATCACGGCAAGGAACCCTGCCGCGGCATCACTTCTCGTTGACTCTGTCGGTTCAGGCGCCTACGACAGGGTCGATACGCCGTTTCATGGGCAAAGGAAAACCACAATTAAAATAAAACAATAGGGGCGGCGGTCGGCATCATAACAGAGGCCCGCTGCTCCGCCACCCGTGCACGGCTGGCAGCCGTTTTAGCGGCTCGCGAGGCCCCCTTAGGACCGCTTGTCCAGACACTGGTTCGCATTTTTGCGACTCGTCCTGCGACAACCATTCTTCTCCCGCGCATCCAATTTACCCGAATGGGCTTTCGAGGGGTCCCTAGTAGTTGGCAACTAACGACGCAAACCCAAGGCGGTTTACCTGCCTCAGGTTGAACAGAAGGCGTCTTATCGGTTAGGGTGCTAGTCCATGCGCCGGTTTTCCGCAATACAGTTGCTACTGCTCGCGATCGGGCTCGCGCTGTCGTTTTCCGGGATATTCCTTCACCAAATTGTTGCGGGCTGGGAAAGTTACCGCTATCCGAACGCGGTGTATTGGCACGGAATGCGGCTTGTCCCAAGCAAGAATCAGAGAATTACGGCAGCCGCCTCGGACATGTTCGTGGTTAAGATTATCAAGGGACCGGTCGCCCGACTGACGTTGTATTTGCGTCCCGAGGACGGATCCACGCCGCAGAAAATGGTGAAGGCCCTGTGTGCCCGTGATGCCTGCAGCAAAATGGCTCTTGCAATGGGTGGGGGAGAAAGCGCTGCGGCAAATTACGTGATTGGGGGAGAACCCATGCAAATCCTGCTGATTCGGCCAACAGGTTCCGATGTGTGGATTGAGTACAACGGACCCCCGGAAGCACTGCAACACTTTGCCGATCTGATCGACTCCGTGACGGCGCAACTGGTCAGACGCAATACTCCAGGATAGCGGTCGGGGGCCCGGATAAAGCCCGGCCCACCGCGCCTGCCGCTTGTGCTGACCGACTCCCTTACGCTATCGCCCGATTCTGACGTCCTCGACGGTCGGCAAAGCGTCTCTCCGGAAAGCCCACGGTTTTCCGCCCTTTACGCCTTTCATCGCGCTTATCTGAAGCACGTAGTTCGCAGGGGGGAACGACCTGTTCTTCGGCTACCGAGTAAGCTTTATAGCCTGTGGTCAATGCATTGTTCAGCAGTTGGACGCTGCGCTTGGCGGCCAACATGACCTTGGTCTGCATGCGCTCGGTGGTCGCATAACGTTTCACGATTTCCAGCGCGATTTTCGGATGATCGTCGTCGTAGTGCGCATGCTCGCGGAACCACTTATAGGTCTTCGGACCCATTTGCACACCCGGCGTATCGCGGTAGGCTTCGAACCCATTTACGACTTTGCGGGCGATATCTCCCGCCAGTCCTTCAACGGCGAAGCTTGTTGCAGCCACCGCTTCCGCCATGGAGCCTTTGGTGTTGATGTACCAAAGCCAGTCACTCAGCGACTGTACATCCCGCAGGACCGGAGTGGTCCCGTCCGCTGCATCCAGCATTTCCTGTCGAGTCAATCCGAAACCGAGCCCCATCCAGATCCAGTGTTCGGCGTGTGCTTTCTCAACGCGAATATTGTCGATCAAAAATGAGCGTGAGTAGTCGTCCTCTACTTTAATCAGACCCTCGGCTAGAAACTTCGGAAAAGCATGGATAAATGGGTATGTCTGGAGAATCCACCCCCGCATTTCCGCCACGGTCAATCGCGTGTTGGCAACACCCTCACACCAGTCTCCTTGCAGAAGTTCGTCCCAGTAGGGTCTTAAATAGCCATTGAGCGAATCGACCCACTGGGGGGACGATACGTCATTCATTGAACCCATGTCTTTTTCTCCATTATTTTTCTCCATTATGTTGAACAGCAACCGCAAAACGCTTCTCACCCCTGACGCCTGCGACGATGCCTCGCGCGAGACATCAAGTCAAATCTCACACTTTGATAGATTTGGAGACGGCACCGCAGATCAGGCACATAGGAGACAGATGTATTGCGGGCGGTCAAATACGGGCAGAAAAAGACCGCGCAAATTTCCGCGGCCGGCACTCAAAGAAATGCTGGGTTTGCGACGTTACCGTCAGCTGGCGATGGCGACGCGCAAGCGCGGCCCGAACGGCCTGGGCTTGGCAATGCCATACCCTTGCGCGAAATCGACCCCGATTTCGCGCAAGAGCCGGATGACCCGATCGCCATCGACGAATTCGGCGATGGTTTTCTTGCCCATGACATGGCCGACACTGTTAATCGCCTCGACCATGGCCCGGTCGATGGGATCGTCCGCCATGTCCTTCACGAAACCACCGTCTATCTTCAGGAAGTCCACCGGCAGATGCTTGAGGTATGCGAATGAGGACATCCCAGCACCGAAATCATCCAGAGAAAACAGGCAACCCAGCGATTTCAGCTGATTGATGAAATTCGTGGCCAAATCGAGCCGGGCGATCGCCGCGGTTTCCGTAATTTCGAAGCAAATGTTCTCGGGAGCCACTGCGAAATGTTCAAACTGTTCCCGAACGTATTCCAGGAAACGTTCGTCGCCGATTGAAGAGCCCGACAAATTAATGGCGAAAACCGCCGGGCCGGTGGCGCTCTCCGCCTGCTGGCGGGCAATAATGGCGAAGGCATTGCGCAATACCCACCGGTCGATCGAAGGCATGAGGTTGTAGCGTTCTGCAGCTGGTATGAACGCCATCGGTGGCACCAATTCTCCATGCTCATCCAGCATGCGGATCAGCAGTTCGCAGTGATGGCCGAGGTTGCGGGCAGGGTCAAGTCCGACAATGTCCTGTGCATAAAGTACGAAGCGGTCTTCATCCAGTGCCTTTTGCACCCGACCAATCCATTCCATTTCACCTTGCCGGGTCGACAGTTCGCTGTCTTCAGCGTGGTATACCTGCACACGATTGCGGCCCTTGTCCTTGGCCATGTAGCACGCGGCATCGGCCGCGCTCAACACGTCTGTTAGCGTAAACAAGCCATCCGCCACGTTGACCAGCCCGATACTGACGCCGATGTTGAAAGAACGGGTTTCCCACGCGAAATGACATTCCATGATGGTCTGGCGAAGCCCTTCCCCGATCCGCAGAGCATGATCGGGCGCACAATTCTCGAGAAGTACGCCGAATTCATCGCCTCCCAGGCGCGCCAGCGTATCGCCTTCGCGCAAGCGCCTTTGCAGCACGGCGCTGACCTGGCGCATCAACTGGTCGCCTGCCGCATGGCCGCAGGTATCGTTAACCACTTTAAATTGGTCGAGATCCAGATACATCACCGCGTGATGCCGTCCGAGCTGGGCGGCACTCTTCAGCGCCAGGCTGAGCCTGCGTTCGAACTCGCCCCGGTTGATCAGTCCGGTAAGGGAATCGTGGCTGGCCTGGTAGGAAAGTTTGGCCACGTACTGGCGTTCGCGGCTCACATCATGCAGGACCAATACCACACCAGCGATTTCGCCACTGCGTGCACGAATCGGGGCGGCCGATTGCATGATTTGAACTTCGCTGCCGTCGTTTCGCACCAATAACGTGGTTGAGGTTGCCTCGATGGTGCGTTCCTCGCGCAATACCATTTCAATCGGATCCGGCGCGATCTTGCGGCTGGTTTCATCAATCAAACGCAAGATTGCGCGCATAGGCAAACCACGAGCGGTAGCGGTGGTCCATCCGGTCAGTTGCTCGGCTACCGGATTTAAGTATTCAACCCAACCGTCTGTGTCGGTGGTAATTACACCGTCGGCGATGGAAGCCAGCGTTACCAGTGCTCGCTCTTTCTCGGCAAACAAATCCGCGGCGGCTTGCCTGCGATCCGTCATGTCGGTGATGGAGCCCGCCATCCGGTACGCCTTGCCGGCCTGGTCCCGAACCGACTGGCCCCGCGAGCGAAACCAGCGGTAATCGCCGGACTTGGTCTGCAGGCGCACTTCCACGTCAAACGGTGCGCCCTTCGCCAGGTGTGTGTTCAGCGCGGCGTCGGTGGGAGTCTTGTCTTCGGGATGCACGCGCGACATCAAGGTGTCGATCGACTTACCGAGTTCCTGTTCACGGAAACCGAGTAGCTCTTCAAATCGGGGGGAGTAATACATTTCGCCATTGGCAATGTGCCAGTCCCACAAGCCGTCGTTGCTCCCCGTAACTGCAAGGTGAAACCGCTCCTGGCTCAGCTTTAGCTCCTGTTCAGCGCGTTCTCTGTACCGGATCATGCGGCGGGACAGCAATATGCCGATTGGAACCAGAATGGCGGCGGTCGCCAGATTCGCAATCAGCAACAACGTTTTGGTTTTGCGGGTCGCCTCGCCGAGTGTTCGCGTGAATTGATCGGTCAATGGCGTCAGGCGAGTGTCGATCTCCAGGATGCGGTCCCGAAATAACCGCAATTGTTCGGGGGTGGCGCTACGGGATGAAATCGATAAATCCACTTCTTCGGCTACGGCATTAAGTTCGCCTATGTAACGGTCGCCTTCAGTCCACAGATCGATGACTGCCGCCATGAAATCCACATGCCGGAATGTGCGGAACAGCATGATGAGTCCGGGGATATCATCGGGGTGGTTCCGGCCTTCGATAAAGCCTTGCCACGCTATGGCGAGATCCGGATTTGGCTTTTCGAGTTCCAGACGTGCTTTTTTATCCCCTAACGGGACCGCTATTCCTTCGCGGTAACGGTAATAGTCCTCGGCAGAACGCGTTTCCGTGTAGCGAAGAAGCGAAAACATTGCCCGCTTCTGCCCCTTCGACCACAGGCTTTCGCCTTCGGAGTAAGACCGGGTGGCGACGAGAATACTCATGCTTTCGGCGGATAGCCCCACCAGCACGATCACGATGCCCAAAAAGGGCCAGATAATTTGCAGTAAGCGCCCGCCGCCCGGCAAAACCTCAAGCAGCCTCAACCAAAGCGAAGCTTCTTTATCCCTATTGGCGGTGGATGCGTCCATGCTAGCGCTTGCAACGATCTCCCTTGGCCAGCGAGGTGAGCCGATTCAATGAACCGGCCCCTCTCACACGGCGACCTCAAGTGGAAGCATACCCCTGCCGCGTCTGGAAATATACGTTTATTCGCACAAATACGGGGGTTTAGTGAAGTAAGTTAATTATTTCTTGAGCTGTTGAGTCTAATTGGCATGCTTCGCGTCGCTACACGCAGTGCCCCAATGGCCGCCAATTCATGACCGGCGCGTCGCAGTCGAGTCCAGCGATCGTTCTCTCAATGTTCGAGGCCTGCATTACTTGCGCGATTGCATCGCCTACCGAGCAGGTAACGAAGTGTCACTTCGTAAACCGCAAATCAGCGAAGTTCGTTTCTGCGGTGTCGGACAACGAAAGGATGACCATGAAAACCAACTTCGCTGCTTCTTTTCCCTTGGTCCTGTTTGCGATCGCTGCACCAGCTGTCGCATCGGATTACAGAACATCCGACTACACGGACAGTGCGCGAGTCGTTTCCAGCGTGCCTATTTACCAAACTATCAATCAGCCGCAACAGCAGTGCTGGACCGAATCAGTAACCAGCTACGAAGAACGGCGATCCCCCAGCGGCGTCATTCTGGGTGGCGTCGCTGGCGGCATCGTCGGGAATGCCATCGGGCATGGCAGCGGACGGGCGGCTTCGACCGTGGTCGGAGCCATTATTGGAGCTGCCGTAGGCGACCAACTTGCCAACCGGGAACGTGATGCCGTGTTGGTAAGCCGTCCAATCCAGCATTGCCAGACAGTGGACAGCTTTCACCAGATACTGACTGGTTACCAAGTCACTTATGACTACAACGGTCGCTATTCCACCGTCATGCTGCCTTACAACCCGGGCCCGCGTGTACCTCTTGCAATAACGGTTCGCAGTCCTGGCCAGCCAGTTTATCTGGGTCCTCCGGTTAGCCACGTGGTGTACGAAAACCGCCATGCTCGCGCATGGGAGGTGCCAGTCTACAAACGGCCTCGTCACTACGATCGCTCGGATCATTAATCACTCCATTGACTCCCCTGTTGGGCGCCTCACGGCGCCCTTTTTTTTGTTCGCGGGTCTCGGCGCGGAACGCCGCGGTAAAATTCGTGGTCAATGATGACGCGCTCGCCCATCGCGACCATGCTCACTTCCACTCCCAAAACCATTTACTTGAAGGACTACACGGCGCCGGCATTTCTGGTGTCGCGCATAGACCTGGATGTCAACATTCAAGATGACTGTGCGCTGATCAGCGCAAAACTTAGCGTCACAAGAAACAAAACATCCAGCAATGCCACGGCGCCCCTAAAGCTGGATGGTGACGAACTTGAGTTGCTGGAGGTCCTGGTCGACGGTAATACCCTGGCGCCGCGGGAATTCACGCTGACGAACGAGTGTCTGGAAATTCCAAACGTGCCGGACCAATTTACATTGGACACCAGGGTCCGCATCCAGCCGAACAAAAACACAAAACTAATGGGCTTGTTTGCGTCCCGCGATGGCTATTTCACCCAATGCGAAGCGGAAGGCTTTCGCCGCATAACCTTCTTTCCCGACCGGCCCGATGTAATGGCCAGATATACGACGACTATCCACGCCGATAAAGCAGCCTTTCCGGTTCTGCTATCGAACGGCAATCAGGTCGCCCAAGGGGACGAGCCAGGCGGCCGTCACTGGGCAAAATGGCTCGATCCCTTTCCCAAGCCTTCGTACCTCTTTGCGATGGTGGCGGCAAAGCTGGATCGGCTGGATGACTCCTTCCAAACCAAGTCGGGCCGTAGCGTGACGCTTTCCGTATTTGTCGAACCGGGCAAGCTTGACCAGTGTGGTTTCGCCATGCAGGCATTGAAGCGTGCCATGCGATGGGACGAGGAAGTCTTCGGACTTGAACTGGATCTGGATCAGTACATGATCGTAGCGGTCGGGGACTTCAACATGGGAGCGATGGAGAACAAGGGACTGAACATTTTCAACACCAAATACGTCCTTGCGCGAGCGGATACCGCGACCGATACCGACTTCATGTTTCTGGATCGTGTAGTAGCACATGAATATTTCCATAATTGGACGGGAAACCGCGTTACCTGCCGGGACTGGTTCCAGCTTTCGCTAAAAGAAGGTTTGACCGTGTTCCGGGACCAGGAGTATGGCGCCGACACCTATTCGCGTCCGCTGCAGAGGATCCAGGAAGTGCGGTCGCTGCGCAGTGCGCAATTCCCTGAAGATGCAGGACCAATGGCTCACCCCATTCGACCCGAGTCTTACATGGAGATCAGCAATTTCTACACCGCCACAGTCTACGAAAAGGGCGCCGAAGTTGTGCGCATGATCCATACGCTGATTGGCGCGATAAAGTTTCGCCAAGGTATGGACCTGTACTTCGAACGCCATGACGGGCAAGCAGTCCGCACTGAGGAATTTGTGCAGGCCATGCAGGATGCATCTGGCGTGGACCTGTCGCAGTTCAAGCGTTGGTACGAACAGGCGGGTACGCCGCTTCTTGAAATCGTAGCCGACTACGATGCCACGCGCAGCCGCTACACCTTGAATGTCAAGCAATCCTGTCCACCCACACCGGGACAACCGGACAAGAAACCTCTGCATATACCGCTTGCTCTGGGCTTGGTCGCGCCGGATGGCAGCGAAGTACCGCTGCAGCTCGCCGCTGAAGCGAAAGCCCAAGGTTGCACACGTGTGTTGTCGCTTACCAAACCGCAAGAAAATTTTGAATTCGTGAATATTAGGCAGCGGCCGGTACCGTCCTTGCTGCGCGGATTTTCCGCCCCGGTGAATCTGCGTTTCGACTTCACTGCCGCCGAGCTCACGCACCTGATGGCCCACGATGCCGACGCTTTCAATCGCTGGGAAGCGGGACAGCGGCTGGCTCTGGACTTGCTGTTGCGGGCGCTGGATGACGTGCGCGCACATCGCACCATGAACTTCCCGGACAGCTTCGTCACAGCATTTTCACGCGTGCTTGCCGATGCGCCAAAGGACCCAGCATTTGGTGCGGAAGCTCTGGCATTGCCCTCGGAAGGATACATCGCCGAACAAGTGGACGAGATCGACCCGGACGCCATACACCTGGTGCGCCGATCGTTGCGGCGTCATCTCTCGAGCATGCTAAGGGAACAGTTGCTCTCTTCGTACCGGAACTCCACCGCACCGCGTCCGTATAGTCCGGATGCGCGATCGGCGGGCCTGCGGGCGCTGCGCAATCTTTGTCTTGGCTATCTAATGGAGCTAGATGACGTCGAAGCCCGCGCGCAATGCATGATGCAGTTCAAGACCGCCGACAACATGACCGATGCAATGGCCGCCCTGTCGGCCCTGGCCAATACCGAGGGCAGCGAACGGGAAACCGCACTGCAGATATTCTACGAAAAATGGCAACATGAACCGCTGGTTATCGACAAGTGGTTCGCAGTTCAGGCGACTTCACGCTTGCCGGATACGCTTTCCAGAGTAAAAAAGTTGCTGCAGCATCCCGCGTTTACGCTTAAGAACCCGAACCGGGTCCGATCTTTAATCAGCAGTTTTTGCCACGGCAATCAGGTGCGTTTCCATAGTGCAGATGGTGCCGGTTACTCTTTTGCCGCCGATCAAATCATCGCGATCGATTCGCTCAATCCGCAAGTCGCCGCCCGCCTCGCGCGCGCTTTTGACCGGTGGAAGAAGTTCGACGTCTCGCGGCAAATGCACGCGCGAGCGGCCCTGGAACGCGTCCGCGGCACTGCAGGACTGTCGAAAGACACGATTGAAGTCGTCACGCGCGCGCTAGCCTGAGTCAGGTACCGCAACAACACCGTTTGAAAGCCGCGTGAGCCGCAAGCGTACGATCACCATCTATCACAATCCGCGCTGCGGCAAGAGTCGCGCGGCGCTGGCAATTCTTGCAGAGCACGGCGTTGAACCGGTGATAGTCGAGTATCTCAAGAATCCGCCCACGAAAGATGACCTGCGCGCAATTCTAAAGAAACTAGGCATGACGGCAGGTCAACTCGTGCGCAAAGGCGAGGACATCTACAAAGAAAAATTTTCCACCAAAGCGATGAGCGATGAACAGTGGCTGGATGCGCTCGTTCAGTATCCCGTTCTGATCGCACGGCCGATCGTCATAAAAGACGACCGGGCTTTGCTCGGGCGGCCTCCTGAGAAGGTCTTGGAATTGCTATAACGCGTTAATGGGTCTTCCGCCTGGACGATGGTCGGATTTTAGATTGTTGCCGGTAGTGCCGCTGAAAAAAGTCCGCCAGCATGTCGACTCCCGCTCGCCTGGCGCCTGCCGGACGGGCAACCAGGGCAACAGTCCGGGCAGGAATGTCGGTAGCAAACGGCCTTGCAATCAGATGCGTTCCTTTCAGGATGCCGGCCTTGATCATCAATTCCGGCAATAGCGTAACGCCCAGGCCGCCTTCCACCATCTGGATCAGCGTAGTCAAACTAGTTGCTTCGACCAGCGCCTTTGCCTTCGCACCGCGCGTACCGCAAGCAGTAATTGCGTGGTCGCGCAAACAATGCCCTTCTTCCAGCAATACGACGCTGCCCGGCTCAATATCGCGTACGAGTATCTGTTTTTTTTTGGCATGGGCATCGTCTTCCCTAGCAACGAACCAGAATTCGTCACGGAACAATTTGATCGCGGTTAATTGCGGGGTTTCGTAAGGCAGGGCAATTAATGCAGCGTCCAGTTCGCCGGCCTGGAGTTTCTCCAGCAGCCTGTCGGTGACATCCTCGCGCAGGTGCAGTTTCAAGGCCGGATACTCTTCCCGAAGATCGGTCATCATGCCGGTGAGCAGGAAAGGCGCGATGGTCGGAATAACGCCCATGCGAAAGACGCCACCGAGCGGCTCGCCGGCACCCTGTGCCGAGTCCACCAGATCCTTGGCTGACGCGAGAAGGCTACGAGCACGCAGCGCCACTTCCTCGCCCGCTGGCGTAAGCCGTACGCCGCGTGGATCGCGCTCGACGAGTTCTACGCCGAGCAGCGACTCCAGTTCCTTGATGCCAGCTGAGAGAGTCGATTGGGTCACGAAGCGCGCCGCCGCCGCTGCACGAAAGTTCAGCCGGTCAGCCACTTCCACCAGATAGCCAAGTTGCCGCAACGAAGGCAGTGCCGCCATGTGCTTTCCTTTGATCGTATTTTTCGATCAATGTAACCTATTTTTCTCGCTTTATCGATCGCTGGTTTCGGCCGAAAATGCCCCTGTGGAAAAAAAACAGACCCGTAACCCAACAGACAACCCAAAGGAGCAAAGCATGTTGACCGTAGGTGACCGCATTCCTGCATTCGACCTTAACGCCGTGGTTTCGATCGACCCGGACAAGGCGTTCCAGCGCATTAACCAGGCGTCCCATCCAGGCAAATGGAAAGTACTGTTCTTCTGGCCGAAGGACTTCACATTCGTTTGCCCCACGGAGATTGCCGGCTTCGGCAAGCTGAACAACGATTTTAACGACCGTGATGCCGTTATTTACGGCGTTTCGATCGATAGCGAATTCGTCCATCTGGCGTGGCGCAACAATCATCCGGACTTGAAGAACCTTCCCTTCCCGATGCTGGCTGACATCAAGCGCGAACTGTCCGCGGCGCTCGGCGTGCTGGACAAAAATGAAGGCGTGGCTCTGCGTGCGACTTTCATCGTCGATCCCGAAGGCGTTATCCGCTTTGTGTCGGTGAACGACATGAACGTTGGTCGCAACCCCGAGGAAGTCTTGCGCGTGCTGGATGCACTGCAGACCGATGAACTATGTCCCTGCAACTGGAAGAAAGGCGACGAATTCCTGAAAGCCGCCTGACCTGGGGTTCGGCTGACGTCAGTCAGCCGAACTTTTGTTCGTATTTCACCCACCGAAAGGAACATAAGATGTCTCTGCAAACCCTGAAAGACCGTCTTCCGGATTACGCCAAGGATTTAAGGCTTAACCTTGGCTCGCTCGCCGCGGAGACGCTTCTGAGCGATACACTGAAGGCCGGCACGTTCGTTGCCGCTGCGTTCGCTTCGCGCAACCCATTTGTCATCGGAGCGATCAACGCGGAATTTGCCGACAAGTTGAGTGCGCCTGATTTCACGGCTGCCAAGGCTGCAGCGGCGATCATGGGCATGAACAATGTCTATTACCGCTTCGTGCACCTATCGGACAGTGCCGAATATGGCCAGCTACCGGCGAAGTTGCGCATGAACATCATCGGGAGTCCCGGCACCGCAAAGGAAAATTTCGAACTGTGGTCGCTGGCTGTTTCTGCAATAAACGGTTGCGGAATGTGCATCACGGCACACGAAAAAGTCGTACGGGCAGCGGGTCTAAGTGCCGAACAAGTCCAGGCTGCGGTACGGATAGCTGCAGTCGTGCATGCTGTGGCCGTCGTGCTGGACGCCGAAGCCGCAGCCAAAACTGAACCGTTCGCTGCAGCGGCGTAGCAGCGGGTGCGCCGTCCCATTCATTTCACGCCGCGGATGGCGCCTTGGGATCGTAGCCTTTCTCTTTCATGTACAGGGCTAGAACATGATCCATGCTGGCCGCGTGGGTAGCAAACCACTCGGCCACGGCTTTCGCCAGCACTCGACCGAAGCGGGTCTCGCCAGCCAGTGCGCGACGGCGCACTTCCTGGGCGGTCTCCAGCACGCCTTCGTGTTCCCTGGCGTGGCAGGCCAGCGGCGGAAAGGCCATCTGTTCCATCCACTGCTGTTCCTGGGCGAAATGCTCTTGCGTGTGCGAGATGAACTCGTCCAAGGCTTGCAGCATATCTTTGTCCGCAGCGTCCGCCAGACGATTAAGCAGGTCGATGAATTCGCGATGCGTGTCGTCCATGATGCCTTTGTCGAGCACCAGAGCGTCGTTCCATTCCATGACTGGCATGGTCTTAGTCGCCACAACTAAAGTAATGGGATGTATTTTACCCGCCGCGCGACCAGGCGTGAGAGAACTACGGAGTCCATCGACGCGAACGGGGCGTCCGCCGTGGGTGCTCTTAACCGGTGGCGCCCTGTCGCACTTGAAGGAGCACGGCCGCCACGATGCGGTCGCAACGTGCGCCGTCGAACCCGAAGGCCTCTGGGGTTGCGACATCAATGTCCCGAGCCAGCGTTTCACGCAACAGGGCGCGGGCGCGAAAAAAGCGAGTCCGCACGGTCGCCTCAGGTATGCCGAGACTAGCGGCGGTCTCCTCCACGGAGAGTTCTTCCAGCGCACGCAAGACAAACACCGCGCGGAAAACCTCGGGTAGTGCGTCGATGCGGCGCTCGATCAAGGTGCGCGTCTGGTTCCGCATCGCGGCACTTTCCGGAAGTTCGTCATGACTCTCCATGTTTTCAATGATCGCCACGTCCGCCTGGTCTGTCGTCGAATCGAGCGGAATCACCATGCCCTCCCGGCGGCGCTTGCGGGCGCGCATCAGCGATTCGTTCACAACGATGCGAGTCAGCCAGGTGGACAGTTTGGAATCGCCCCGGTAGTTTTCCATTCCACGATAGGCCTGTAGATACGCCAGCTGCAGCGCATCCTCCGCTTCCGCGTCATTACGCAGAATAGCGCGCGCGACCCGATACAGCATGCGATTGTATTTTCGCATCAGTGCCTCGAACGCCACTTCATCTCCAGCCGCAATGCGTCGCGCCAACTCGTTATCTGTCAGATCGCTCGGCAGAGACGCTTGCACCTTCTCAGTTACGGGCACGATACACTCCACGAGTTGTCTGACCATTTGATGCACTCAGCCGGGGCAGCGTTCCCGATCCGGAAAATTAAGCGATTCCTGCAAACCATTCTATTCCTGCCCATGCCGGAACTACCTGACATTGTCGTGTACGTAGAGAACCTGGGGTCGCGCATTAGGGGACGGACGCTCAAAGGAATCCGCCTGCTGAATCCGTTTTTGTTACGGACTGCCACGCCTCCCATTGCAGCCGTGCAGGGCAGGAAGATCATAGGCGTTCAGCGACTTGGCAAGCGCATCATCATGGAAGCCGAAGGCCGGCTATTTCTGGTGCTGCACCTGATGATTGCAGGACGGCTGCGCTGGTTCGATACCGAGGCGAAGATTCCCGGTCGCATTGCGCTCGCTGTATTCGAATTCGAAAACGGCACGCTGGTGCTAACGGAAGCCGGTACCAAACGGCGCGCGTCGCTGCATCTGGTTGAAGGGGAAGCTGCCGCGAACGCGCTGCACGCCGGCGGGCTCGATATCCTCCAGTCGGATTTTAAAACGTTCAGGCAGCGGCTCCGTGCCCAAAGCCATACGCTCAAGCGCGCGCTGACTGATCCGCACATTTTCAGCGGCATCGGCAACGCGTACTCCGACGAAATTCTTCATCGCGCGAGGCTCTCACCTATTGCGCTTACCGGGAAGCTCAGTGATGAAGAGCTGACGCACCTGTACGAGGCGGCACGTTCAACCCTGCTGGATTGGACCGACCGACTGCGCCGATTGGCCGCCGGCAACTTTCCGGAAAAAGTCACGGCATTTCGGGAAGACATGGCGGTACATGGCCGCTACGGCAAACCTTGTCCCGCGTGCGGCATGCCGGTGCAGCGGATCGTGTACGCTGAAAATGAGACCAACTACTGCGCGCGTTGCCAGACTGGCGGCAAGCTTCTTGCCGATCGCGCACTGTCACGGCTGCTGAAGAAGAACTGGCCGCGTTCCATTGAAGATGTGGAATAACTGAGGCGCTATGACGTTAACGCGATTTCCGCAAGCGAAGCCGACCGGCTGCCAGGCAGGGGACTATTGTCCGCGGCATGATAGGTGAATACCGCTGCAAACTTGGTCAAATCCGTCCGGTTGCGACCGGCCGCATGCAACAGTCGGCAGTGGAAGAAGAGCACGTCCCCCTCGTCCAGTTCGGCCGGAATTCTTGCCTTGAGAATGCTGGCGTTCGACGGCAGGTCTGAACGAAAAAACAAGTCTCCATCATACTGGTCGCGGCGATATTCCATCAATTGCGAACCGGGCACCAGCCAGAGGCAGCCGTTCTCCTCGTGCTCGACCCCGAGCGCAAGCCAAGCCGATACCAGCTGGGGTTTTTGGAATGACCAGTAACGAATGTCCTGGTGCCAACCCGTCACGCTGCTGAAGGCCGGGTTCTTGGTCATGATGCAATTGTGATGAGCCTGGGAAAGTCGTAATTCCGGCCCGAGCAGACCGTTCAGGCGCTCGACGATTTCCGGCGAGGTCGCCCAATGCCGGTAAATCTCGTCGCGCGCGTACGCCTGCAGCAACCGGCGTACCGTGCGGCCGCCAGGAGCATCAAACGAAGCCGGCGCGCCGGGATAGCGGACCTGGGATTCGTATTCCAGCGGTGGTATGTTTTCGCTCAAGTGGCGGATTGCCACGGCTTTCATGGCTTCGCACGAAGATCGCGCGACCAGGCCGCGTGCGATCAAAAAACCATCGCGCTCGAACTGAACAAGTTCTTTCGGAGAAAAAAAATTAACCGGGACGGGCATGCAGCGTAATCAAGGGCCAATGTTAGCGGACGCCGCGCAGGCAGGTCCGACCAAGACCGCGCAAGCCCTTAGCGGTGTGCCGCGTTGAATTGCTCCAGGACCGCACTTCCGGGACAAAGCTCGCTTTCGCCCAAGTTGTTGAACGGCACTTCAACCGTACCCAGATGGGCGTGGAGATCTTCGGGCTCTGGGTCAACGTGCAAGACACCGGTCACAATTTCACCAGCTGCCCTGCGCTGTTGCAGATAATTCATTGCCGCGATGCGGTCGTGAACGTCGTATTCGGCCGCCAGCTTGCGAAGTTTCAACACCGAGCCATCGTGTTGGGTTACTTCTTCTACATCGCCCGCTGCGTAATCCACAGTAATCGCGTCTCGGGGCGGCATTACGTCGAGTTGATTGACCGCTTCGTTGTGCTCGCGCACGTAATCAAAACTCTTGGTTGAACCGGCATGGTTGTTGAACGCGACGCAGGGCGAAATACAATCGATAAACGCCGCCCCGCGATGCAGGATGGCGCCTTTGATCAGCGGCACGAGTTGTGCCTTGTCGCCCGAGAAAGTACGCGCGACATAACTTGCTCCAAGCTCCATTGCCAATACCACCATATCAATGGAGGCATCGGTATTGATAGAACCTTTTTTGCTCTTGGAGCCGCGATCGGACGTTGCCGAGAACTGGCCCTTGGTCAACCCGTAGACGCCATTGTTTTCGACGATATAGACCATGTTCACGCCCCGGCGCACGCTGTGCGCGAATTGACCCAGTCCAATAGAGGCGGAATCGCCGTCGCCGGACACGCCAAGGTAAATCAATTCGCGATTGGCCAGATTCGCGCCGGTCAGCACCGACGGCATGCGTCCATGCACGCTATTGAACCCATGCGAACTGCTCAGGAAATATGTCGGCGTTTTCGACGAACAACCGATCCCGGAAAGTTTTGCAATCCGATGGGGCGGCAAGTCCAGTTCGAAACACGCCTGAATGATCGCCGCACTGATCGAGTCATGGCCGCAGCCGGCGCAAAGCGTGGATATGGACCCTTCATAGTCACGCCGTGTGAACCCCAGTTTATTCGCGGGAAGGTCAGGATGATGCAGCTTTGGTTTGGAGATGTAAGTCATTTTCAATCCTGTTTTGGCGGCGTCCTTTACCTGGCGCCGGGCAACACCTTGCGCATCGGCGTGACTTTCAGTGCCGTAGCATCCTCGGCAATTTCCCTGACGATGAAACGGGCGGTGATTGGCGTGCCGTCATAGTGCAACACGGGCGTAAGCTTGGCGGGATCAATTTCACATTCGTTGACGATCAGCATGCGTAATTGCGCATCCCGGTTCTGCTCCACCACGAAGACGTGATCGTGTTCAGCGATGAAATCGTCAACCTGGTGGCTGAAGGGAAAGGCGCGCACACGCATCGCATCAAAATGCAATCCGCGTTGCTCCAGGGTATCGAGCGCTTCGTGCATCGCCGGACTGGTGGAACCATAGTAAATAACCCCCAGCCGGCTCGGTTGCAAAGCCGCGCGGATCAGCGGCTCGGGAACGATATCCTTTGCCGACTCGAACTTGCGCAATAAACGCTGCATGTTCTCCAGGTAATCCGGACCGGCTTCGCTGTAGCGCGCATAGCGGTCCTTCGTGGTCCCGCGAGTGAAAAACGCTCCGCGCGACGGATGCACGCCTGGGTATGTGCGGTAGGTTATGCCATCCTCGTCAATATCCAGATACCGGCCGAATTCCGTTCCCGCTTCAAGTTCTTCAAAGCCCATGACTTTGCCGCGATCGTAGCGGCGCGCGTCGTCCCACGCCAGCGGCCGGCTCAAGCGCTCGTTCATGCCAATGTCCAGGTCGAGCATGACGAACACTGGCGTCTGCAGACGCTCGGCGATGTCGAATGCGCTGGCTGCGAAGTCGAAGCTTTCGGCGGGATCTTCCGGAAATAGCAGGACATGCTTGGTATCGCCGTGCGAGGCATAGGCACAGGCAAGCACATCTGCCTGCTGCGTGCGGGTCGGCATGCCGGTGGAAGGTCCGCCGCGCTGGACGTCGAAAATAACCGCCGGTATTTCCGCGAAATAGGCCAGACCGATAAATTCCTGCATCAGCGAAATACCAGGACCGGAGGTGCAGGTAAAGGCTCGTGCTCCGTTCCAGCTTGCGCCAATGACCATGCCAATCGAAGCAAGCTCATCCTCGGCCTGGATTACCGCATAGCGATTGTTTCCGGCCGCATCCTTACGGTAATTGCGGCAATGACGCGCGAATGCTTCAGCGAGGCTAGACGAGGGTGTGATCGGATACCAGGCTGCGACGGTGGCTCCTCCATATATGCAGCCCAACGCGGCAGCCGTATTGCCATCGACGAAAATGCGATTTTCCACTGCAGATGCTCGGCGGACACTTAATCCGATCGGACATTCGAAATGGTTTTTGCCATAGTCGCGTCCCAGATGCAGCGCCTTGATATTCGGCGCGATGAGCTTGTCTTTGCCTTGAAATTGCTCGCCGATGAGCTTTTCAATTTCAGCCACATCGATGTCGAGCAATGCAGCGAGTGCGCCGACATAAACAATGTTGCGAAACAGCTGGCGCTGGCGCGGATCGGAATACGCGTCGTTGCAGATCTGGGTCAACGGCACGCCGATAACACGTACGTCGTCACGAAATTTTGATTTTGGCAGGGCTTTGGTTGAATCGTAAAACAGGTAACCACCCGGCTCGATGCCGGAGACCTCCTTGTCCCAGGTCTGCGGATTCATCGCCACCATCAGATCGACGCCGCCGCGCGCGCCGAGATAGCCGGCTTCGGACACGCGCACTTCATACCATGTCGGCAATCCTTGAATGTTTGAGGGGAAGATATTACGCGGGCTGACCGGCACGCCCATGCGCAGAATCGACTTTGCAAAAAGCTGATTGGCAGATGCGGAACCGGAGCCGTTGATGTTCGCGAACTTGACGACGAAGTCGTTTATTTTTGGCTGCGACATGCCGGTCCCGCGTGCGTTACGTCCAAAAGAAACTTGCGCATGTCCCAGGCGCCGGTCGGACAGCGCTCGGCACACAGTCCGCAATGCAGACAGACATCTTCGTCCTTGGCCATGATACGGCCGGTTTTGAGCACATCCGACACATATAGACTCTGCGACAGTTCTTTGGCCGGTGCGTTCAGCCGGCTGCGTAAGTCCTTCTCCTCACCGTTTACAGTAAATGTGATGCAATCCATCGGGCAGATGTCGACGCAGGCATCGCATTCTATGCAAAGCGGAGGTGAAAATACCGTTTGCACATCGCAGTTGAGACAGCGTTGAGCTTCGGCGAACGCAAGTTTCGCATCGAAACCAAGCTCGACTTCCACCTTGATGTTTTTCAGCGCGATGGCCTGGTCTTTCAGCGGGACCTTGTGGCGCAGTTCAGCGGAGATATCATTGTCATAGCTCCATTCGTGGATGCCCATTTTCTGACTGGACAGACTCACCCGCGGACCAGGCCGGACGCGCACATCGGCGCTGTTGCACAGCTGGTCGATTGAAATTGCGGCATCGTGACCGTGCGCAACCGCCCAGATAATGTTCTTTGGACCGAATGCGGCATCGCCCCCGAAGAATACCTGTGGGTGCGATGACTGGAAAGTGGTCTTGTCAACGACCGGCATGCCCGATTTATCGAATGCGATGCCTGCATCGCGCTCAATCCACGGAAATGAATTTTCCTGTCCAACCGCTATCAGGACATCATCGCACTCGAAATGCTGGTCCGGTTCCCCCGTCGGCACGAGCTCGCGGCGTCCCTGTTCATCGAACGCCGCCCGCACTTTTTCGAACGCCATCCCGGTCAGCTTGCCATTGCGGTGCTGGAACGCCTTGGGCACCAGAAAGTTCATGATCGGAATGCCTTCATGCATTGCATCTTCTTTTTCCCACGGGCTGGCTTTCATTTCGTCGAACCCGCTGCGCACGATGACTTTCACGTCGTTGCCGCCAAGGCGCCGTGACGTCCGGCAGCAATCCATGGCGGTGTTTCCTCCGCCCAGTACGATTACCCGCCTGCCGATGGCTTCGACATGGCCGAATGACACAGAAGAAAGCCAGTCGATGCCGATGTGGATGTTCTTTGCAGCTTCGTTTCGGCCGGGCAGGTCGAGGTCCCGGCCGCGCGGCGCTCCCGAACCGACGAATATGGCATCAAAGCCTTCTGACAACAGCTTCTTCATGCTGTCGATGCGCACGCCGCCGCGGAATATCACGCCGGTACCAAGCACATAGCCGACTTCTTCGTCGATTACATCCTCGGGCAACCGGAAGCGGGGAATCTGTGTGCGGATCATGCCGCCGGCTTTTGGATCCTGGTCGAATACCACGACCTCGTATCCGAGCGGCGCAAGGTCTCTTGCCACAGTCAACGATGCGGGCCCGCCACCAATGCAGGCCACACGCTTGCCGTTTCTCTGCGCGGGCGCTTTTGGTAATTGGCTGCGGATATCGCCCTTGTTGTCCGCCGCCACGCGCTTCAGACGGCAAATCGCGACCGGCTCCGGTTTGGTCTGGTTGTGCTCTTCAACCCTTCCACGCCGGCAGGCTGGCTCACAAGGCCGATCACAGGTACGTCCGAGGATGCCGGGAAAGACATTGGAATTCCAGTTGACCATGTATGCATCGCCATAGCGGCCCGCAGCGATCAGCCTGATGTATTCTGGAACCGGGGTATGGGCGGGACACGCCCATTGACAGTCGACGACCTTGTGAAAATAGTCGGGTACGTCGATATCGGTGGCCTTCAAAAAAATTCCTCCGCCTGGGCGTCCTGCTGCGAATTGTTATAGCCCGCGGATCCCAAGCCTTTCCGACGCGGAACACTTGCAAGAAGCGGGTCTTGAATGCCCATTGGTGCGTAGTGTAACGCTTTGTTACCCCCGGCGTTGACGGTTGTTCTAATCCAGCACGTGCGACACCAGCCCATCGGCAAGTTTTGGCTCGAACCACGTCGATTTGGGCGGCATGACCTCGCCTGCATCGGCCACCGACATCAGGTCTTCCATGCGCGTGGGGTACATTGAAAACGCCGCCGCCATGCTGCCGTTGTCGACCCTGTGCTCTAGTTCCGCCAGACCCCGAATGCCACCGATAAAATCGATGCGTTTGTCGCGGCGCGGATCCGTTATGCCCAACACCGGCGCCATGACAAGATTGGCCAGCAGGCTGACGTCCAGGCGCTCTACCGGATCGCGGGCCGGCACGACAGCAGGATGGACATTCAAGCGATACCACTGCGCCGGCAAGTAAAGCCCAAATTCACCAGGCTTGGCCGGCATCACCGCGTTGGAGACCGCGTGCAATGAAAAATTCTGGCCGATCCTGGATAAGAATTCCTGGCGGCTTAGCCCGTTCAAATCAGTTACCACGCGGTTATAGGGCAGGATTCGCATCTGATGATGCGGGAATGCGATCGTAAGAAAAAAGTTATAGCTTTCCGTGCCATCATGTCGCCGATTCACGGACCGGCGCGCTGCCGCCACGCGCGACGCGGCAGCCGAGCGATGGTGGCCATCAGCGATATAGAGTGCGGGCATGGCATCAAATGTCCTCGTCAAACGATCAATCGCTGAGGCATCGTTGACACGCCAGACCGTATGGCGCACGCCGCTGGCCGCAACAACATCCGCGACGGCCTCATCATTGGTTGCGTGGGTGAGTAAGGCATCTACGTCCGGTGAGCGGGGATAAGCAAGCAACACTGGCCCGGTTTGCGCGTTAACAGCCTCGATCTGCCGAACTCGGTCGTCCTCCTTGTCGGGCCGCGTGAATTCGTGCTTGCGAATGCGATTGCTGTCGTAATCGGCGATAGAAGCCGCCGCAACCAAACCGGTTTGAGCATGGCCCTCCATGATGAGGCGATAAGCGTAGTAGCAAGCTTGCGTATCGCGTTCCAGTATCTTGTGCAGCAACATGCGCCGCAGCGTGTCTGCCGCTTTGGCATAGACTTCCGGCGCAGAGGGAGAGGTGCCGGCCGGCAAGTCAATCTCAGGCTTGGAAATATGCAGGAAACTCCACGGCTTTCCATTGGCTTGAGCGCGAGCTTCTTCGGTGGAAAGCACGTCATACGGCGGCGCCGCGACATCCGCGGCGCGTCCGGGTGCGGGCCGCAATCCGGTGAAAGGACGAATCAGATGCAACGGCGTCTCGCTCTGGAAAAACGGCCTGAGGTAATCAGGCCGTCTTGAGATAGGACAGGCACTGGTTCCAGCGTTCAATCATCCGTGCTTGAACACTATCGTTTTGGTCTGGGAAAACTCGTACAACGCCTCCATGCCTTTTTCCCGGCCATGACCACTTTTCTTGACACCTCCAAACGGTAATTCGATCCCACCTCCTGCGCCATAGCCGTTTACGAAGACCTGGCCACAGCGCATTTTGCGAGCTACCCGCATTTGCCGGGCACCGTCGCGCGTCCAGATGCCCGCCACCAATCCGAATGCCGTTGAATTGGCCAGTCTCACGGCATCCGCTTCATCATCGAATGCCAAAATGGACAACACTGGCCCGAACACTTCTTCGCAGGCGAGCGAGTTGGCGCGCGGCACCGGTCCGAACAATACCGGAGCAACATAGAAGCCGCCGGCGGGCAGGCCCTCGGCGAGCTCCGCTTGCGCGAGCACCGGAATGCCATCATTTCTCGCACGCTCGATAAAGCGGTGCACGCGGCTACGTTGCGTTTCGGAGATCAACGGCCCGCAATCGAGATCCATCGAATGACTGCCGACGCGCAATAGTTTGAAGCGCGCGACAACGTGTGCGACGAATTTGTCGTAAATTGAATTTTGCACCAGTACGCGGCTCCCGGCCGAACAAGTCTGCCCGGCGTTCTGCACGATCGCGTTCACCACCACCGGCACAGCGGCATTGAAATCGGCATCATCGAATATGATCTGCGGCGACTTCCCGCCAAGCTCAAGAGTGCAGCCGATATGATTTTCAGCAGCCGCCTTTTGCACGAGCGTGCCAACTTCCGGGGAGCCGGTGAAGGAAAGAAAATCGATTCCGGGATGGCGGGCAAGCGCCGCACCCGCTTCTTCTCCCAAGCCAGTAACAACATTAAGTGCACCGGGCGGGAAACCAACCTCCTGCGCAAGTTGCGCTATGCGCACCGGAGCCAAACAGGCATCTTCCGCTGGTTTCATGACTACTGCATTGCCCATGGCAAGAGCAGGCGCAAGGCTTCGGCCGAACATCTGCGCCGGATAGTTCCAAGGAATAATGTGGGCAGTGACCCCTTTCGGTTCGCGCAGGATGGTGACCATGTAGCCATCGAGGAACGGGACGGTGTCACCGTGAACTTTGTCCGCCGCGCCGCCGTAGAACTCGAAATAGCGGGCAGCCGCGGTGATATCGGCCCGCGCTTGCTTCATTGGCTTGCCGCAATCGCGCGCTTCCAGCTGCGAGAGTTCCTCGTGGCGTGCGAGGATTGCTTCTCCAAGCTTGGACATGAGGCGGCCGCGCTCGACGGCCGTCATCCTGCCCCAAATCCCTTCGTCAAATGCCTGACGTGCGGCCGCAACTGCCGAGTCCACGTCTTGCTTTGTGCCTCGCGCTATGCGGGCGAAAGCCCGTCCATCGCTGGGGCTGATCATGTCAAGCGTTCGACCGTCCGAGGCATCCAGCCATTTGCCGCCAATGAGATTCTGGAAGGTAGTGGTAGCAGTGTCATCGACGGCGAGCCGCGCAACATGGGCATTCATTACAATTTCCTCTACTGTTTAAGTGGCAAGAGCGAGAGCTCCACTCTCCGGTTCGTCGCTCGCCCGACCTCGTTATCGTTGCTCGCCACCGGGTGGCTTTCGCCCGCACCGATGCTGATGGTGCGCTCCGGCTTGATTCCTTTACCGACCAGATAGTTCGTGACCGTGTGGGCGCGCCGCTCCGAGAGTCCCTGGTTATATTCTGCCTTGCCGACATTATCCGTATGGCCGGCGACCTCAATGATAGTCTTTTCGTATTTTTTGAGGACCATGGCTACGCCATCCAGCACGTTGGGAAACGCGGGACTCAATTCAGCGCTCGCGGTCTTGAACGTGATATTGCCCGGCATATTAAGCGTGATGTTATCCCCCTGGCGCGTTACTGAAACGCCGGTTCCTTGCATTTGCTTGCGCAAATCGTCTTCCTGCTTGTCCATGTAAGCGCCGACGCCGGCCCCGGCCAGCCCACCAATTCCCGCGCCAATCATGGCCCGCTTTCTGCGCTCCTGCGCATCACTACCGCTGATCGCACCCACTACTGCGCCGGCAGCGACCCCAATGGCTGCCCCCTTGCTCGCCGAATTTATTTTTTGCTCGCCCGTATACGGGTCGGTGGTTTGACAGGCGCTCAGTGCGAAAAGGACGGCAGAAACCAGAATGATGGATCGGCATACATAGCAATGCTGCATTAGTCGAATTTCCTTTTATCAGAAGTTGTTGAATGGTGCGGTGATCGCGCGGAGCGATGGCACCAGCCGAGCGGCGCGCGCAATTCTACCAAGACATGCGGAACCGTCCCGTGCCTGCTTCGTCGGGAATCAGCGACAGCGGGCCAACGTTGCGGCGCGATTTAGGGACGAATGTAGACGTATCCTTCTCTGGCTTGCAAGCGTGCGATCTCCGCTACGCCTGATGGCACGGTGCTAACGTTTTCGATCAGATCTTTTTGCGTCAACTTCAGGGCATTCATGCTGTTTTGACAGATGCGGAACTCGACGCCTTTGGTTTTGAGCTGATCAACCCATTCCGCATACGGCCGTCCGGCAGCGTCCTGCGCTCCGAAGGTGAACGCGCGTACTCCCGTAGACACAGCGACTACGACAATTTTTACCCCAGGCTGCGCGTTCACGTGATTGGCAACGTTATTCATCGCGAGCGTAGCGAGCTTCTCGTCTTGAAGGTGATACACGGTTTTGATGGTGTCCTCTGCGCGCGCGCTGATCTGGGCCGACAAGACTGCGACGATCAGTAAAATTGCGCGCGTGACATGCAAAACATTGTTTCTCATTTAATCCATCTCCTAATGGGTAAAGCTATAGCATCCCCAGCTGCGTAAGGTCGATGCGCAATTGATGGGGATCGGTGAAATGCAACGCATGCAAGCCGGCATTCCGGCCGGCTTCGACATTACGCACGCTGTCGTCTATGAATACTGTTCGTGCCGGGTCGAGCGCACAACGTTCAATGGCCAGTCCAAAAATGCGCGGATCGGGTTTAGCCAGTCCCACTTCGCCGGACACCACGATATGCTCGAACCACTGCAGGAATTTAAAACGTCTGCGCGCGATCGGAAAGGTCTCCGCCGACCAGTTAGTCAGAGCATGCAGTCGGTGCCCCCTGTCGCGCAAATCGCTCAGAATAGCCACGCTTTCGGGGATTTCGTCGCGCAGCATTGTCTCCCAGCCGTCGCGCCACAGAGAGATAAATTTCGAATGTGCCGGGTGCAGGGCTACACGTTCCGCAACGGCCTGATCGAAGGACTTCCCGGCGTCGATCTCGACATTCCACCAGGGGGGCGCTATCTCCGCCAGAAAATATTCCATCGCCTGTTCATCGCCGTTAAACAACGGCCGGTACAGATAGCGTGGATTCCAGTCGATGAGCACTGCGCCCAGATCGAACAGTACAGTGTCCATTCAACGAACCGATGCGCGTTTTTTCTTCCATGCGTGGTATTCGGCCTGCATGGACTCACTAGGAGGATAGGTACCGCTGATCGGCGCGCCGGCCTGTACTTTTTCGAGCACGAAGGCTTCCAGCTCTTCCATCTCCAACCCGTTTTGCGCGATTTGCTCCACCACGTGACGCGGTATACAAACCACCCCCTCGTCGTCGCCAACCATGATGTCTCCGGGCATTACCAGAACTTCCGCACAGCCGATGGGCACGTTGATGTCGACGGCAATGTGTCTGTGGATGTGCGCAGTTGCGGCCATGTTTTTCGCGAAGACCGCAAAGCCGAGTTTCTGTATGGACACGTAGTCTCGCATGGCACCGTCGGTGACTGCACCGGCGGCACCCCGCGCCTGCAAGCGCGACATTAGAATCTCGCCGCCCGCAGCCGCGGTATCGATATTGCGACAATCCAAGACTAGCACCTGCCCCGGAAGAATTTCGTCGATGGCCTTGCGCTGCGCGTATCCGGGTCTGCCAATCGCCTCGAATGTCGCGAGATCTTCGCGCGCCGGAACGAATCGTACTGTCACCGCTTCACCCGCCATGCGCAGTGTTGGATTGAGCGGCCTGACTCCAGTCAGATAGGTATTGCGAAAACCAAGCTTGAACAACTGGGAAGTCAGGGTCGCGGTAGATATGCGCCGTAATTGGTCGAGAACTTGCGGTGCAATTGAAGCGGGTTTCATGATCTTTCCTGCGTCGTCTGGAGTTGTATCGTACCGCAGACGGTGCTGGTCGCTCCACGCCAGGCAATTAGCGCAGACCCAAGTGAGAAAACTCGCTCGCAACGGCTAGCAAGCCATGGCCCGTGGGACCGGGGCCACCACAGTCGGCCGTGGCAATTCAGATCAGCGCAAACCGGCTTGCAGCTTCCCCAGTTCGATCTGATTGATGGTCGGAGGCAGTTTAATTGCCAAAGCTTCCAGATACGTCCGCTCCATGTCCTGGGCCTTGCGATTGCGCATTGCGATAACAAGATTTGGACGGATATCGGAAAGCGGCCGGGTTGCGGCAGGCTTTTTGTCCAACAGCTTTATCAAATGCCAGCCGGCTTGCGATTTGATCGGCTGGCTCACTTCTCCCTTCGCCATGCCAGACACGGCGCGGCGGATTTCAGGGACCATCTGTTCCTCGCTTACCCACCCCAGCTCGCCACCTTTTTCCGCGCTCTCCTTGTGTGCTGAGCTCTCCTTCGCCACCTTCGCGAAATCGGCGCCTGACTTGCCGAGCTTCGCACTCAATTCGCCAATCTTCTTTTTGGCTTCGTCCGCTTTCGCCTTATCAGCGCTCTCTGCGGACGGCAGAAAGATCTGCGCAAGCTGGAATTGGGCGGGCGCAATTAACTGCGCCTTGTTCGACTCGTAGAACTGCTTGATTTCCTCTTCTGACGGATAGCCCTCGCCTGGTTTGGCGACGTTGGCCACGAATGAGCTCACGATCACCTGGTCACGGGCCCTTTCGATCATCGGCTGCAATTCCTGACGCTTGTCCCAGCCTTTTTGTTTGGCCTCGTGCAATACCGCTTTGCGCATGAGTTCACTGCGGACCAGTCGTTCCAATGCCGCCGGGTCTGTCGCCAATTGGCGACGGGCATCCGGCGCTTGTGCATCCAGAATTAGCATCAACTCGGAACTGCGCAGCTCTACATCACCCATTTTTCCGACGAGATCATCAGCAGCCGCACTTACGCAAAGTGCGAGGCCCATCAGGAACAATGGAACGCGCATGATGACAAGCACGGGTGGACTCCGTCCGAGATGGACCGGTTAAGACAAGAAGTCGCCCGCAGAGGTTTCCGCCGGCTTCGGCTGGCCAACTGTGGCCGGGAACTGATATCCCAAGCGCCTCATCTGGCTCGGCAGCCGGACCAGTTTCACCGGCCCGGTTTGCCGAAAATCACAATGCAAGATTACTTGAGGTGCCCAGCGACCAGCTTGGTCATCTCGAACATTGACACGGTTTTTTTGCCTCCGAAAACGTCCTTCAACTTGTCGTCGGCATTGATGTTGCGGCGGTTCTTGCTGTCCTGAAGGTCGTTCTTCTTGATGTACGCCCACAGTTTCTTGGTGACTTCGGTGCGCGGCAGCGGGGCGCTGCCGATTACGGCGGCGAGGGACGCGCTGGGGGTCATGGCTTTCATGAAAGCCGCATTGGGCTTGCGCTTCACGCCTGATGCCTTCTTTTTGGGAGCGGACTTCTTTGCGGACTTCTTTGCGGTGGCTTTCTTCGCGGTTTTTTTTGCAGCAGCCTTCTTCGGGGCGGCTTTCTTTACGGATTTCTTTGCGGATTTCTTAGCGGTCTTCTTCTTTGCGGCCATCGTGATGCCTCCAATTGTAGTTTGCTCGTATCTCAATTTTGCGTTGCCTTGCCAGAAGCAAAGGCACGGCGAGCAGAGAATGCCCAGAGGAAACTGCGTTGTCAATGGAAGAATGCACGTTTCTCATAGGGAAGCACCGCTCAATTGCGAAGTGCGCAACATGATTTGCTATTGCCCGCTGTCCACGGGCCGAGTCGTTTGCAGACTCTGCTCTGCTCCCGTGAACCCGCTGGTGTCCTGCAGATGATGTGCCGACGCGCACATTCCAAAGGCATATGCATTAAGCCTTGGTGGCCTAGATTACCAGTCACCGACAAGCCATTCGGAAACGATGAATCGGCACTTGCGCTTGACGGGAGCGCTGCTTTCCCGAGGAAAAATGACTCTGTCGCTACTGGCAGCAGCAACGGTCAGATCGCTGCTCCGCGCCTGGTCACGGAACAAGTTGCCGTTCGTTCCGTTATACGTTTACTGCCTGTACGGCTGTGCCAGCGGCGCTGCGCCAGCGTCCTGCGCCGGCCCCGCCGGCTGCGCTGCCGGCGAATTCTGCTTCACCGCTTGTTGCCCGGCACCTTGTTTCATAAGCCGGATGCGCGTGTCCAGATCCACATAGAAATTCTTGATTTGCACTGCCGCATCCGCCTGTGCCTTCTGCAGTTCCTCGATAGATCCGCGGAGCATGGCTGAGTTATGCCGCAAGTCCTCCACTTCGCGCATCAACTGCAACAGCCCTTCTGAATTGATCAGCGCCCGGGTGTCGGCGACCTCCTTGCTGAGCGCGGCGATCTGCTGCGTCATGATTGCATCGCTTACTTGTGCATTTCCGCTTTTGGTCTCCAGCGTCGCCGCGCGTCGCGTGACACCCTGCAACTTGGTGTCTATCTCATTAAGTCGCCTGGTTGCGTCATTGTAAGTGCTGGCACTTTGTTCCAAGGCACGCTTTTGAACTTGCAGGGTCGCGTCCATCTCCGCGCTTTTGCGGCGCAGTTCAGCAAAGGCCGCACCGTTCTGGTCGAGCTGGCGGCGCTGCTCTTCACGTGCAGCCACCAGACTGGCCAGCAGCTCCTTGGATGCCGACTGAGCAGTGTCCGCGCGCGCCTGGGTGTCTACAACGGCAGCTTCCAGAACGTGCATTGACTGCTGTGTTTGTGATAGCTCAGATCGCAGTTCTTTAATCTGCCCTGCGCTAGCGTCCTGACCCGCACGCAGCGATTTGACCGCGTAGCCCTGCTCCGCAGTTTGCGCTTCGGTCTGACGCAATTGATCCGGCGTTGCGCAACCTGCCATGACCAATACAAGGCTGACATACTTGATTACCGGCTTCATGTGCTAGTCAACTTAATAGACAATGTCAACGCGACGATTCTTGCTGTAACTTTCTTCATCCTTGCCGTGGGCTATCGGTTTTTCGGCGCCGAAACTTATGACTTGAATACGCCCGCCGTCTGCGCCGGCAAGTTCAAGCGCCCGTTTGACTGCTTGAGCGCGTCGTGCGCCGAGGGCAAGGTTGTATTCCCGGCTGCCGCGCTCGTCGCAATTACCCTGGACTTCAAATTTTATGCGCGGGCTAGCTTTCAGATAGCCGGCATTCTGCAATAGCAGGCTGTCATAGTGTTTAGGAATGGTCGACTGGTCATAGTCGAAAAAAATGCTGCGCGCATCGGCCGCCGGGGCCGGCGCCAGGGTTTGAGGTGCTGCGGCGGTCATGCTTTTCTCCCCGGCTGGAAATGCCGCTATGTCATCGTCACGGTGTGATGCCGCCGACTCAGGTTTGCCGGCCTGCTCTGCAGCCGCAGCCTCCGGTGTAGCTGCCTTGACGCTCGGCGAGGTGCTGTTTGCTCCGGCCCGCTCTTGCTGTTGTCTATGAGCTGCTTCCGCTTCCTGTGTCGTTCGAAGCTTGTTGATCTCAGCCTCTTGTTCGGCAAGCTGGCGTTTCAGTTGCGCTTCCTCGGCGGAGGCGTCGTTTGCTGATGCAGTTTTCGGCTGGCCGGTACTAGTAGCGGATGGGGCAGTACTCGCTGCGTCCGACTTCCCAGTCTCAGGCAATGCGCTACCAGGCGTCGCCGCATTGGGATCAAATGACTTGGTTGCCGCATCGTTGCTCCCCTGAGCATCGATGCCCGCCTCCGAGATGGGCGCGGCCGACTGGCCGCCTGAAGCGCTGCTGCTTCTTTGCGTCGAAGCACACCCTCCCAGCGCGGCACAAATCAGAATAATGAAGAGATTTCTGTGGATGCTGAATAGTGATGCATCGATCATTTATTTACCCTCCTAGGGCTGCAGCAGTGGAAAATTTCATGAACCTCCAAAATTCGGTCAATGACAAATTGTTTCACCCATCGCAGTTGCATGCAATGTAAAAAACTGCTTTTTCTGCTATGTACAACAGGTCTGCTGGAAACGAACTTGAACCGTAATTGCGGACTGGCGGAAAGGTCATGAACGGCACCAGGGCCAACGGCTCATCCCAACAGCTAGATTCGCCCTTCGGCATAGACTACGGCGTCGAGCGCGACGCAACCTTCTCCCTCAGCGCCGATCAGGATTGGATTCAGATCAAGATTCGCTATGCCGGCTTGCCGGTCGGTCATGAGGCGGCTCACTGCAAGCGCTGCATTGCAAAAAGCGTTGACGTCGAGGGCCGCTTCGCCGCGCACACCGTCAAGCAGCGGAGCAATACGCAAGCGCGCGAGTGCCCGTTTCACTTCTACCATGGTAAAAGGCGCAAGCAGCAACTGGACGTCCGGCATGGCTTCAACGTATTTGCCACCGTCGCCGACCAGAACCACCGGGCCGAACACCGGATCAACGCGCGCGCCTATCATCAATTCCCGGCGGCCTCGGGCCATTTGCGCAACAATGACGCCGTCGAAGCGCGCGGCATGCTTCAGAAGAGCCTCTTTGATGTCATCAAATGCGGCTTGCGCGTGACCAGCCTGGTCCACTCCCAGCCGTACCAGCCCCAATTCGCTCTTGTGCGCGACGTCGGCGGAACAACCTTTCAGCGCCACTGGCCCGCCTAGTTGCGTGAGCGCGTGTACCACGTCCTCTGCGTTGTGGCACAGTTTGAACTTCACCACCGGTACACCTGCCTTCGCAAGCAAGGTAAGACTATCGGCCTCGTTTAGCATCGTGGCCCGCCCGGACGTGAGCACGCCTGGAAGAGGCGATGCCGCGGGGCTGGAAGACTGCATGAGATCTCGGTGCGACAGAAACTGGTTTAGCGCCGCAACAGCCTCGTATTCGGTCGTAAACACGGGTAACCCGTACGCTTTGAAGCGAGCAGCGATGTTCGGCTGCGGAATCGCGGCGACCAGCGGCTTGCCGGTCGCGTTTGCGAACTCAGCGGAATCGCGAGCGAAAGCATCGACGTCGTACCCCTGTCCAGCGACCGGAATGCCGATCAAGAAGGCGTCTGCTGCGGAATCACGTGCAAGCACTGGCAGAATTTGCGAGAACAGTGCGCTATTGCTGAGCAGGGCGGCAGTAATATCGATTGGGTTAGTTGTGGTTGCGAAACCGGGAAGTATTTTGCCGAGCCCGGCGCGCGTTTCATCGGCAAGCTTTGCGAGTGGCATGCCGAGCGCGCTGGCGGCATCGGCCGCCATGACGCAAACTGCACCAGAATTGCTGATCGCGACCAGCCGACGTCCTTGGGGCTTCCAACCTTTCAGATACATCTGCGCACTCGCAACCAGTTCGGCAGTATCGCGCGCGCGCCATATTCCATGTTTGGCGAGGAAGGCGTCCACCGTTCTGTCCTCGTTCGCCAACGCGCCGGTGTGCGATTTGGCGGCTTCTTGACCAGCCTGGGTACGGCCGGACTTCAACGCAATGATTGGCAGATTGCGCGCATGTGCGATACGGGCCGTCTCGGCAAGAAAGAACGAATCATCGATGCTTTCGAGATAAAGCAACAACAGTTTCAGGTCGGGATCTTCGGCCACCACGGACGCCATCTCAGACACGGTGACGTCAGCATCATTTCCGGTAGCATGTGAATGGCGCACGCCGAGACCTTGGGCTCGCAGCAGACCGTAGGGCACGACACTCATCGCGCCGGACTGGCTCACCACGGCAATCGGGCCGTCCTGCGGCGGCGCCTCGATGTACATAGTCGAAAACGACAGGATCGCGCCGGTACCGAAATTGGCCAGGCCTTGCGAGTTTGGGCCGACCACACGCATGCCGGCAGCTCGCGCTGCGTCGCGCATGCGTTTTTCCTTGGCTTTTCCCGCAACGGGATCGGTTTCGCCGAAGCCAGAAGTCATTACCACGGCTGTCTTCACCCCGATCTGCGCACACTGCTCAACGGCCGCAATCGCGGCATCCCCGGCCAGCGCAACGATGGCGGCTTCCGGCGCATCAGGCAGTTCGGCAAGGGACGGGTAGGCCTTGAAGCCTTGAATTTCGGCGCGCTTGGGGTTGATTGGATAAACCGTTCCCTTGAAGCCGTGGCGGGCCAGGTAGAGCAGCGGGCGTCCGCCTATCTTGTTCGCGTTTTCCGACGCACCGATCACTGCAACGGACTTCGGGTTCAGTACAGTGCGCAACGCTTCGCGCAGGACGTCCTTCATGTCACTGCCTCCAAGATCAATTTACGTTTGTGCTTCGTGGCCCGGCGGACGACGACGCGCTACCCGCAATCGGGCGCCAGCGCGCTAACGAGTCCGCGCGTCCGCCTGAGATCACCGCCTCGAAGAGTGTTCTTCGTGGTCCGG
>JBJMWI010000066.1:0-5713 GCA_045810225.1 Burkholderiales bacterium
TGATACTGAGAGATCGCACTAACGTACCTGACGCCAGCCAAGCCCTTGATCTTGGTCTGCGATATCGATCCAGTCAGGCGTGCAATTCAAGACTGTGGCCAAGGCGGCACGCGCAAGATCAGGATGATTGTTTTCCTTGCTGAGATGCGCCGCAACGAGGTGTTTGAGCTTGCCGTTGTCCAGCTTGCCCAATAGGCTGGCTGCCGCTTGATTGTCCAGATGTCCAAAGCGGCCCGCAATGCGATCGCGTAATTTTTGCGGATAAATGCCCGTGCGCAGCATGTCGCTGTCGTGATTGCATTCGAGAACGAGCGCGTCGCATCCGCTCAGGATGCTCTCGATATGCCGGGTGGAGCACCCTACATCGGTAATCACGCCGAGCCGGCATGCACCATCGCCGAATACAAATTGCGCCGGCTCCCGTGCATCGTGCGGTACCGGGAACGGTTGTACTTGAAGGTGGCCGACGGAAAACATTTCGTAGTTGCAAATCGGCCTTACATCGGCAACGTCCTCGAACAGCGGCTCCAATCCCGCCAGGGTCCCGTGGGTCATGAAGACCGGGATGCCATGCCGCCGCGCCAGTCGAGACACGCCGCCGATGTGATCCTCGTGTTCGTGGGTTACGACTATCGCGGAGAGTTGTTCAGGAATAAGTCCGAGTCGGGCTAATCGTGCTTCAGTGGCCGCCAGACCAAAGCCGCAGTCCAGCAATACTCGCGTGCCTTGGGACTCGACCACGAGCGCGTTGCCTTCGCTGCCGCTGCCAAGAGACGCGAATCGCATTAGGATTTGCGCATACGCAATTCAAGCGACGGTTATTTTAATTCCTGCTGCAGCAGCGCCAGGATGCGGCCGGCGGTGGGTGACGTGGATTGCGATCCCTTGGCATCGAGTACCTTGACTTCGCTGCCCTTTGGAGCTTCCGCCACACTAATGCGGTACTGCTCATCCTTCTTTGGTCCGCTATCGCGCCAGAAGGCCAGCTTCGACCAGAAACCGTCCGAGTTGTCGTGGTCTTTGGCATCGGCATCCACGTAGCGCACAAAATACGTCCCTTTCGAGCGGTCTCGATCTTCGACAGTAAAACCCACGCGGTCGAGCGCCAGACCAACGCGGCGCCAGGCGCGGTCGAAACCATCCACCAGCATCAAAGCGTCGGGCAGTTCACCGGACTTGCTAATGGTGGCTTTTGGCTCTTCGGGTGCCTTTGCGTCCGCCTTGATCTGTTCTTCGCGCGCACCCAGGCGAAGAGCAAGCCGATACAGCATTTCGGCCTCGAGGTCGGGGTCAACCGGCCGCACCTGCCAGACGGTTGTCTCAGTGTAACGATCCTTGGAAATATTGATCTGTGCCATGCCGCGGTGACTGATGTAGATCTCGGTCAAGTTTGCGTCGTCGGTTCGCTCCAGACGTGTGCGGAATTTGTCCCGCTCCGGGTACGAATACGCGCTGTCCAGCACTTTGCCGATCAGACTGCGTATCACGCTATCCGGGATTTTTGCACGGTTCTCTGCCCAATCCGTTTCCATGACGCCCGTGGGTCTGGATTCAATGTTGATCAGAAAACCGTTGTCGAGCCAGAAATCTTTGATCACGGGCCACAGTGCCTCTGGATCGGCTTCGATTGTGATCCAGCGCTGGCTACCCGCGCGCTTGAAGGCGACTTTTTCCTGTTTCGGCAACACCGGCGTTGGGCCTGCACTTACGCGCGCCGTACCCTGGCCTTCCGCATATTCAGAAGCCGTTGCCGAACCTGCACTGGGCTCCGGAATGTTGTAGCGATCGCTGCCAGGGGGCGTGGACAGGTCACTCGGGACGTCGAGCGGCTTTACTTTACCCGCCGATTTGTAATCGATCTTTTTGCCTTCGATTACCGATCCGGAACAGCCGGCAAGTGCGATAGCTGCCGCAATCGCGGCGCAGATTAACGGCGAAGAATTCATGCGTGCAGATCTCTCATTCGGAATGCGACCCGGATAGTCGCAACGGTACACTTGACCAGGGCTCACTTGGCCAGTGCTGGCGTCAACGCAGAAGAACCCTGGATGTCGGCTTGTTCCATCGCACCGCGCAGCAAATCATGGAACGAGGAAGACAGCGGCGTTAATGGCAACCGGATGCCAGGTTTCAGCAAGTTCATCTGGTGCAGCACCCACTTCAGAGGAATTGGATTCGCTTCGACGAACAGGTGACGATGTAATCCGAGCAGCTTGTTGTTAAGTAAACGCGCCCTGGCAAATTCCCCGGCGAACACTGCCGCACACATTTCCTGCATCAAACGCGGCGCGGCATTGGCCGTCACCGAAATAACGCCATGCGCGCCCAGCATCAGCAGCGCGAGCCCGGTGCCATCATCTCCGCTGTATACGGCGAAATTTTTCGGCGCGCGCCGCAACAGCTCGGCGCCTCGTTCTATATTGCCGGTAGCGTCTTTGATGCCAACAATGTTGGGGACTTGCGCCAGCCGCATGGCCGTATCGTTCTGCATGTCAGCGACCGTGCGTCCCGGTACGTTGTACATGATCATCGGCAGGTCCACGGCTTCAGCGATCGCGCGGAAATGACGGTACAGGCCTTCCTGAGTCGGTTTGTTGTAATACGGAACCACCGAGAGGCTCATGTCCGCCCCAACCTGCTTGGCGTACGTGGACAGTTCAATGGCTTCCCGGGTGGAGTTCGCCCCGGTGCCCGCAATAATCGGTATACGACCGGCCGCCTGGTCTATCGCGGTGCGAATCAGCAAGCAGTGCTCTTCAAAATCGACCGTAGGCGATTCGCCAGTTGTGCCGACAACAACGATGCCATCGGAACCTTCGTGAATATGGAAGTCGATCAGGGCGCGTAACCCCTGAAGGTCCAAGCTGCCATCCTCGAACATTGGAGTCACGATGGCGACGAGGCTGCCCTTTAGCATGGCGAATTTCCTCAACAAGAAAGGCCGGATTTTAACTGATTCCTTCCGGCGCGGGCACGTCGCTTTTCTCCGGATCATTACGGGCACAAATGCGCTGAACTTTGGCAGATTTGGGCGCCGTGACTTCCACATCCTCATAAGCGACTACACGCAGGCGAGATCGGGCAACTTCGAGCAATTCACCAGGTCGCAGCAAGAAATCCGGATTCGATGGCCTGCCGAAGCGTTCGTTGCCCGCGGCGAACGTCTCATAGATCAGCACGCCACCCGTTGCAAGTGCGCAGATGATGTGCGGAAACAGGGCACGGTGCAGGTAGTTCGTGACGACCACGCCATCGAAACTTGACTTCTGCAATGGCCAGGGATCGCTTTCAAGGTCGGCTAACAGCGTGGTGATTCCGCGATCATGCAACCCTTGCAGTGCCAGTTCGTCACGATCGACGGCACACACACGGAAACCCAGCGCGGCCAGGAAGCGGCTGTGACGTCCGCTGCCACAGGCGAGATCCAATACCGTTCCGCCCGGCCTGATTTGGTTTACCCAGCGAACCACCCATTCGGAAGGCCGATCCAATGAATGCTGCTCTGAAAAGGTCTTAGCCATTGGGCGGCGATTTTACAAAAAGCGCAGTGCAATGTGCGCGATGGTGTCGGTAGCTAATTTGACACCTCCCCGGACGAATGCTAAAAACCGTCTGTTTTGCGCTCGCGCTAACCGAGGCCAATGCAGATAACGGGAGAAGGAAATGAAATCCGCATGGATTTTGATCTGTGGTTTTGTATTGGTGGCGGGCTGTAGCGCTACTAAAGATTTCTTTAGCAAAAAACAGTCTGCGACCGCAGTACTCGCACCAACGAAGGGCAGTTCAGTCAGCGGCACAGTTAATTTTACGCAAAAAGGCGACATGGTTCTGGTAGATGCCAAGGTAAACGGATTAAAACCCGATTCAGCCAGCGGAATTCACATTCACGAAAAAGGAAATTGCAGCGCGGCGGATGCCTCCAGCGCCGGAGGTCACTTCAACCCATCATCTTCGCAGCACGGTGGCACTTCCGGCGCTGCACGGCATGGCGGTGACCTGGGCAACCTCAAAGCCGACGCGAATGGTTCTTCCCAAATGTCCATTGAAGTTGGCGGGATCTCCCTTGGCACTGGGCCAGACAGCATCATCGGTCGTGCAGTCATTGTGCATGCCGGTACAGATGACCTTAAGACCCCGCCTTCGGGCAATTCCGGTGCGCGGGCGGCTTGCGGCCTGATCAGCAAGAACCCGGACAAAGTCTTCTGAGCTCAAAGTCAGTTGATTCCGTGGCTGCGCTCCGGCGATCCTTTCCCGCCGGTTGAAGAGGCGGCGACCGAACCGAACGGACTACTCGCCGCAGGCGGGGATCTGTCGGTTTCCCGTTTGGTGGATGCCTACAGCCTCGGCATCTTTCCCTGGTTCAATGAAGGCCAGCCGATTCTCTGGTGGAGTCCGGATCCACGTATGGTCTTGTTTCCCGCAGAACTTAAGATTTCTCGCTCGTTGACCAAGACATTACGCCATTCCGCGTTTGAGATCCGGGCCGATACTGCGTTCCGGGACGTCATCTTGAACTGCGGCATGCCGCGGCGCGAGCAGCATGGCACCTGGATTACCGCTCCGATAGTCGAAGCCTATTGCGAAATGCATCGCGATGGCATTGCGCATAGTGTTGAAACATGGCTGGACAACAAATTAGTGGGGGGCCTTTACGGCGTTGCACTTGGGCATGCCTTTTTCGGCGAATCGATGTTCACGCGCGTAACGGATGCGTCCAAAGTCGCGCTGGTCACATTGGTACGTCAACTCGAACTCTGGGGCTTCGGACTGGTCGACTGTCAGATGAATACCGCCCACTTGGCCCGTTTTGGCGCCCGAGAAATACCGCGCGCTGATTTCACGCGGCGACTGCGAGAATTGATACACTATCCAACCATTCCGGCACCGTGGCGGCTTGCACCACTGCGATAGATCAACCGCGATGACACAGCTCAACGACCTGCCTTTCTCGGTATTGCAGTTTTATGCGACTGCACCCTACCCGTGCAGTTACTTGCCCGACAAGCTGGCGCGCTCGCAGGTTGCCACACCGAGCCATGCCATCGACAGTCAGGTCTACAGCGAGTTGGTCAAGGTGGGATTTCGCCGTAGCGGCGCTTTTACCTACCGGCCGTACTGCGATCACTGCCGCGCTTGCGTGCCGGTGCGCATAGATGCCAAGGACTTCATCGCGAACCGCTCACAACGCCGGGCGCACTCGCGCCATGCCGGGCTGGAAGCGCGCATGCTGGAGCTGAAATACCATCCCGAGCACTACTCACTCTATCTCCGCTACCAATCGCATCGCCACAGCGGCGGCGGCATGGATCATGACAGCCGCGAGCAGTACCGGCACTTTCTTCTTCAAAGCAATGTGCGCTCGAGCCTGGTGGAATTCCGCGAAGACGGAAAATTGCGCATGGTTAGTATCGTCGACCGGCTGGAAGACGGTTTGTCGTCGGTCTACACCTTCTTCGAACCGGACATTGCCGGCGCCAGTCTCGGAACGTTCAACGTGCTTTGGCAGATCGATTTGTGCCGGCGGCTCAGGCTGCCGTTCCTTTACCTCGGCTACTGGATTTCCCAGAGCCGCAAGATGGCCTACAAGATCAACTTCCAGCCGCTGGAGGGTTTGATTGACGGCCAATGGCGGCGATTGCCCCGGGACGCGGCTTCTCCGGCGGCCGTTTGATATTGAGCGCGACGGCCGGCGCGGCCGCCCGGATGCGGGCGC
>JBJMWI010000067.1:0-9273 GCA_045810225.1 Burkholderiales bacterium
TGCATCGCACGGTCGCAAGCGCACTGAAGAAAGGCGTCGCCATTGGCGCACATCCATCGCTTCCGGACCTGCAAGGCTTCGGCCGGCGCAGCATGAAAATATCGGCTGAAGAAACGTACGACATGGTGATGTACCAGGTAGGCGCGCTATCCGCATTCGCGCTGGCCTGCGGAGGCAGGCTGGCGCACGTCAAAGCGCACGGCGCGCTATACAACATGGCGGCGCAGGACGCGCAGCTCGCAAGAGCCATCGCGCGCGCGGTGCGCGATTTCGATGCGCAACTCGTGCTTTTCGGCCTTGCCGGCAGCGAACTGGTCCGGGCAGGAGAAGAGGCGGGCCTGACGACAGCAAGCGAAGTATTTGCCGATCGCACGTATCAGCCGGATGGCAGCCTGACGCCGCGCACCCGGCCCGATGCCATCATCCGTGATGTCGAAACCTCCATCGCCCGCGTGATGCGCATGATCGAAGAAGGCAAGGTGCAAAGTAACGCCGGATCGGATGTCATCGTAAAAGCCGATACACTTTGCATCCACGGTGATGAGCCGAGTGCGGTCGAATTTGCGCGCAAGATACGGCGCGCGCTGAGCGAGGCCGGCATTACGGTTGCACCAGTAGCCCGCTAACGCGAAAGCACCAATACCCGAGAATCTACTGTAATCACGCGAACGCCCGGGTGGCATCCTCACCTGGTCCGGCGGATGCAAAACCATATTTGCGTTTATAACGATAAGGAGTCGGTGCAATGCCGGACAAGTTGTTTTCGGTGGCGGATCAAGTGGTCCTGGTGGCGGGAGCAAGCCGCGGCATCGGGCGTGCACTGGCAGAGGGATTTGCGCAACGCGATGCCAAAGTCATCATCGCCGGCCGCGAACAGCAGACGCTCGAGCACACGGCTCGGGAAATTTCCAAAGGCAGGCATGCGGTCGGCTTCGAAGTCTGCGATGTCGCCAAACCGGAGGATGTCGCTCAGCTGGTGAAAAACACTATTGGTCGATACGGACACATCGACATCCTGGTCAGCGTTGCCGGCGTCAACAAGCGCATGAAGGCCGAGAACTACACCATTGAGGAATACGACTGGATCGTCGATATAAACCAGCGCGGCGCGTTTGTCGTGGCGCAAACCGTAGGCCGGCACATGATCGAACGCAAGTCCGGAGTCATCATCAACGTGGATTCGCTCAATACTTATGCGCCGCTGGCCGGCGTCACGCCTTACGCGATGAGCAAAGCCGGCGTGCTGATGATGACGCGCGCGCTGGCGAGCGAGTGGGGCAAACACGGCGTGCGGGTCAATTCAATTGCGCCGGGCTTCTTTCCAACCGCGCTGTCGAAGAAAATGTGGGAACAGGAAAAAATGACGCACTGGGCAAAGACCAATACCCCGCTTGGTAAGCTCGGTGATGTGCAAGAGCTGGTAGGTGCCGCAATATATCTTGCTTCTCCCGCTTCCGCTTTCGTCACCGGCCAGACCATCCGGGTCGATGGCGGCTTCACAGCCGGCATCAGCTGGCCCATTGATTTATAGACAAACAACACATCCACATGACTCCTTGCTCAGCGCATCTGGCCCGTTTGTGTTTCGCGCTGCTGTTGATCGTCCTCGGCGGCTGCGCGCACGCTGCGCGTCCCGGATGCAACGGCGATATTCCGGCGATATTCGATCGGGTCTCGCCTGCCGTAGTGATGATTTCAGCGCAAAGCATCAATCCGTACCGGGTTCAGGGGCGGGTCACACGCATTATCGGTTCGGGATTTATCTACGATGCCAAAGGCCTCGTCATTACCAATTCGCATGTGGCGTTCGCGCGCCAGACGTTGTACGTCACGCTGGACGACGGCAACGTCGTGCCGGCACGTTTGCTTGGCGCCGATCCCATATACGACATCGCGGTGCTGCAGATTTCGAAGACCACCAAAGGCAAACTGGCCACCGTACCGCTTGGCGACTCCGAGCAGGTACGCGTAGGCGAAAGCGTGATTGCGATCGGCAATCCACTTGGTCTTGATCAGACCGTGACGCGCGGCATCATCAGCGGCGTCAACCGCATCCTTCCCGAAACGCCCATGTCATTGAACGAACCACTGATCCAGACCGATACTCCCATCAATCCCGGCAATTCGGGCGGTCCGTTGTTGAATTTGTGCGGCGAAGTCATCGGCATGAACACGGCCATCGTGCCGGACGCGCAGAGCATTGGATTCGCGATCCCGATCAACCTGGTGAAGTCTGTTCTGCCCGCATTGATCAAGGACGGACGCCTCATCCGGCCGTGGCTGGGATTTCAGGGCACCGTAATTGGTCCGGACGTGCGCAAGGTGCTGAAGCTGCCGCTGACAGACGGTTTGCTGATCGAAGTGATTGAGCCGGGAAGCCCTGCTGAATCGGTCGGACTGCGCGGCGGCGAAATAGAATTTACCTTGGGCACGCTTTCTCTTCTGCTCGGCGGCGATATCATCACCCGCATTAACGGGGTTCCCACCAATGATGCTGCACGCATTGCCCCAATCATGCGCGCCCTCAAGGTGGGCGACACGCTGTCGATGTCCGTGTTCCGCGAAGGAGAAACGCGCGAAGTCAGCTACACACTGCCGGAGCGTCCCCTACTGCCAGGTGATTTGCCCGAAGAGCAGCCCGGACAGCCGCCAATGCTATGGCCGCGGCGTGACAAACCCTAGCGCATGCGCCGTGCCCAGGCTTGGATATCCGTTGTACACTCGTCGATCTCTTGCGAGCACCTCCACTATGGTACGACTGCTGATCGCTGGTCTGTTTTCCGTGCTGCCCCTGATGGTATCGGCAGCCGAGGACACAATGCTGTATGTCGAATACCGGCTGACCGGCAAGCAAATTGCCCCGGACAGCTTCGATGCGCAGATCAAAAAAGTCTGGCGCGTCGGCTTGAACTATCTGCGTTTCGACGATGCGCCAAACCCGCAGACCAAGGTGCACGGACTCATCATCGTCGCCGAACCCGACATCTGGATCGTGGATCGCAATACCAATCAGGCGCAGCATACGGTGGATCCGGGACCGCACTACAGCATTCATTTTCCGTTGTTCGCATCCGATCCTTCGCCGAAACTAAAAGCCCTGGAATTTGGCCATGAGCTGGAATATTTCCAGCAAAACGGAGCCGACAGCCTGCCGGCAGAAGAGATCGACGGCTTCAGATGCAAACGGCTCCGGTTGCAGATCGACGGCCGCGATGTGACGCTCTACTTGAAGTCGGACGACATTCCGTTTCAGGTTGCGTTGGACTCCCCGCAATACGCATACGCGATCCGCTTCCTGCGCTACGAAGCAAATCGCAAGGTGGACAAGTCGCTGTTTCAGCTGCCCCCGGGCGTTCAGCTGCAGAATTGAGCAGGTGGGTTGCGTGGTATCGCGTTTGCATTCCGGCATGCGTAGTACAAGCTGGATGTTCCTCTTTGCCCACGCGTGCACCGAGTACGGCCTGATCATGGCTAGCACGTGCGATCCACATTCACTGCAAACCTGAACCAGCTGCCTATGGACGCATGGCTGTTCTGGAAAGCACTAAGCACTGGGTTGGCGGTCGCCGCGCCGGTAGGGCCGATGAGCCTGCTGTGCATTCATCGCACGCTCGATCATGGCAGAGGCGCTGGACTCGTGTTCGGCGCCGGAATCGCGGCGGCAGACATGACCTATGCAGCTCTGGCCGGTCTTGGTGTTACTGCGATATCCTCGCTGTTGCTGGCGGGTTCTTTTTGGATAAGGCTTGCCGGATCCCTGCTTCTGCTTGTGCTGGGGCTGCGTATTGCTTTGGCGGTCCCCGTCGTCGACAATCGCGCCGACGTGAGGCAGTCTGCCGGACGTTCGTTTCTGGTTGCGTACGGTCTGACGTTAGCCAATCCGCCCACGATCATTTTTTTTGCCGGAATCTTTGCGGCGCTTGCCTCCGTGGCAGTGGTATCGCACGCCGTGACGTTCGCCGTGGGGGTCTTCGCCGGATCGATGTTGTGGTGGCTGTTGCTCACAGTGGTGGTCTCCAGATCGGCAAAGGTATTTCGGCCCCCGGTTATGCTGTGGATCAATCGAGTTTCGGGAGTCGTCCTGGTCAGCTTTGCAGTCTACGGACTTACCAAGCTGTCATGAACCATCGCACTTCCGCCATGGCGAACCATCAATCAGGTATGCAGCAGCAGAACCGCCGAATCTGATGCGTGCCCGCTTCGGCCTGCTGCTGGCCTTGCTGGTCTGTACTCCGGCGTTCGCGGAATTTGTGCTTATTCCAGAGGACCGCACGCTGCAGCCCGGCGGCGTGTTAAGCATCACGCTGCAGGTGCAGAACGACTCGTCCACCAAAGATTTTCACGTCGAGATGCCTGCGCGCATTGTCCTGCGCACGCGCGGCGTTGAGGCTGCGCCCGACATCGTTCTGAACCCAGCCATCTCACAGCCGATGCAGGTCACAATCGCAGCCAACGGGTTCACGCGGTTGCGTTACACGGGACGGTTGCCGGAAGGATTGATCGGCAATCTGGTGCTCGAGCCAGTCGGTCTTGAAAGCCCTCCGCTGGGAATTTCCGTAACGAGAGCGGAAGACGCGAATGCAAAGGAACCCGCGCTGCCAGCCAATGCCGGCCCGCCGGAAGGTCCCACAGCGGATGCGTCCAAAACCGCTGTATCGGCGGTCGGACCAAGCGACCGTGATGCCGCGCGATTCGTAACCGCGTTCTCACCTTACGAACCGAATTATATTGCTGCAGGCTCGAACGGTCCGACCAATGTCAAATTTCAGGTCAGCCTGAAATTCCGCCTGTTCAATCCGGATACGCAAACGCCGTTCCTGGAAAAACTCTACATCGCGTATTCGCAGACCTCGATCTGGCAAGTCGGCGCCAGTTCAGCACCGTTCTACGATTCCAGTTATCGGCCGAGCGTATTTTTTCTCGACGAGGACATCTCACAATGGCCCTTCAGAGAAAGTTCGCGCCTGGGTTTCCAGACCGGCTTTGAGCACGAGTCGAACGGCAAGGATGGCGACGCGTCGCGCAGCATCAATACAGCGTTCGTGCGTCCCATCCTGACTTTTCCTTTCGCAAACGGTAGATTTATTTCCCTTGCGCCAAAGATTTATACGTACCTTGAGAAAGAAGACAATCCGGACATAGCCTATTACCGCGGCTATTGCGATTTCCTCATCAAGGCCGGTTCAATCGATGGCATCCAACTGGCCAGTACGATGCGCAAGGGCACGGGCGCGGGCAAGTACAGTGTCGAGCTGGATCTTTCCATCCCGCTGAAAACGCCAATGCTCGGCAATCTTGGCGGCTATCTTCACCTGCAGTATTTCGACGGCTACGGCGAGAGCCTGCTCGACTACAACCAGAAGCTGCCCTCGCAGTTCCGCATCGGCCTGATGATTACGCGCTGACATGCTACGCAAGGCTACTGCGACTTTGCCGCATGGCCCTTGCGTTCTGCGCATGCTGGCAGTAGAAAGATGTACATGGCGATTGCAAAACCAGGAAGGTTTTGGCGGCCGTTGTGGCTGATCGGCGCGGGCTTGGCCGCAACTGCGGCACTGGACCTGACCGGGACATGGGCCGTCTTTGCAGACCCGGGCGCATCTTTCACGGCTTTCGACGCGTCACCACAGGCCTATTCGCTGCCGGGTCTGGGCCTCGACCCTGCACAACTCGAATTGTTCGCCGGCGGGCAGCAGGAATTCCAGCAGCGTTGGGTTGTGCTGCTCGGGATTGGCGGCAAGTGGGGACGCGGGCCAACTTCGAATGCGGAGCGGTGCGCCGACTGCCACGTCAACAATGGGCGCGGACACTCGCCCGATGCAGACCGTGAAATGCTGGCTTCAATGCTGGTCCGGCTGTCAATACCGGGGGAAGACGAGCACGGTGGTCCATTGCCACATCCGAATTACGGGGACCAATTGCAGAGCCAGGGGGAGCTCGGGCGCGTGCCGGCAGAAGGCAATGCAACGATAGAGTGGCAGGATCACGTCGAACAATTCGCCGATGGATCGAGCGTCCTGTTGCGCAGTCCCAACCTTCACTTCAAAAATCTGTCGTTCGGTAGCCTTGGTCCGGACGTCATGACATCGGTGCGCATTGCGCCGCCGATTTTTGGCGCCGGCTTGCTCGATGCTATATCCGAGGACGTGCTGCTCGACATTGCACGCCGGCAGCAGGAGCTTGGCTTCAACGGGCGGCTGAATCACGTCTGGGACACGCAGCAACGCTCCCTTGCAGTCGGCCGCTTCGGCTGGAAGGCCAACCAGCCTAATTTGAAGCAGCAGGCCGGCTCTGCCTTTCTTAACGACCTGGGCGTCACGAACAGCGTGTTCAAGCTGGAGAATTGTCCGCCAATTCAGGTCGCCTGCCGCCGCCCGCGCGGCATGGTACCGGAGCAGCCGGAACGTGCGTTCGATGCCTTATTGCTTTATTTGCGCGCGCTTGCCGTGCCGGCGAGGCGCCATGTGGATGATCCCGTCGTGCAGCGCGGAGAGCAGTTGTTTGCGCAGGCACAATGCGCGGTTTGCCATGTGCCCGACATGCAAACCGGCAACTATGCGGCGCTGGTCCAGTTGAGTCAGCAACACATCCATCCGTATAGCGACCTGCTATTGCATGACATGGGAGAAGAGCTCGCCGATGGACGCCCGGACTATGCAGCGGGACCGCGCGATTGGCGCACGCCCCCGCTGTGGGGGATAGGACTCAGCGAGAAGGTCAACGGCAACGCTGCCCTGTTGCATGATGGCCGCGCGCGCAATGTTGCCGAGGCGGTGTTGTGGCACGGCGGCGAAGCACGCGCGGCCCGCGAAGCTTTTCGCGCCATGGCATCGGCCGACCGTGCCGCGTTGCTCGCATTCATTGCATCACTTTGAAGGGATCACACTGTAGATGATGGGAGCTCACATGACGCGTTGCCTGATATCCATAGCGCTGGCGTTCACCTGCTTCGCCGCCCGCGCAGAAGTGCTCTGTCCGGATTCTCTTGAAGTCAATCAGCAGGCAAACATTGCCGGCGACTGGACGGTGGCGTACACAGACCCGCCCCTGCGCCTGACCGGCGTGCAAATTTACGATGGCCCACCTTCGCAAAACCACAGGATCAAACCTTACTCGGTCAAATCCGTCAAAGGAGAACTGCGCATTTCCTGGCGCTTCCCGGAAAGCAAACGCAACTTTCACCTGGCCTGCAGCTATGAACGCACCACTGCCAGCTTGCAGGCATTGCTGCCGCCCGGCATGAATGGCTGCAACGCCGTGTTTGATCGGCGCGTGTCTTATGGCAACGCAACGCTTGCGGTTAAGCGCATGGTCTGCAATTGATTGAATAATGGATAGGAACCATCATGTCTTTTGAAATCGATGTCATCTCCGACGTCGTGTGCCCCTGGTGTTTCATCGGCAAACGACATCTCGAACGCGCTCTGGACCTTTGGCGGGCCAGGTATCCGGATGAAATTCCGACGGTACGCTGGCATCCGTTTCAGCTCAATCCACAACTTCCCGCGAGCGGCGTGCCGCGCAAACAATATCTGGAAAAAAAATTCGGTGGCCCGGACCGGGCGAAGGAAATTTATGCGCGCGTATCAGAAGCCGGCAAACGGGCGGGCATCGAATTCGCATTCGATGCCATTGAGGTCCAGCCCAATACCATCGATGCTCATCGGCTGCTGCATTACGCGGGAACACGCGGTCAACAAGACGCAATGGCGGAAGCCCTGTTCCGCCGTTACTTTGAGCAAGGCGCGGACCTGTCCGACAAGGCAACCTTGGCGAACATTGCCGAGCAGGCCGGCATGAACCACGACGAAGTGCTGGATTATCTGACTAGCGATGCCGATCGGGCGCTGATTGAAGAACAGGACCGGCGTGCGCGCGCCACTGGCGTGCAGGGCGTGCCTTTTTTCATTTTTAACCAGCGACTCGCACTCTCCGGCGCGCAGCCGCCGGACGTACTTTTCGAAGCCATGGAAAAAGCGCGCGAAGAACTTGCTGCAATGCCGCAATAAGCGCGCGCCAAAGCGGTTGATTCCCTGTGCCGGCGGCGCTACGATAAAGTCACAACAAGAGCACGAATGCGTTCTACTCCCAACTGATGGAAGGAGGTGCAGCATGTGCTTCGAGTTTGAGGCCTTGTATTGGGCGAAACTGGCTGAAGAGGAAGACAAACGCAGGCAAGCGGAAGAGCAGCGTAAGGCACCAGCCTCGCAACCGCAGAAAGAACCGGCTTACGAACAAGAACCGCTACCCGTTTGAACCGCTGGCTAGTGCCTGACTCTAAACCCCGCGCAAGCGGGGTTTTTGTTTATCCTGATCAACCCGATATTGGAAAATTAGTTCTCATGCCGGAAGCAAAGGCTTTACCTCGTAAAAGCGCGTTCCGTGGCGGCCTGGTTGCCATTACCGCTGCTGCCCTCGGCTTGGGATTTTGGATTTCCGTGTCACTGGCCGGCGACGCTGAATATCCCGGCTGGAATGACGCACCTGATCCGCAAGGTCCGCAAGGCGAAGCAATTGCGCTGGGGCGGCGTGTGCTGACCAAGACAACGCAAAACGCTCCCGCTTATTCGGGAAATGCGCTCAATTGCACCAGCTGTCATCTGAATGCCGGCCGCACGCAGTGGTCTTCCCCGTGGGTCGGCATCTGGGGCGTATTTCCCGAATATCGCAGCCGCAGCGCCAGGGTGATTTCCCTGCAGGACCGTATCAACGATTGCTTCGAGCGCTCCATGAACGGCAAAGCCTTGCCGCCCGCGAGCCCCGAGATGATCGGTATCCTGGCTTACATGCAATGGCTCTCACGCGATGTGCCGACCGGACAAAGCGTGACCGGTCGAGGTTTTGTGCGCATGAAGAGCAAGCAGCCTCCCGACCGCGAGCGCGGGGCGCGTATTTATGCACAGCAATGCGCGGGCTGCCACGGTGAACAAGGTCAAGGGATGCCAGACGCTTCCGGTGAAATGTTGTATCCCCCACTTTGGGGACCGAAATCATTCAACATCGGCGCTGGCATGGCGCGTCTGAATACCGCGGCGGCGTTCGTCAAGGCCAACATGCCGTTCGACCGGCCCGGCTCTTTGAGCGATGAGGAAGCCTTCGACGTCGCTGCCTTCTTTACGCGCCAACCACGGCCGGATTTCGCCGGTAAGTCGGCAGACTGGGCGCAGGGCGGGAAACCCGAGGACGCGCGTTACTGAAGCGCTGTCACCATGAAACTGGTGAGCTGGAATATCCAGTGGGCGCGCGGCATTGATCTGGCAGTCGATCCAGCGC
>JBJMWI010000068.1:0-7479 GCA_045810225.1 Burkholderiales bacterium
CGGCTGGTGAGTTTGTTCGGCGTACCCGCGTAGTGGAACAGTTTGCCGTTGCGCTTGATCACGCGCGCAAGGTGATCGTAAAACGTTTGCGAGTAAAGTTCGCCGGCGATACCGAAGCGCGGCGGATCGTGCAGGATGGCATCGACCGACTCATCGGCCACGCTCGCGATCTGCTCCGCAACATCGGCGTGCATCAAGCTCAAACGTTCGTCACGCTCGGGCGGGGACCACGTATTCAGTGTGCGCAGCCAAAGGACGTCCGCATTTTTTTCGTAGGACAGCACCTGCCTGGCCTGACCCTGTAAGCACCAGTGCGCGAAGTAGCCGAGTCCGCCGCAGGTATCCAATACGATTTTTCCACGCGGCTGGATCAAGGCCACTTTGCGCTGCGCGTCCTCGAACGGAGATACTTGTGCCGTCGGCAGCATTTTGATGCCGTCGATTTCAAACGTCGGCGGTCCCCACTGCGTGGGGACCAGCTTGATCAGGGAGGTCGTAAAACGGGCCACCGGTTCGAACGCCTCGCCGTCCCAATAATAGATGGTCTGGTCCTTGCACACCTCAAGCCAGGGATAGTTACGGCCTTGCCAGGTCCATCCTGCGGCGCCAACTTCAACGTCGGTGGTAGAGCGTTGCAGATCCAGCGAACAGCGAACGCGCGCTACCCGGGCGCGCGCGGCCGAGCACAAGGCTTCGTGGACTTTCAGCGTGACGAGCGGAGACAAACCAGACCAAACGGTAGCGCGGAAATCAAAGCATAGCCAACGGGCCCCGGGCCGAGCAATAAATCCCTGAAGAAAAATAGTTTCCGCTCCAATGCAACGTTGCGTTTACCCCTTGAAAATACCGCGCAGTGTCCATAGTTTCGCTAGCGCGCGACCTGGCGATGCCGGTGTCGCCCAGCTAAAAGGTTAATTTTCCAAACTACAGCGAAGGAGCGGTAACTTATGAAGATACGTCCTCTCAGCGACCGGATTCTGGTCAAGCGCCTGGAAGAGGAACGCACGCTGGCTTCGGGCATCGTCATTCCCGACACGGCAGCTGAAAAACCTGACCAGGGCGAAGTACTCGCCGTAGGCAACGGCAAGATTATGGAAGATGGCAAAGTGCGCCCGCTGGAAATCAAAAAGGGCGACAAGGTGCTGTTCGGCAAATACGCCGGGCAAACAGTCAAAGTCAGAGGCGAAGAACTGCTCGTGATTCGTGAAGACGACGTCATGGGCGTTCTGGAAGCCGCCTGAAGCAAAGGAGAACCCAAACATGGCAGCCAAGGAAGTTCGTTTTCATGAATCGGCCCGCGCCCGCATTGTTCACGGCGCCAACATCCTGGCCGATGCGGTCAAGGTGACATTGGGCCCCAAAGGCCGCAACGTAGTGCTCGAGCGCTCATTCGGTGCCCCCACCGTCACCAAGGACGGCGTGTCGGTGGCCAAGGAAATCGAGCTGCAAGACAAGTTCGAAAACATGGGCGCGCAAATGGTGAAAGAAGTGGCCTCCAAAACCTCGGACGTCGCCGGCGACGGCACGACGACCGCAACAGTGTTGGCACAGGCCATCGTGCAGGAAGGCATGAAATTTGTCGCCGCCGGTATGAATCCGATGGATCTGAAGCGGGGAATCGACAAAGCCGTACTTGCCATCGTCGAAGAGCTGAAGAAACTATCCAGGAATATCACAACGTCGAAAGAGATCGCGCAAGTTGGTTCAGTGTCGGCCAATGGTGATGCCTCCATCGGCAAAATCATCGCCGAAGCGATGGATAAGGTCGGCAAGGAAGGTGTAATCACGGTAGAAGACGGCAAGAGTCTCGAGAATGAACTTGAGATCGTTGAAGGCATGCAGTTCGACCGCGGCTATCTTTCCCCGTATTTCATTACCGATCCGGACAAGCAGCAAGCCGTACTGGAAGATCCGTACATCCTGTTTTATGACAAAAAGATCTCGAGCATCCGCGAACTTCTGCCGGTGCTGGAACAAGTTGCCAAGGCCAGCAAACCGCTGCTGATCGTCGCCGAAGAAGTCGAAGGTGAAGCGCTTGCGACGCTGGTGGTCAATAGCATGCGCGGCATCCTGAAGACCACAGCGGTCAAGGCGCCCGGATTTGGCGATCGCCGCAAGGCCATGCTGGAAGATATGGCGATCCTGACCAAAGGCACCGTGATCTCGGAAGAACTGGGTCTCAAACTCGAGAACGTGCAATTGCAGGATCTGGGCCGTGCCAGGAGAATCGAAGTCGGCAAGGAAAACACCACGATCATCGACGGCGCCGGCGAAAAGGGCCAGATCCAGGGCCGCATCAGTTCCATCAAGAAGCAAATCGACGAAGCGACCAGCGATTACGACAAGGAAAAGCTGCAGGAGCGTGTCGCCAAACTTTCCGGCGGCGTGGCCCTCATTCGCGTCGGCGCTGCAACCGAAGTCGAGATGAAGGAAAAGAAGGCGCGCGTAGAAGATGCCTTGCATGCCACGCGCGCAGCTGTCGAAGAGGGCGTCCTGCCCGGCGGCGGAGTCGCGTACCTGCGCGCACGCGGCGCACTGGCAAGCATCAAGGCGAGCAACGATGACCAGGCGGCCGGGATTCGCATCGTCTCACGCGCGCTGGAAGAACCGCTGCGCATGATCGTAGCCAACGCGGGTATGGAACCGTCTGTCGTGCTGGCCAAGGTGCTTGAAGGCAAGGGCAACTTTGGCTGCAACGCGGCCACGGACGAATATGGTGATCTGGTCCAGTCCGGCGTAGTCGACCCGACCAAGGTTGCCCGGTCGGCATTGCAAAATGCAGCATCCGTAGCGGCTCTGGTGCTCACCACCGATGCAATGGTCGCGGAAGCACCCAAGGACGAAAAAGCCAAAGCGCCCGCCGGCATGCCGGAAATGGATTACTGAGCTATTTTGATTGGCTGCAACAAAAACCCCGCGTCAGCGGGGTTTTTTATGCTTCGCAAAGCAACGCCCAGCCACAAACCTGCTTGGCACACGCAGCGCCTAATAGCCGAGTGCGCGTATCGCTTCCTCGTACGATGCCGCATGCGGGAGCTGCATGGAATCCAGCACTGGAATCATATTTGCGCCGCCCGCGCCTTCAGTAAACAACACCAGCATGTTGTTGCCCGTCATGAGTGTGTTCTGCGCGCACGAGTCGAAGGTATAGGCGCGGCGTGGATGAAAAACTCGACGCAGGAACTCCGGCGTCAGCATGCCTGCCTTCTTCACGTGCCAGAAGTAGCAGTTGCCAATGTCATGAACTTCATTGAGCGCGCTGCAGCCGGAAGCGAAATCGGTTCCTCTCAATCCGACCGGCCCGAACTCCGGTTCCGGGAGAAATCCGGCAACGTAAGGCAGGGCATCTGCGATGCCTTCGTTCAAGCAACTGTGATCGCCGCGGTACGAACTTGCTATTTGATTGAACAATTCGTGGGTATATTCGTGCGCAAAGCGCGGTATCGCTGTTTGCATGATGCCACCCGACGCGGCGATATACGGCGGGTTCCCGTAATTGACGTTGATGATGCCGTTGCCGGAAGCGAAATTTCCCTCTCCTCCCGGCACAGTCGACATTTCCGACGGCATGAAAAAAACGGTTGTATGCGTCGTGTTCAGTCCTGTCATGGCCTGCTGTGTGCTGATGACGGTCTGCGCGCGCGCATGCAAAGCCGCCGCTGCCGTGCCGGTGTCGTAGCTGACATGACGATAAAACACGGTGTCGAGCTCGGCGGAAGTCAATGACGTGCTCGTAAAACGGATTGCAGTCGTTCCGCCCCACACCGGCGCCACATCGTAATAGGTGACATGAACATCGCGCTCCGATGCGAATGTGATGTAAGGCGCCTGGAACGACGTAACCGACAAGGCATCGGCAATACCGTTTCCGGAAACGACGCTGACGCTGCCGTCGCTCGGTTTCAGGACCGCCATGATGCTGTTAATGGCTCTGCCGTCGACTTGCGCGACGATTTTCGTGCTGCGAGCAGGCATGCAGCCCGGATTGGCGGCGGAGCAAGATGTTACGACCAGCGGCGCACTTGCCGCACACAGCGCGGTGTCGCAGTACGTGAGCCACGGCGGCAAAGCAGTCCGGCTGCTCTCCGGCTCAGTGCTGGCCGCGACAGTCGCGGCAACATACGCGGCCAATATCAATCCCAGAATGCGATACGAACGCCTTGCATGCGCAAGCGCGTTGCAGTCGCATGCGCTGCGCACGGGCTTCAACAGGCAACGACTAGTTGCTGCCGATGAATATCGATGTACGCGGATAGCCATGTTCGATCCAGTGTGTTTCATGATGCCTTCATGCCGGCAACCGCGACCTTACCGTGCGGAAAGATGCGTCGCCAATAACGCTTTTTGTAGTCCGTTGAGACCACCGGCAAAACATGAATTTTGGCGCATGCTCATAGCGTAACAAAAGTCGGCGCGAAGCTCGGTGAACATGGCATTTACTTTGTCGCCGGACAACAACATACGCGCGCCATTAGCCATTTAATTTTGATAGAGGGAGCGTAGATGCGGCAATCAACCCTGTCCGGCAGTAAGAATCGTTGGCTGCGCGCGTGGTGGCTTCTGGCGCCGCTGTTCATGGTGGCGTGCGGTAGCGGAGGTAGCGGCGAGCATCTCGCCAGCGATCCAGGCACCAGCCAGCAACGCGCCACCAGCTTGCCACCGGTCACCGGTGCTGCGCGTAATTTTGCATATGCGCTCAGCAATGACGCAGCGAATCGAGGTGTTTCGACTTATGCCATTGATCCAACCAGCGGCGCGCTGAAAGCAGTGGGCGTACCGGTAGCCGCGGGCGACAATCCGGTTTCCGCCGCTGCAACGCCGGGTGGAAAATTCCTCTATGTGGCGAACAGTCGATCCGATAATGTCACGGCCTACCACATCACTCCGGCCACCGGCACATTGAATCCACTCGGCAGCGTTGCCGCGGGAAGCAATCCGCAATCTATCGCCGTGCATCCCGGCGGCACTGCGGTCTATGTTGCGAATTTCAACTCCAATACCATTTCAGCCTACACAATCGGTGCGACTGGCGCTCTTACGCCAATTGGAACACCCATAGCGACGGGCACGAATCCAATTGCGATCGCGATGCACCCGGGCGGCAAGTTCGCGTATGCGGCGAACCCGGGTTCCGACAATATCAACGCGTATAGCATCGATGCCGGCGGCGCTCTCACGCAAATCGGCGCGCCGGTGGCCGCAGGTTCGCTGCCCGGAGCTCTGGTCGTGGATCCGAGCGGACGGTTTGCTTATGCAGCGAATCGTGGCTCTTCCGACATTTCCGCTTACAGCATCAATAGCACCGGCACATTGGCCCCGATCGGCACGCCAACACCGGCCGGCTCCCTGCCGCAATCGATTACCGTCGAACCAACCGGACACTTCGTGTATGTCGCGAGTTTTTATTCACAGGACGTATCCGCCTATGCGATTTCAGCCAGCGGCGCGTTGACCTTGGTGAATGACGCCGTCTCGCCACAAGGGCAGCAACCCTCCAGCGTGAACGCCGAACCGGGCGGCAAGTTCGTTTATGCGATCAGATACGCTTTCAGAAATTTCAGCGAAATCGCGACTTACGCGATTAATCCGACGACCGGCGCCCTGGCCGAGACCGGTACGCCAACGCCAATCGTCGGGGCGAACGCGATTACCACCGTGCATACGCTGCAATAGGCGTGCGAGGCAAAGAAGGGACTGAGGACTAAGTCTTGAGGACTGGGGCTGTGGACTGAGTGAAAAACTAAAGGGATCGCGTGCTCCCCCACGCGGTACCCTACTGACGCCCGCGCTTCGCCAGGATTGATACAGATCTGTCGGGGCTTACTGGTTACCGTCAGCTTTCTTTTTTTCTTCCAGTTTTTTTTGCAAATCGGCAAACGGATTGTGCGTTGCGCTTGCCATGGTCTGACCTGCGCTTCTTCCTCGGGCCGCCTCGTCGGCCACCCGTGCATGTTCGTTCTCGTGGCAGTAGATGCACAGTAATTCCCAGTTGCTGCCATCGAGCGGATTGTTGTCGTGGTTGTGGTCCTTATGGTGCACTGTCAGCTCGCGCAAGCGAACGCCCGAAAACTCGCGTCCGCAACGGCCGCATACGTGCGGATACAGCTTGAGCGCGCGCTCGCGATAGGTGTTCTCGCGCTCGGTGCTGTGCCGCCGCGCCTCGGCCAGGACGCGATCGAGGCGGGAGGGATCGGGGGCAGGAGATTTTGCCATGACGTTGATCGAAGGCGGATGGAAAAAATACTCTAGCGCTTTTTGCGCCAGCACCTCAAGCGTCCTCGCCCGCGAGGCACAGAAAAAAAAGCGCCTTTGACCGGTTCTGAGCCCGCGCAGCCCATGGTTGCCGCCCGCCGGGCGTCTCGGTCCTGCGCCGTGAAATAAAACTGGCGCACCCGCTTTCACCGGAACCCGCTCGTGTGGCGCCCCTCAAACCGGATCCCTTCCATTTATAGGTGAGCGCCATGAATGACAAGCTACGACTGACCATGCGTGAGAACCCGAATGTTTCGCGGCGAATGCCGGTACTTCTTACGATCGCTGCTGCCATGACAGCCTCCGCCATCGCGGTCCGCTACCAGACGCGCAAAGCTGAACGGGCCAATCCGCCCCAGGGCCGCTTTTTGGAAATTGAAGGTGTTCGTTTGCACTATGTCGAGCGAGGTGATGGAGCGCCGCTGGTATTGCTGCACGGAAATGGAACGATGATTCAGGACTATGAATTGAGCGGCATCGTGGACATGGCCTCGCAGCGCTATCGCGTGATTGTGTTCGACCGGCCGGGATACGGGCACAGCTCGCGGCCGCGGCGGACCATTTGGCACCCGGTGGCTCAGGCTCACCTTGTGCATAAAGCGCTGCAACAGCTCGGCGTTGAAGCAGCGACCGTGGTTGGCCATTCGTGGGGGACATCGGTTGCGTTATCGCTTGCGCTTGAGCATCCAACCGACGTAAAGAGCCTGGTGTTGCTGTCGGGATACTATTTCCCCACAGCTCGCTTCGACGTCCCCGTGTTGTCGCCGCCTGCGATTCCGATAATAGGCGATCTCATGCGCTATACCATCTCGCCATTGCTTGGGCGCTTGATGTGGCCGGGATTGGTGAGGCTTATGTTTGGGCCGCCCCGCACCCCGGAGAACTTCAAGGCCTTTCCCGTGTGGATGTCATTGCGTCCATCGCAACTGCGTGCCGCAGCCGCGGAAAGTGCAATGATGATTCCAGCGGTGCTTGCACTGCGCCATCGTTACCGGGAGCTCGCGGTACCGGTAACCATCGTTGCCGGCACCCGAGATCGCTTTGCGAGCGCAGGGGCTCAATCAACAAGGCTCCACCGTGAATTACCGGGCAGCACGCTGAAACTTGTACCGGGCATGGGGCACATGATTCATCACTTGGCGCCGCGGGAAGTGATGGCGGCCATCGATGCGGCCACCGGGCCGCGCTCACCGATGGCCACGTCGCTCTCCGGGACATCCAGTGTCC
>JBJMWI010000069.1:0-18735 GCA_045810225.1 Burkholderiales bacterium
GGCTGGATTGACCTGACGCAGGGAAATCTGCGCTGCGTTGCGTCCTTCCGTGAACTTGATGCCCAGTGCATTCATACGCGCCTCCAGAGTTTCAAGACTTTCGTCGAAGGCGAATATGCCGGCGTGATCACCGCGCTCGGCGGCTGCCACGGCGTATTGAATGGCAAGCGTGGATTTTCCCGTGCCGGCAGGACCCATAATCAATGTGCTGGTACCGCGTTCGGGCCCGCCTCCAAGCAAATCGTCGAGCGACTGAATTCCACTTTTGATGGGACCCCTCTTGAAAGACTTCCCATGCTCGGCAGCAACAAGCCGGGGGTAGACCATCAGCCCGCCCTGCTTGATGGAGAAATCATGATATCCGCCGCGGAAATCTGATCCGCGTAACTTCACTACGCGCATGCGTCGGCGTGCTGCTCCATACAACGGCGCATGTTGTTCCAGCGAGATAACACCGTGTGCGATGCTCTGCAACTGCAGATCCGACGCTTCCGAAGTATGGTCGTCAAGCAAAAGCACCGTGCATTGGCGGCCCGCGAAGAATGATTTGAGCGCCAGGATCTGCCGCCGGTAACGCAAAGAACTTTGCGCAAGCAAACGCAATTCGGATAAGGAATCGAATACCACGCGCTGCGGATTCACGTTGCCCACGGCTTCCAGAATCCTCTCGATCATAGTCGCGAGTTCGACTTCCGACTGCGAGTACATGGTGACCTGCGCTTCGCTGTCCAGCTCTGCTTCGTCCGCCACCATCTCGACGATATCGATGCCGTCAAGCGTCCAGCCGTGCGAGTGTGCGCCGGCAGTCAATTCCTCTTTGGTTTCCGATAGCGTGACGTAAAGGCATTTTTCTCCCATGTTCGCGCCGTCGCGCAAAAACTGAAGCGACAAGGTCGTTTTGCCGGCCCCGGGATCGCCTTCCACCAGATAGAGCCGGCGTCGCGGTAGCCCGCCGCCGAGGATATCGTCGAGCCCGGGGATACCGGTGCTGGAACGCTCGACTCCCTTGTTCTGCGTCATGCGCGTGTCCTCCCAGACGGTTCTATCGTTTTGGCCCATTTTATAGACTTATTGCCATCAGCTTTCCAACGAGCCAGCGACGTTGACCCGGTATCTCGCCCGAAAGTTTCCGTTTGCCGCCGGAAACCGCGGTCAGTACTCGCGCCATTCGGGTATCGAGTGCACGACCGGGGCTGTTGCTTTTGCCGGACGGTTTGGTTAGCTTCAGTATTTACGCGGGTCATTTCAATGAGCGGTTTCGCAGAATACGAACAATACGATGCGTTGGGACTCGCCGGGCTCGTGCGGCGCGGCGAAGTGACTCCCGCTGAATTGCTCGACGCGGCCATCGAGCGCGTGGAAGCACGCAACCCGGCGGTGAACGCAGTAACCATGAAACTCTACGACTACGGCAAACAGGCGATCGCCGATGGGCTGCCCGACGGGCCGTTTCGCGGCGTTCCGTTTTTGATGAAAGATCTGACCTCAGCTGTGGCTGGCGTGCCCATGACACGGGGTTCCAAATTTTTTGCTGACACACCGCCTGCGGCGCTCGACAGCGAGCATGTAAAACGTCTGAAGAAGGCAGGGCTGGTAATTTTTGGCCGCACCAACACGTGCGAGCTTGGACTTTCGCTGACGTGTGAACCCCAGTTGCACGGGCCAACCCGCAATCCCTGGAACCTTGCCCACATCTCGGGTGGTTCGAGCGGAGGCGCCGCCGCTGCGGTGGCCGCTCGCATGCTGCCGATCGCGCATGCCTCAGACGGCTTCGGTTCCATTCGTGCTCCGGCCGCCTGTTGCGGGCTGGTTGGGCTGAAGCCCACGCGCAGTCGTAATACATTCGCTCCATTTTCCGGCGAAGGATTGGGTGGTGTGTCAACCGAGCACGCGGTGACCCTCAGCATACGCGACAGTGCGGCATTACTGGATGCGACCCGCGGGGCCGGGCCGGGCGATCCCTATGTCGCGCCGTCACCGTCGCGTCCGTTTCTACAGGAAGCCGGCGAGCATCCTGGAAAACTCAACATTGCATGGACAGCAGTTGCGCCAAACGGCGCGAAGACCGATGCGGCTTGCTTGCGGGTACTTGCGCAAACCGTGCAACTTTGCGAAGAGCTCGGACATCATGTCGAGGAATGCGATCCTCCGATAGACGGAGCCGCCGTCGTGCCGACGTTTCTGACCTTGGCCGCTGCCAACACGGTCGTCAATCTGGCCAGCCATCCGACCGCGGGGCGGCCGGCACACCAAAACGAGGTGGAGCGCATTACGTGGTTGACAGCGAAGATGGGGGAAACCATCAGTGCAGCAGATTACGTGCGCGCGACGCAGACGGCGCACCGGCTCGGCCGGCAAATGGCGAGCTTCCATACCCAATGGGATGTGCTGTTGACACCGGGCTTAAGCTCGGCCGCCGTCAAGCTGGGCTGGCTGGACATGATGATGGACGATGTAGACGAATACTGGAGCCGGGTGTTTACGTTCTCGCCGTTCACAGTCTGGTTCAACCTGACCGGTCAGCCGGCGCTGATGTTGCCGCTCGATCAGACGCCCGGCGGTATGCCGCTCGCCGTGCAGCTTGCGGCCCGTTTCGGCGATGAAGCAACTTTGATTCGGCTCGGGGCGCAACTCGAGGCGGCGAGGCCCTGGTTCGCACGCAAGCCCGCAATTGCCGCATGATGCAACACTGCTACGTGAGGTATCCATGACGGACGCACAAAAGCCGGATCTTAAAGCCGGCCTCTCACTGGACCAGCTTGTCGACGGTGGCATGGTGCTGGGAACAGTGGATGGCGAAGACGTGATTGTCGTGCGTCGACAGAACGAATTTTTTGCCGTCGGCGCTCACTGCACGCATTATCACGGACCTCTGGCGCAAGGGTTGATTGTTGATGACACGGTGCGCTGTCCTTGGCACCACGCCTGCTTCAGCCTGCGCACGGGTGAAGCCCTGCGCGCGCCGGCGCTGGACCCGCTTCCCAGTTGGCGCGTCGAACGGCTAGGCAACCAGCTATTCGTGCGTGGGAAATCTGCAGCGACGGAAAAACAAAAAGGGCCCAAGGCGCCCGGTATGGCCGCCACGCCAGCTGCAGTGGTGATCGTAGGCGGCGGAGCGGCGGGCCTGGCGGCGGCCGACATGCTGCGTCGTGAAGGTTATGCAGGAGCACTGAGCTTGATCAGCGCAGATGGCGCGCCGCCGTGCGACAGGCCGAACTTGTCAAAAGATTATCTGGCTGGCACGGCGCAGGAAGACTGGGTGGCGCTGCGTCCACCCGAGTATTACACCGAGCGCAATATCGACCTGGTATTGAACGCGCGCGCCACCACACTCGATGTCCATAACAAGATCGTCTCGCTAGAGGATGGGCGTAGCTACCGGTTTGACGCATTGCTGATTGCGACCGGCGCGGACCCGGTGCGCCTGCCGGTTCCGGGAGCAAGCGATGCGCAGATACATTATCTGCGCACGTTCGCCGACTCGCGGGCGATTATCTCGCACGCCACTTCTGCGACAAGAGTCGTCGTCGTTGGCGCAAGTTTTATCGGCCTCGAAGTGGCCGCATCGCTGCGCACGCGTGGGATCGAAGTGCATGTCGTCGCGCCGGACAGGACCCCATTGGAGCGCGTGATGGGAACGCAGGTCGGCGCCTTTGTGCGCGAGCTGCACGAACAGCATGGCGTCGTGTTTCATCTGGGACAGACGGTCAGCAATGTGGAAGGCCGACGGATATCGCTAAGCGATGCTACGGTGCTTGACGCCGATTTCCTCGTCGTTGGCGTGGGCGTACGGCCGGCGCTGGCGCTGGCCGAGCAGGCCGGCCTCACACTGGATCGCGGCGTCGTGGTCGATGAATACCTGCAGACCAGCGCGCCCGGTGTATTCGCTGCCGGCGACATTGCACGCTGGCCAGACCCGCATACAGGCGAGCGCATCCGCGTCGAACATTGGGTCGTGGCGCAACGCCAGGGGCAAGTGGCTGCGCAAAACATGCTGGGCCGGCGTGAACGTTTCGACGCCGTGCCGTTCTTCTGGAGCCAGCATTACGACGTTTCCATCAATTACGTCGGGCATGCGGAAAACTGGGATGCGGTTGAAATAGACGGTTCACTTCAGGCGAACGATTGCGCGGTGACATACAAGCGTGGCAAGCGCGTTCTTGCAGTGGCCACGATATTTCGCGATTTGCACAGCCTGAAAGCGGAACTAAAAATGGAGCGCAACGAGCAGTAGGCACTGAAGGGAATGGTTCGACATGAACCCGCACAATGACGCAACCATGCAGACTGCACGCGTGAGCGACGCCACCTGGCCGGCATTGCCGCTAGACGTCTGGCGCGATACGTATGCAACCCTGCACATGTGGACCCAGGTCGTGGGCAAGGTTTGCCTCGCCCTGACGCCGCGCACCAATCATTTCTGGAATGTGGCGTTCCATTTGACGTCTTGCGGGCTCGCGACGCCGGCCCTGATCGTTGGCGAGCGCGCCCTGACGCTGGTCTTTGACTTCGTTACTCATCGACTGATCCTGCAATGCTCGGACGGCCGCAGTGAGATGATTCCGCTCGAGCCACGAAGCGTCGCCGAGTTTTATCGCATGGTGATAGAGGCGCTGCACCGCATGGGTGTAGAGGTTCACATCTGGACCATGCCAGTTGAAATACCGGATCCGATTCGCTTCGAGTTAGACACGATTCATCGGTCCTATGATCGTACTCAGGCGAACGCATTCTGGCGCGCGCTGGTGGCGATGAAGCCGGTGTTCGAGCGTTTCCGCTGCGGCTTCGTAGGGAAATGCAGCCCGGTGCATTTTTTCTGGGGTAGTTTCGATCTGGCGGTCACGCGTTTTTCCGGTCGGCGCGCGCCGGAGCGCAAAGGCGCGGACGCGATTACGCGGGAGGCTTACTCCCACGAAGTCATCAGTCACGGCTTCTGGCCCGGCAGCGGTCCGATCCAGCAACCAGCTTTCTATGCGTATGCGGCGCCAGAGCCGGCTGGCTTCAAGCAAGCCCTGGTGCGTCCGGCGGCTGCGTTTTACAGCAACGAATTATCAGAATTCATTCTGCCGTACGAAGCAGTGCGCACTGCGCAGTCGCCCGCGGAAGATCTTGCGGCCTTTCTGGAATCGACTTATGAACGCGCGGCGACACTGGCGCAATGGCATCGCAGCGAGCTGGAACGAATACAGGAGCCGGCCCAATGAGTGAACCTTTCGCGGGACAGTCCGTACTGGTTGCCGGTGGCACCGGTGGGTTAGGCCGCGCTGTGAGCCTGATGTTTTTGCAGCAGGGTGCCAAGGTCGCGGTAACGTACCAGAAGCAGGACGAGTGGGATGATTTGCAACAGGCAGCCGGCCAGCAAGTAATACGGCTTGGCGGGCACATGCTCGATGTGACGAACGAGCCAGCGGTGAATCAGCTGGTCGCCACGATTGGCGCGCTGGACGTGTTGGTGAATACCGTTGGCGGCTACGCAGGCGGCGCACCCGTCTGGGAAACGCAAAGCAATGTTCTGGAGCACATGCTTGCGTTGAATCTGCGTTCCGGCTTCATGCTCGCGCGTGCCGTGATTCCCGGAATGCTCAAACGCCAACGCGGTGCGATCGTCAATGTGGCTGCCAAAGCAGCGATAGAACATCCCGCCGGGGCTGGCGCGTACGCCGCGTCGAAAGCTGCCGCGATGGCGTTACTTGATTCTCTGGCTGCGGATGTCCGGGGCAAAGGCGTGCGGGTCAACACCATTCTTCCGAGCATCATCGATACGCCAGCCAATCGCGCGGCGATGCCAAAGGCGGACTTCGCGAAGTGGCCGAAGCCAGAGCAAATTGCCCGCGTCGTGCTGTTCCTGTGTAGCGCGGAAGCTGAAGTCATTCACGGGGCGGCCATCCCGGTCTACGGCGACAGTTGAGTTGTAGTCAGTCGGGTAGTTGTTGCTTGACGAAGCTGCTGCGGTAGGGCTCGACGAATTGCCATATCCGCGTATTGGCGTCTATGACGTCGGTAGGAGCGCCGAGGATCTTCTGCGAGCCGAATAAGCTTTCCAGATATTCGCCCGCGCCGCCGGGCCAGACATGGCCGGCGCCGGTCAGTTTCCACAACACCACTTCAATGCCGTCCCGGCACGGGCCATAAATCACTCGAGTCGCAGTGTGAGAAGCCGAACTACCACTACCACGAATAGGCGGATCAATGACGGGCTGAAGCGGGCATCCGTCAAACGCTGCCCAGCGGGCGAGCAAATCCTCCACCGCGGGATGCTCAACGCGAATGTTAGTCAGTGGATACGGCGGCCCGAGGCCGCCCCGATACAACGCGCGCGTATCGTCGACGCTGTGGATATGCATGATGGCAATGGACGGCGTGGGGGGTGCGGGGAGCTCCGGCAGCGCGCCGGCCACGGGCGCGATGGCCGCTAACAGTCCAGGCGCTTTCATCGCGATTCGATAGGCCATCATCGCGCCGTTGGAAAGCCCGGTCGCATAGATGCGTGCGCGATCTATGTCAGCATGTTTTTCCAAGTCATCCACCAGCGCCCGCACGAATCCGATGTCGTCAACTTTGTTCCTGAACGCATAGCCGCAACACGTTCCTGCATTCCAGGTCAGCAGGCGGTTGCTGGCATCGCCGGTGCCGTTCGGATAGACGGCCAGAAAGCCTTGGCGATCGGCCGTCTCGTCCATGCGCGAATAGGACTGCTGCCCGGCGGCACTGCTGCCCGCGCCGTGGAAATTAAGCATTACTGGCCACGGGCTGGTCACCATGTCGTTCGGAACATGCACGATGTAACTGCGTTCGCGGCGTTCGTGCGTGAACTTGAAGGTATAGTCGCCCGGAGGAGGTTCTGCGTTCGAGACGCCGGCGACAAGAAGCGTTGCGACGCATGCGATCCATTCCCGCAGCCCGATGTTCATGCGATCTCCTCACGGTGCGGCCTTGATGATCTTTAGCCGTGAAGAAATATTACGCCGATGACAGCTAAATCAAGCTTCAGACTGAAAGTTAGATTTCAGTTTGTTATGGGGCAAGCGAGAGAAAGTGCCGGTTCTGCACTCGCGAATCAAATACAAAAAAAGGATGTGACTAGCGATGTTCTTTCGTGCCGCGAGCCGGCACGCCGAACTCGCGATGGCAAACGTCAGCCAGTCTGGCGATCCCTTCCCGAATCGTTTGCTCCGAAGGATGCGCGAAGCAAAGGCGCAGACGAGTCTTTCCTCCCTCGGTATCGGTCATCCACTCGGCACCGGGATTGATGGCCACACCAGCTTGCAGAGCTACTTGAGCCAGGCGCGTGGTATTGACGTTGCCAGGCAATCTCACCCACAAAAAAATTCCGCCCGGCGGATCTTCGAATTCGGCGTCATCGCCGAACTGCGCGCGCAAGCACTCGATGAGCACGTCCAACTTACAGCGCAGGGCCTTTCGCAGATCCCATACATGACGGTCGAAATTATGCTGACAGTATTCGGCCAGGGTCATCTGGTCAATGGCGCCCGAACCCCCGTCATTCTTGACGGCGAGAATGCGACCCATGAGCGGCCATCCGGCGACCAGATAGCCAATGCGCAGGGCGGGCGCGACCGATTTCGAAAATGATCCGATGTGAATGACGGCATCGTTGCCCGCCATGGCGCGCAGCGCGCGGGGGCGCTCGCCTTGCCAGATCAGGTCCGCATAGCACTCATCCTCGAACACCGGTACGCCGTAGTGCGCGCACAGCGCAAGTATCTCGCTTCTGCGCGCTTCGCTCATCACGGTGGCGGTCGGATTTTGCACGGTCGGAATGGTATAAACATATTTCGCCCTGATGCCGCGGCGTTTCAGATCCTCAAGCGCCGATTGCAATGACGCACTGTTGAGGCCGTCATGATCCAGTTTGACACCCACGATGTTCGCACCGCTGCGCTGCAGCCGCGTAATGGCGCCGCCATAAGTCATGTGTTCGACAATGACCGTATCACCTGGCCCAACCAGTACCTGGTTTACCAGGTCCAGGCCTTGCAGCGATCCCGATGTAATCAGAACTTCGTCTGCTGAACACCGCACGCCTGCGTCGCGCGCGAGCTTGCGCGAAATGAACTCACGCAACGGCCGATACCCGAGCGGCCCGCTTTCCAGGCCGTACGTGGCGAGCGTCGTGCCTTCACGCTTCAGCACGGCGACCGCGGCTGCTATGAGTCCGTCCACGGGCACACTATCGGCATCATTATGTCCGCCGGTGAAGTTGTATTTCGGAAATCCGGTCCACGGGGCGACAGCCGGCGGAAGATTGGGACGCAGCAGTCCAGCATAGTCAAAGGCAGCGGTCATGGGCTTTCCTTACCTGTTTTTCTCGGCGTGCAGTGCTTTCGGCGCGGCCAGCATAGCCTAACCTGAACTTAGTTCGCGGTCGCTGTTTCTGCATCGCGGGCGACTGCTTGGGTCAATGGGCAGGCGATCAATTCCTGGTTCAAGTTGTTACCTGACCCAATGACGAAGCCGCAGCATTGCCAGTGCGGTATCGCGCATGGCGGAATAGCCCCATTCCAACCCGTTACAATATGCACCCGCGCTGAACTTATCTCCTTTTGTTCTCTCCCAACAGCATGCAAAGCCTGCATTTCGACAACCGCTTCGTACGTGAACTGCCCGCCGATCCGGAAACGGGACCGCGGCGGCGGCAGGTGCATCGGGCGTTGTACTCGCGCGTGGATCCCACCCCGGTCGCGCAGCCAAGACTCATTGCCTATTCACCCGAAGTCGCTGCGCTGCTTGGCATCGATGAACGCGAAATCGAATCACAGAAATTTGCCGAGGTCTTTGCGGGCAATGCGCTGATCGAAGGCATGGAGCCCTATGCCGCCAACTACGGCGGCCATCAGTTCGGCCAGTGGGCCGGCCAGCTCGGTGATGGCCGCGCCATTTCGCTCGGAGAGATTATCACTCCGGCCGGACAGCGCTGGGAGTTGCAGCTCAAAGGCGCCGGCAAAACGCCCTATTCGCGCACGGCCGATGGCCGCGCGGTGTTGCGCTCCTCCATCCGGGAATTTCTGTGCAGCGAAGCGATGCATCATCTCGGTGTGCCGACCACGCGCGCATTGAGCCTTGTCGCCACCGGGGAACCGGTAATACGTGACATGTTCTATGACGGCCATCCCAAGGCTGAGCCGGGCGCAATTGTCTGCCGTGTGGCGCCGTCGTTCATCCGTTTCGGCAATTTTGAATTGCCGACTTCGCGCGACGATCTTGGCCTGCTGAACCAGTTGATCGATTTTACGATTCGTCGCGACTTCCCGGAGTTGGTGGGGCAGGATGCGGGCGACAATGGCAGGCAGCTGGCCGAGCCGGTTCGCGCCGAATGGTTCGCGCAGGTGTGCGAGCGCACCGCGCGCATGGTTGCCCATTGGATGCGCGTCGGCTTCGTGCACGGCGTCATGAATACCGACAACATGTCGATTCTCGGTCTAACGATCGACTACGGTCCTTATGGATGGATCGATGATTTTGATCTTGACTGGACTCCGAACACCACCGATGCGCACGGGCGGCGTTACCGGTTCGGGCAACAGCCGCAGGTTGCATACTGGAACCTGGGCCAGTTTGCCAACGCACTGGTCCCCGCATATTCCAGCACCGATCCGTTGCAGGCGGGTTTGCAACGATACGTGGAGGTGTACCGCGCGGCAGAGCGCAGCAATACCGCTGGCAAGCTTGGGTTCAGCGAATGCCTGGACGAAGACGAGTTGCTGATGCAGGAACTGCAGAGTTTGCTGCAGAAGAATGAAATCGACATGACGCTTTTTTTCCGCGCCTTAAGCGAGATCGATGTCGATGCCCCGGATCCCGCACCGCTGGACCCGGCGTTCTATGACCCGGACAAGCGGCAGCAAGCGCTTCCGGCCCTGGGAGCGTGGCTGGGCCGCTATGCTGCGCGGGCACGGCGCGATGCGCGGCCACATGCGGAGCGGCGCGCCAGCATGCAGTCGGTCAACCCGCGCTACGTGTTACGCAATTACCTTGCACAAGAGGCTATCGATCGCGCCGAGCAGGGGGATAATAGCGGCATTCGCGATTTGCTCGACGTACTGCGCCACCCCTACAGTGACCAGGCGGGACGCGAGCCATTTGCCCGGCGCCGGCCCGATTGGGCACGCAACCGTGCGGGATGCTCGATGTTGTCCTGCAGCTCGTGAGCCGGCGATGTGGTTGATGGATTGTAGCGTCCGAAGTTGCAACAAATGACATGGAGAACGATCATGGTTAAAACACCCGCAGTCATTGCGTTCATATCGAGGGAGGATTACGCCGACTTCCGCGCGATTTGTGTCGATGGAGACAGTATGCCGGGCGATTACAAGTTGTTCCTGAAAACCTACAATGAAGAGATTGGCGCAATGCGTGCCAGTGGCGTTTCACCGACGCAAATGAACATCAAGCCTGGAGAATTGGCGCGCTGGTGCAAGGCGAACGGGCACGTCGTTGACGCGAAAGGCCGCAATGCCTACGCGGATCACGTGTTCGCCGGGCTGAATATCAAAAGATAACGGCCGGCCAGTTCTAGTACTCCCGCTGTCCCCGGCCCCTGTTTGTCGGGGCAAGGCGTTCCGCCAACCCGAGACAACGCTCAATTATTGCAATTCTTTTAAAAGGCCTGTCATGAAAATCATTTTGTTCTGCTCCTGCGCGTTATTGACTCTTGGATGGCCGTCTGCGCACGCCGCTGATCTTGCGAACGACGAGCAGAAGGAGTTGTACGCGCTCGGCGTTGCGATCAGCCAATCCCTTGGTGATTTCGCGCTCAGCGAATCAGATCTGGAGATTGTCAAATCGGGCTTGTCGGATGGCGTTCTGAAACGCCCGCTCAAAGTGGACATGCAGACGTTCAAGCCGAAGCTGCAGCAACTCGCGCAGTCGCGGGCCAGCGTTGTTGCAGAACGCGAAAAAAAGGCTGGCGCCGGTTTTCTGGCGAAGGCGGCCGCGGAACCCGGTGCAAAAAAGACGGCATCCGGGGCCATCGTGACGACGTTAAAGGAAGGCAAAGGTCCCTCGCCCAAGGCTTCGGACACCGTCAAAGTGCACTATCAGGGCACGCTGGTGGATGGAACGGTGTTCGACAGTTCCTTGCAGCGCGGACAGCCCGCGACGTTCCCGCTCGCGAATGTCATCAAGTGCTGGACCGAAGGAGTGCAGGAGATCAAAGTCGGCGGCAAAAGCCGCCTGGTGTGTCCGGCCAATATTGCTTACGGCGATCGGGGATCGCCGCCGAACATCAAGCCCGGCGCCACGCTGGTGTTCGAGGTCGAGCTTCTGGAGATCGTGAAGTAGACCCGCCCGCCGCGGATGCTATGGCGGGCGGCTTTCCTATGTATGACGGTCGGGTGTTTTGAACGGTCCGAGCACGGGTTCGTCATCCGGCTCCGCGCCGTGATAAGCGACGCGCAATGCTTCGTCCTCCGCATCGTCCCAAGCCTTGGCGGCACGCTGGTCAAAGCGCGCACGGCTGCTGCGCTTCATCACGGCATCGTAGGCGCGCTCGACGCTGAGGCCGCGACTTTCAATCAGTGCGGTGGCGGCCTGGCAGCCCGCTTCAATATCTTCCTGGGATGCCTGGGAATCGAAAATCCAGAGTTTCATTAGGTATTCCTGCGCTATCGTGGTGCGGTTGAATTATCGGCATGAATGCGCATTGGGACAAGGCGTGGATGAAAAAATTCAGGCCAGTCCAGTGCGTGGGACGCGCTTCACTTTTTGTGCCGGCTGCGAATGTTTAACCGTTCTGGCGCGAGATACTGCTGCCGATACTGTTCGAACGGCAGCGTGTCGGCCGCTTCGGTTTGTTGTTGTTCCTCGATGGATTCCTTCGCGAGCTGACAGAAATGCTGTTCGGCTTCGGGTGAAACCGGCAGGCGCTTCAATTCCGCTGCATGGCGTAGCGACTGCTCCATCGTGAAGCGCACGTAAGACCCGCCATGATGCTGTTTCATTGTCCTGAGCACGCGTGCGGATGGAACCAGCTCCTGATCTTCCAGCGCCCGGTGGGCATCCCCTAGCGCATCGCCATAAGCGCTTGTGCCATGCGCGGCATCCAGGGCAGCGGCGATCGGACCACATTCGCCCACCAGTTGTGCCCCCCATGCCGCTAACGCAACCTCCTGACCCTGTCTTTCCAGTTGCAGGCCGGGCTCTCGGCCACGGGCCGCGACACGGTTCTGATTACGGCCAACTTCTGCAATCTCCGCGGGAGTGTCCGGTGGGCTTTCATGCAGCAGGCAGTGCAGCAGAAATACGTCGAGCAGCCGTATAGTTTGCGCGCCTATGCCAATAGCACAAAAGGGATCCAGATCCATCAGACGCACTTCAACATATTCGACGCCGCGCTCGCGTAATGCATGCAGCGGCCGCTCGCCTGGGCGGATGACGCGCTTCGCGCGGATCTTGCCGTAGAACTCATTTTCAATCTGCAGCAGGCTGGTAGTGAGCTGGCGGTACTCGTCGCCTTGGCGAATACCGATTGCTTCGTACGGCGGATACGGTTCCGTGAGCGCCTCGAATAGGGATTCGCCGTAGTTGTCCAGGTTGTTATAGCTGACGGCAAGCTTGGATTGAGCATCGCTTTGATAGCCCAGTCTTCCCATGCGCAGAGACGTGGCATACGGCAAATGATAAGTGCCAGGCGAAAGTTCGCGTAATTCGTGCGAGCGTCCGTCGAGAAAACTGCTGCACACCGCGGGCGATGCGCCAAACAGATAGAACAGCAGCCAAGCGTTGCGGCGAAAATTGCGGATCAACGCAAAGTAAGCATCGTTCGGCTGTCCCAGTTGCGCAAGCGGCCAACTGCTCTCGGGTAGCGAGAAGTTGTAATGGATGCCGGAAATCATTTGCATGCGCCGGCCATAGCGGTGCGACAAGCCGGTGCGATAGATCGTTTTCATGCGCCCGACATTGGAGCTGCCGTAGCGTCCAATTGGAATTTCATGGTCCGGGGGCAATCCACATGGCATGCTCGCGCACCACAGCATGTCGTCGCCCAGCGAGCGATAGACGATCTGATGAATGCGAGTGAGTTCGGCCAGGCACTCGTCGATCTGTCCATGCACGCCGGTGATGAGTTCAAGCTGCGATTCGCTGAAATCGGTGGTGATATGGGGATGGGTCAGCGCGGAACCGAGCGACGACGGGTGCACAGTCATCGCCAGCCGGCCATTGTGTTCCACTCGCAGACTCTCTTTTTCTATGCCACGCCGAATGCCCTGCAACACAGGGGGGGCAAGCGCGCGCAGTCGTTCGCGAATCTGGTTCAAAGAGAATGCCTTTTGCTGAAGGAGGGCGGATGGGAGCAGCGCGTAAGGTAACAGAAAGTGAGGACGCGATATCTCGTCCGCAGCCTTGTAGCCGGAAGTTTTATTTGCCCAGTGCTGAGACGACGGCGGCCACCAGCCGGTCAGGAGCCCAACGCTTGCCGAGCGGATCCACCCCGGTGCGAACGATGACCAGATCGTGACCTGGAACCACTGTCACGAACTGCCCTTTGTTGCCCGCCGTGGTGAAGGTACCGGGCGGCACACCGGGCATTTGGTCCAGCAGCCAGAACTGCGCCCCGTAGCCCCATTGATCAGCCACCGGCGGCTTGGTTGGCGCAGGTGTGCTGACAAATTTCACCCAACCTTCCGGCAGCAGTCTTTTGCCTTGCCACATGCCGTCGTATGACAACAGCAGACCGAAGCGCGCCAGGTCACGCGCGGTGGTATAGGTCTGGCTCGAACCGACGAAATTACCGAGATGATCCACTTCCATGCGGGTGTGATACATGCCAAGCGGGTGCAGCAATTGGTCATACGGGAATCGCAAGTACTTCAGATCGTCTCCGAGTTTGTGTCGCAAGGAGCGCAGCAGCAGAAGTGTGTCATTGTTGGCGTATTTCCAGCGCGTGCCTGGTGCAACCTCCAGCGGCGTGGTGGTTACCGCGCTGATTACATCCTCTCCGCCAAAGTACACCGCGTACGTGTTATCGCCGCCGCTGTAGAGTCCGCTGGACATCCACAGCAGTTGCTTGTGTGTGATGGCCTGACGCGGGTCGCCGGGATAATTCCATTCCGGAATGTTAAGCGGCGCATCCAGATCAAGAATGCCCTGTTTCGCGGCGATGGCAAGCAAAGCCGCTGAAATACTCTTGGCAGTTGACCACGTGCGATAGCCAGAGTGGATGCCGAATCCGGGGCGGTAGCGTTCAGCGACGATCTTGCCGCGTTTCACGACGATGACGGCCGTGGTGACCACGCCAGCGCCTTCGCCATAACTGGCGCCATCGAATGCGCGATCGAGTACGGATGCCAGAGCCGCGTGGCGCGATTCGATTCCGTTGGCTGGCAGTTCGACGCGATCTCCTACAGGAAAAGCCACATCCGCCACGTCGGGTGCGGCAGCGTATTGCACGTTAGGCAAGCGCGGGATGTCGCCGGTCTGCCAATGCGGTGGCAGTACCGTGCACCCCATGCTGTCGCGGAAGGACGCCACGCGCACGATGGTTCCGGAAATGTCTGTCGCCGACACCAGTTTGCGCTGTTCGTCGATGACCGGATCCGGATAACCCAGGCCTTCGACGTCTACCAGTTCTACTTTCTTGATGTCATCCAGCGGACGCCCGGCGAAGAAATGTGCGGAGCAGGTAAACAGCGCACGATAGCCGGCCACAATGGCCGGCTCTTTCAGGTCTGCAACGCCGGCCGGGCGCTGATAAGGCGTCGCTGCAAGGGCGATGGCATATTGAGCGGACAGCAGAATCAACAGGGCGATTTTGCATTTCATGTTTGCGCCTTTATTTTTCTTGTTGGTGATCGAATTAAAGATACAGTCCCGGGCGTTGCAGGCCGAAAGGGTACCATGCGAAGAATTATTTATTCATGACCGGGTCGAATCAGACCGAAAAACAAACAAGGAACGCCGTGCTTCCTCCCTTTACGCAAGGCCTGATCATCGCCAATGTTGTCGTCTATCTTCTGGAAACAGTCATGGGCGATGCGCTGTTTCAGTGGTTCGCCCTATGGCCAGGTGCCGGGCCCGGCCTCGCGAGTCTTCCAATCCTGACTTTCTGGCAACTGGTGACCTACAGCTTCCTGCACGGAGGCCTGACGCACCTGGCATTCAACATGTTGGCCTTGTGGATGTTCGCCGGGGAACTGGAAAGGGTATGGGGCGCGCGTCGCGTAGCGCTCGCGTACTTCTCCAGTGTGGTGTGCGGGGCGCTGGCGCAGCTGCTGATCAGCGGACTATTCGGTCCCGAAGGCGGCCCCGTGGTAGGCGCATCCGCGGGCGTATTCGGCATCCTGCTGGCGTATGCATTAGTCTTTCCGAATCGAACCATCATGCCGCTCATCCCGCCCATTCCAATGCCCGCACGCATGTTTGTGCTGCTATACGCTGTGCTCGAACTGGTGCTGGGTGTGACTGGAACGCAGGCCGGCGTTGCGCATTTCGCGCACCTCGGAGGTTTGCTGGGCGGGTGGCTGGTGTATCGCTATGGACGCATGCGTCCCGGAAACTGGCGCGGATTGCGCTAGGAGCCAAGTCGCCCGCGAGGCAATCGCCGGACGCGCGCATTACTGGATTTCTGTGCGAAGTTCGCGGGGTTCCGGCGCCGCTTGCGTGACATCAAAATAGATGCGGCCGATTTCGCGCTCATCGGTGGTATCCACCTGCAGTTTCCAGTCGCCGGGCTGGTAATTTGATTTCATCCCATAGCCGCGGAATCCTTGTTCGCGTCCGCCGGTAATTTTGATGGGAATGGAATCCTGCAGTGACCAGCGGCCTGCGGCATCTTTCCAGTACCAGCGCATCAGCACCTGGTCGGCAAAGCGACCCGGCGAAAAAATGCGGAAGTACACATAAACCTTGTCACCCGGTTGTGCCTTGAAGGTCTGATCGCCATGGTGCCAGAACTCCCAGAATGGACGTTCATGGCTGAGCTGGAATGTGTCGTCCGTGCGCTGAACGTTGTGATAGACGCCGATGAATGGAATCGACAGTGGAACGGGCGGGATCAGCCTGAACAAATACAGCGATAGAAACAGTAGCAGCACCAGGCCGAAGGGCACAAGGATCTGTCGCCGCGCTTGCCGCTGGCGTTCCGGCGCGTGGATGCGAATGCGCCTGTTGATGACGGCAATCGGCACGCACGCCGCCAGCATGGACAGCAGAAACACGAACAGCCCGATGGAACCAACAAATACCGGCACGATACTGGCGCAGAACGACAGCAGGCACAGACTGAACAGCGCGAACTTGAACGACAAGCCCTGTTGTTTCAGACGTTTTGATTCATTCGCGATGAGCAACAGCACCAGGATTACCATGAACGCAGCCGAGACGAATAGCGACGAGCTCTTGAAGAAAAACAGCGTATAGAGGTTCAACAGGGTACCGAGCAGAAAATGCACAAACGCTGTCCGGTATTCGTAATACCAACGCTTGAGCCTGGGCAACTCTTGTAACGCGGGCGCCGGCTTGTCTTGTGCAAAAAACAATTGCAGCAAAATGGCGGCGATCAGCACAAGATAAACCGCCTGCTGGATGATGGTGGACCACGCGTCAATGCGGTCCAGCATGGCGATATCGAAGACAAAGCCGCCGATAAAAGCCGCGATGTCGAAGGCATGCTCGTTCTTTTCGTAGTAAAGCCTGAGTCGCTGGACTTGGGAAAGGGAAGTTTGCATCAGTTACAAGTTGGCATGCGGGCGGTCAATGCATTGGAGGCAACGTTGGAGGCGAAGACAGTTGCGTTAGAAACATGGCGGCGAATAATGGTCCCGTGGAGCGCTGCTGGTCAAGCGGCTCGATGCACGCTGGAGCGTCTGGTGCAGTGATCTGGTGCGGGGACTGGATCCATGCACCAACAGCGCACTGTGACCTAAGCTGGCCAAATGTGTAAGCGCTTGATTGTGTTCAAACGCGCGCTTGGCATGCTGGTTGCACATAGGCGTCTGGCGCATCCCACGGCGTCCGGCGATAAACCCGTAGGCACTCGGGATTGGCGCGTCGTCTATCCATCACGCAAAGGAGCCTTGCCATGAAACGTATACTTGCCTCAATACTGGTTTTGCCGATATCCGCATGGTTGTCCACGGCGGCCGTAGCCGAGGAGGAAACCATCCCGACTGCAGCAGACACACCTGCTGCCATGAGTGACACCGGGGCAACGCCGCAATCATCCGATAGCACGACGGGCTCAAGCAGTGATGGACCGGTCATGTCGACGCCGGACACTGATTCGAAATGAACCAGTGCTGCAGACATCAAACCCGTTGCGGCTGGTTTGGTGTCTGTTAGCGTAATCGTATTAATCGTATTGGGATGGACCATCTTTCCAGCCAGCCCACCGATCAGATCAAGCCAGCGACCATGTTGATCGTCAGCGCCAGAATGCCGGTGGCGTAAAAAAAAGAAATGATGCCGTGGGTCAAGGCCAGCTTGCGCATGTTGGGCTCGGTGACCTGGACGTCTGAAACCTGGAACGTCATGCCGATGGTAAAGGAGAAATAAGCAAAGTCCATGTAAGTCGGCATGGCATCTCCGGGGAACGCCAGACCCTTGCGCGCTTTGCCTGACACCGCCGGACTGGTCGAATAGTAGTCGTGGGCATAGTGCAACGCGAAGATGGTATGGATGAAGGTCCAGGAAAGAATGATCGTCCCGACGATAAGCGCGATACGCCATAGTTTTTCAATGTCGGTTGCGCTTCGAACGAATGGCACCTCGCCGGCAATGGCAATCAGACTCGCAGTTGCTGCCAGCAATGTCAGCAGGAGTACGGCCCATTTCCCGGCGTCTTGCCGGTCGGCGATGCGTTTCATGGTCTCTGGAGAAGTGTTTCGGAGTCCCACCAGCAATACCATCGCTAGAAAAACGCCAACGTCCCAGGCAAGCATGAACCTTATGCGGCCCGGCGTATCGCCGAGCATTAGCAGCAACGCGTAGGCTAGAATTCCAGCGGCGACTCCCGCCGCCAGACGCGGACGCCGTAGCCGCAGCCACAAGATGCGCACGCCGGCGTGGTCCCGTTGTCCTTCGGCCACTGTGTACTCCTCTCACCTATCCTGCAAACCAAAACCGGAAGACCGTAAAGTGCGCGCAATCGCCGGTCATGTGATCTTGCCCCAACCAAGCAGGCGCTCCATCCCATGATGACGGGATCAGGCGGGCAAGGCCAGAGCCCGCGCCATCGGGCGCAAGGTATACGTGCCACACTGAACTTACTGGCGCTGCAAGAGTCAGGCTAGTAGCTATTTTCTTGCGCCGCGGAGGTGCCATGCATGCCGGGATAGGACCTGTGAAAAGCGTGGCACTGCTGTGCCTGTATACCCTGGCGCTGCTTTTCGCTGCCTGCGGCGGAGGAGACGATGGCAGCGGCAGTGCGGCACGCCCACAAGGCTTGTCGCTCAAGTTACAGCGCCTCGATTCATCCACCCTAACATTCGACTTTCCTGTGTTCCTGACAGCGCCACCGGGCGACACTGGCCGTTTGTTCGTCGTCGAGAAAGGCGGGCGCATCAAACTCGTGGACAAGCAGACGAACACGCTGATCGGTATTTTTCTCGATATCAGCAGCCTGGTTTCGACTGGCTCCGAACAGGGGCTGCTTGGGCTTGCGTTCGATCCGCTGTACTCAACCAACGGGCGTTTTTACGTGAATTACACCGACACCGCGGGCAATTCCGTCATTGCCCGCTATGTTGCCAGCGCGGACCCCAATGTCGCCGAGCCAAA
>JBJMWI010000070.1:0-3509 GCA_045810225.1 Burkholderiales bacterium
GATTTGTTCCAGGCCGCGCTCGATCTGATTCAGTTCGTCAGGCGTAAGTACGCCAGCATGAGAAAGAGCGCGGGCATGAGCGGCGCTGGCCTGCAACTCGAAACTCAGCAGCCGGCGATCGAAGCCAAACGAACGCTGCCATTTTTCGAATGAGGGATCGAGAGGCTGGCGAAAGCGGCCGGACCACATCTTCACCGCGACACCTTCTGTTTGCCCTTAGTCTGAGCAGGATGCGAGCCGTTGGCATTGCTTAAAGCGGAGTGTTTTTCGGCTTCGGCCAGCGCTCGGGAGCGCGAGGGCAATCCCAGAATGCGAATGAAGCCTGCGGCATCTTTCTGATCGTAGCTGTCTGTCATGGTGAAAGAAGAGAGATCGGTCCGGTACAGCGAATTTTCCGATTCGCGGCTGATAACAGCGGCATTGCCCTTATAGAGCGAAAGGGTAACGCTGCCACTAACCTGGTTCTGTGTGCTTTCAACAAAGGCATCAAGCGCTTCACGGAGCGGTGTAAACCACAATCCGTAGTAGGCGAGCTCGGCATATTTCAATGCCACATGCTGCTTGAAATGCATGACATCGCGTTCGCAGCATAACGCTTCCAGTTCACGATGGGCATTGATCAGCAATGTGCCGCCCGGAGTTTCATAACACCCGCGTGACTTGATGCCGACGAAGCGATTTTCGACGATATCGACCCGGCCAATTGCGTTTCGTCCGCCAATTTCATTCAGCAGCTCCAGTAATGAAACGGGGCTAAGCCGCTTTCCATTGACTCCGACTGGAACGCCTCTCTGGAATTCGATCTGCACACGTTCTTCGCGGTCGGGCGCTTCTTGCGGGGATTTCGAAATCTGCCAGGTGGTAGAAAGCGGCGCGTTGGCAGCGTCTTCGAGTTCTCCGCCCTCGTGGCTCAGGTGCCAGAGATTACGGTCACGGCTGTGAATCTTCACGCGGCTTGCGGCTACCGGAATCCCATGCTTCTCCGCGTAATCGAGGCAGTCTTCGCGCGACTTCAGCTTCCATTCGCGCCACGGCGCGATGATCTTCAGGCTGGGCGCGAGCGCCTGGTAAGCCAGTTCGAAGCGCACCTGGTCGTTTCCTTTTCCGGTGCACCCGTGTGCAACCGCGATAGCTCCCTCGCGTACCGCTAGCGCCACCTGGTGTTTTGCAATCACTGGCCTGGCCAAAGAAGTTCCCAGTAGATACTTATGCTCGTAAACTGCTCCTGCCTTAAGTGCCGGAAAAACGTATTCCGTCAGAAACTCTTCCCGCAGGTCTTCGACTATCACCTTGCTGGCGCCCGTCTTATTCGCTTTGCTCACCACCGCATCAATGTCATCGCCCTGGCCAACGTCGGCCACCATAGCAATCACATCGTAGGGATAGTTCTTCTTCAGCCAGGGAATAATGATGGAGGTATCAAGACCTCCTGAATAGGCAAGAACCACAGTTTCAGGCATGGTTGCTCCTTGTCGGCATGCGGGACGCGCTGCCGGCCAGCAACATAAGAATAGCCTTTTGCACGTGCATACGGTTCTCTGCCTGATCGAAGACTATGGAGCGCACCGAATCAATGACCGCATCCGTCACCTCCTGGTTGCGATGGGCCGGTAAGCAATGCATAAAAACTGCATGGGAAGGCGCGCAGGCCATGAGTTTGTCATTCACCTGGTAAGGCGGAAAAATTCTGCTGCGCTCGTCGGCCTCCGGTTCGTGACCCATGCTCACCCAAGCATCGGTGTAAACCGCGTCAGCGCCCCGAACCGCCCTGCGCGGGTCAGTCATAATCTCGATTGTTGCTCCCGTATGGTTCGCGATTTCAAGGGCTTCAATCAGGATCTGAGAATTCGCTCCGTATCCTTCAGGCGTCGCAATCCGGATTTTCGACCCAAGCTGCGCCGCCGTCAGCAGCAGCGAATGCAGCACGTTGTTGCCATCGCCGAGGTAAGCCAGGCGGACCTTCTTCAGGTCTCCAAATCGTTCGTAGAGAGTGAAGTAATCCGCCAACGCCTGGCAGGGATGTTCGAGCTCGCTTAAGGCGTTAATCACCGGGGCGTTCGCAAATTCTGCTATGCCCTCGACTGTCTCATGCGCGAAGGTTCGGAGCACGATGGCGCTGACCCAGCGCTCGAGATTGTGGGCGATGTCTTTGAGCGTTTCACGGGCGTCGAGGCGTTCGTGCGTTTGGTCAACGAATGAAACCGATCCCCCCAGGCCGCAAACTCCCGCTTCGAAGGTAAGCCGCGTACGCAGCGACGGCTTTTCAAAGAACATGGCAATATGTTTGCCGGACAGGGCGGTGCGGAAGTCCTCCGGGCGAGCTTTCAGCCGGGTAGAAAGCTGCATAATGCCGTGAATCTGAGAGGGCGAGAGATCGCGGATGGAAACGAGGTCCGGTCGAGGGTATTGATTGATTTCCGTTTGCGGCATGGCCGGCGCGGTCAGTGTATGGCTGCTCAACTCCTGTGACTCCTTCCAAACTTCTTCGAATTACGCCGGGGCGTTCCCGCTCCAGGATCTTCCAGATTGGTAAGCGCGTGATCGAGCGCCTTCGCCAGTTGGTCAATGTGCTTTGCTTGAATGATGTAAGGCGGCAAAAAGCGCAATACCGTGTCGTGAGTCCGATTGATCAGAATTCCTTGCACCAGCAACTCTGAGACCATGGCTTTTGCTGTGTCGGCCGAGTCAAGTTCCATAGCCAGCATCAGCCCGATTCCCCGCACTGCCTTGACCGAACTGTGATGTTTTTGAAGCTCCTGCAGCTTTCGCAGAAAGTACTTACCGGTCGTTCGGACCCGCGCGAGAAGCGATTGCAACTGTCGCAAAAATTCGATCGCGACCGCGCAGGCCAATGGACCGCCCCCGAAGGTGGTGCCGTGCAGTCCGGGCTGCATTGCGCTGGCGACGCGATCGTTAGTCAGCAAAGCGCCCAGCGGCAATCCTGCGGCCAGGGGCTTGGCGATGGTCACAATGTCGGGCGTGATGCCGTAATGCTGATAGGCGAAATATTTTCCGGTGCGGCCCAGCCCGCTCTGGATTTCGTCGAGCAGCAGCAGCGCACCGGATTGCTTCGTCAGTTCACGCGCGCGTTGCAGAAACTCGCGGCTCACGGGATTAATCCCGCCTTCGCCCTGGACGGTCTCGAGACAGATCGCGCAGACACTGTCGTCGAAGCTTAGGTTGAGAGCCTCAATATCGTTGAATCGGACGAAATGTACCCCGGGGACCAGAGGTTCGAACGGAGCGCGGTACTTCTGCTGGCCAGTAGTGGCGAGCGAGCCAAACGTGCGACCATGAAATGAGTTTTCAAGTGCAATGAAAGTTGTTTTGGGCTGGCGGCCGTTTTTATTGTTCTCGCGTGCGTAGATTCGTGCCAGTTTCAAATCCGCTTCCCAGGATTCAGTGCCGCTGTTACAGAAAAATGCGCGATCGAGGCCGGAGATCCTGGTCAGGCGCTTGGCCAGTTCGGCCTGAAACTGGTGGTAAAAAAGATTGGAGATGTGAATCAG
>JBJMWI010000071.1:0-26006 GCA_045810225.1 Burkholderiales bacterium
AATCGACGAGAGCGCGCTGGCCACGGCTACGGCAACCACTAAAGCCGCGGTACAAAACAAGGCGGGCCGCTTGTATACGGTCTGTTTCAGCATCTAGGGCCCGTTCATGCAAAAGGCACTGCGTCCCCGACAAACCGCTTGTGTGGTCCGGCTCATACCGGCTTGCCGGAAACATGGCTGGAGAAGAAAGTAATCACGTGGCCGGCAGGCTCGCGGACCGTGAAGACCTCGTGGTCGATCGCCGGGCGGCTTTCAACCGGCGAAGGCCCCAGCCCGAGCGACGCAAACCGTTGGTGAGTCTCATGCAAATCATCCACCATCAGATCGAACGTCGCGTTACCCGGAACAATCGTGCTTTTTGCCATCAGGATCAAGTGTGTTCCGCCACGCAGTTCGTACACGCAGACGTCCGGTCCTTCGAAAATGGGGCGCATGCCGATCATCGTCATGAAGCGGCCGGATTCAGTTATGCGGTCCGTCTCCAGAACGACGTGTGCCACGCCCAACGGAGGACGATGGTCCTGTTTGCGCATTCTTTCAAATCAATATTGGCAAATCATCAACGGCGCGAGCGCTCCGCCCGTCCATTGCGTTTAGGTTTCCTTACGCTGCAGTACATGCTCGATGCGGGGATCCGGGAGTAGCCAGATCAATGCAACCAGCACATAGAACAACTGCGCCACCCATTGGACCCAGAAGGTAGACGCAATCGCGGCAATATAGAGCAGCGGCGAAAGCCGTCCCTTCCAGTCCTTCCCCAGAGCTCTCTTCAGGACCGACGCGTTGCCCTCACTCGCAATGATCGTCTGTTGCAGAATCCAATACGCTATCGCGGCCATGAGCAGCACTGCGCCGTACAAGGCTGATGGCATTTGGGCAAAATGGTTCTCGCCCATCCATCCGGTTGCAAACGGAAACAGCGACAGCCAAAAAAGAAGATGGAGGTTTGCCCACAACACCGTACCGGAGACCCGAGCGGTGGCGTGCAGCATGTGGTGGTGGTTGTTCCAGTAGATCCCGACATACACGAAGCTCAGCACATAGCTCAGGAAAACCGGCAGCAGTGGCAGCAAGGACTCAATAGACTCGCCATGCGGCACTTTCATCTCGAGCACCATGATCGTGATGATGATCGCGATGACGCCATCGCTAAACGCTTCCAGGCGCCCTTTACCCATGACTTCTTGTGGCTCGCATTTCCATCTAAGAGCGTTTACGCAGAAAGACGTGAGCCGCGCGCTCGCCGGCGACGTACTTCTCACAGTGATACCCCAACGCATGCGTATCAATGTCGTGCCACAGGTGCTCACCGGAACCGAGCAACACAGGCCGCAGCGCGAAATGCAGCTCGTCCATCAGGCCGGCGCGCAGATACTGTCGAATCGTTGCGACTCCGCCGCCAAGGCGGACATCCAACCCCTTCGCTGCGGCGGTCGCCTGCTCGAGGGCAGCCCGAATGCCTTCCGTAACAAAGCGAAACTCGGTGCCTCCGGCCATCCTCAGCGGGGGCCGGGGATGATGTGTTAGCACGAACACCGGCGTGTGATACGGTGGCTCATCGCCCCACCAACCTTTCCAGCTTTCGTCTGGCCACGGGCCCCGAATCGGGCCGAACATGTTGCGTCCCAGGATCCAGGCGCCAATGCTGGCGAAGCCTTGCTCTGCCATTGCGTTGTCGATTCCAGTCTCGCCATCGCCATCGCCGTGCATCCTTTGAAATACGCGTGTGGGGAAAAACCACTCCATCAATTCGGTGCCCCGGACGCCGAGCGGATTCTGGAGATCCTGGTTCGGTCCGGCACCGTAGCCGTCAACGGAAACTGAAAAGCTTTGGACGCGTAGTTTGGACATGCTCTGATTCGCCAGACTGCAATCCGGAATGCTTTGCTAGGAAGTGCGCTGCCGTGCATCGGCTGCCATCATAAAGCTCCTGCGCAGCGCCAGCGGGTCCGAAATATTTTTGAAGGGGGCGCTATGCACGCCCGTGCCAGAGACCACCACGGAGCCAAAGTTGAACAGGCGGCCCAAGATGCTCTGGTCGACCTGGATGCTTTCTATTTTTTCCAGGAACATTTCGGTGGTACGGCGCTCGATCATCCCGGTCTTGGCTATCACGCGCTTGTTGGTGATGGCGAGTTCGGTAGTTGTGTAAAGGATCCAGGCCCACAGCCACAGCAGCAATCCCACGCCGAACAACGGCGCGAGCAATGCGCCGAACAGGATCTGCGGCCACAGCGACCATTTGCTCAGGCGCGCACGATAAATTACCCGTTCATCATTGATCAATACTTGGTCGATATAGGAAGCCATGGCCGTTTACAGGTAAAACGGCATGATGCCGGGGAAACCGGTGCAGGGGCAACCCGAACGTACCCGCTCAATTCTTGGGCTTGCTGGGCTGGCCTTGCGCATTCGACTCGCTTTGCCCCGCGGGCACCGGCGCGTTGCTTTCGGTCTTGGCGCCAGATGCGGCTTTGCGCGCTGCATCGACGTCAGGGCGGTCGGTCTTTGTGGTTTCGGGCGTGACGCGTGCGCCAGTGTGACCGCCCGGGTCAGGGCCCATGGCCAACAAGCGATCGGTCGGCATTGCGTCCGGCGTGGCCGCGCTTGCCATTGCACAAATAATGCAGAGCACAAATGGAATTAATTTAAACATGGAATCCTCCCAGGCGAAGGCGCTGCAGTCTCAATGACGTGCCGTGACCAAGCACGCTGTACTCCGATAGAACTGCTGCTGAAGCTAAAGTTCTCTGTAATGTTGATTTGAGGTTCTAACTACTCAGGCGGCTTTGTTTTCGGCGCGTTGCTCCATAGGCTTGTTCAGCTGGCTGAGATTGATTGCCGTGTTGATGAGGGCCACGTGCGAGTACGCTTGGGGAAAATTACCGAGATGGCGGCATGCGACCGGATCGTATTCTTCGGCAAGCAGGCCGACGTCATTACGTAACGCCAGCAGCCTTTCGAACAGCGCATGCGCTTGCTTGTGTTGTCCTTGCATGTACAAAGCATCCGCCAGCCAAAAGCTGCACGCTAAAAACACACCTTCCCCAGGCGGCAGAGCATCCAGCGAACTGTGCGTGTGATAACGCACCACCAATCCATCCACCGTGAGTTCGCGCTGGATTGCAGCGATAGTTGACACCACGCGCCTGTCGTCCCAGGGCAGGAAACCCGTTCCGGGGACCAGCAGCAGGCTGGCGTCCAGATCTTCCGAGCCGTAGCTTTGCACAAACGCACCGCGCGCTTCAACGTAGCCACTGCGACAGACATCTGCGTGTATTTCGTCGCGCACGTTGCGCCATCGATCGAGCGGCCCGGAGAGTCCGTATTCCTGCACGCCTTTGATGCCGCGGTCGAAGGCGACCCAGCACATGATTTTGGAATAGGTGAAGTGCCGACGCGGACCGCGTACTTCCCACAAGCCCGAGTCAGGTTCGTGCCAGACGGTCTCGAGATGCTCCAGCATCGCGCGTTGTACGCTCCACGCCGCCTCGATGGTCAGCCCGGCTTTGCGTGATTGATGCATGACGTCGAGTAACTCACCGTAGACATCCAGCTGCGATTGGGTAGATGCGGCATTGCCGATGCGCACCGGATGAGAGTTGGCAAATCCCGGCAGCCAGGGCAACTCTTGTTCGCTTAGACGCCGCTCGCCAGCCAGGCCGTACATGATTTGCGTTTGCGCGGGGCTGCCGGCCACCGCGCGCAACAGCCAGTTGGTCCAGCTTTCGGCTTCGTCCCGATAACCGCCGTTCATGAGCGCGAGTAGCGTCAGCGTGGCATCACGCAACCAGCAGTAGCGATAGTCCCAGTTGCGTACCCCGCCGAGTTTTTCCGGTAGCGATGTCGTTGGCGCTGCGACAATGCCACCGGTGGGCGCGTATGTCAGGGCTTTCAGCGTTATCAGTGAGCGGCGCGCGGCGCCGAGCCATGGACCCTTTACCGAGCAGCGCCCGCACCAATCTCGCCAGAACGCTTCGGTTTCGGTCAATGCAGCGAGCGGATCAATCCTCGCCGGCAGGTCCAGGTGAGACAACGCGTGGGTCAGCACGAAAGGCATCTGGTCGCCTTCGTTGATTTCAAAGCGGGCGGTGTGTGAGAAATCGTGGCCGTCCAGCGGCACCGGAGAGCACAGCATGACTTTGTCCGGACCCGCCACGGCGCAGATGGCATTATTGCCTGGCAACCGCGTAACCCAAGGGACCGCGGCACCATAATCGAAGCGCAGCAGCAGGTCCATGTCCATCATGAGACGACCGCGGCGTCCGATGACCAATCGGACCAGATCCGGCTGGCGCGTGCGGACCGGCATGAAATCAATCACGCTGACCGCACCTTCGGCGTTTTCCCACGTGGTTTCGAGAACCAGCGTGTCAGCGCGGTAAGTCCGCCTGGTGCTGGCGTTGGCATCCATCGGTGCGATGCGCCAGCGGCCGTTATCGCGCGTGCCCAGCAGCGCGGCGAAGCAAGCGGAGGAATCGAAGCGCGGCCAGCACAGCCAGTCGATGGATCCGTCGCGCCCGACCAGCGCGGCACTCTGGCAGTCGCCAATCAGCGCATAGTCTTCGATGTTCACCATGCACCCCCAGGCGCAACCAGATGCAGTTCAGCGTAAAGTGAGCTAACCCATGTCATCAAAGAAGGACCGCGCCGGCCGCCCATTAGTTCTATGACGCTGCCGTAACGATGCTGAAGTCAGTCGGCCCGCTAACCGAACGTTGGAACATTTATTCGGATGACCCTATGACGCAAACCACGACCGTCAACGACATTTACACGCGCAAAGTCGGCGGAGAGCGCTACGAGTACGAGGTGACGTACACGCCCGGGGAACGGGTTGCATGGAATGCCCGCGTTTACCAGAACGGGATATTGAAAGGAACGCCCGGAGGTGTTGAAACAGGCAATCGTCTGGAAGGCGAGGCGTTGCGCGAGAGCATTATCTCGCTCGTGGAAGTCGCCATCGAAGGCATGCAGGGTATCAGGGAATAACTGCGTGCTGGACGTCGTTCCGCAACATTCCGCCGGGCTACAGCAAATTGCTGTTACGCATGCGCAAGCCCGCCTGGCGCAGCCGCCACAGCGCATAGATCAGCAGAATGCAACCGCAGAAACGTGCGATTGCATAAAGCAGAGAACCGATCGGATTGCCCGCAAAGTTTGCAACCGCCAGATAAAGCTCGTAGCCGGCAAAAATTGTGTACGGAACCATGCCGATCAAGGCCACCAACGCCCCGATCTGAAGCAGAGCACCGGCGGATCTCAGGAACGCCGCTTTTGATTCAGCGATTCGTCTATGCAAGCTTGACCTTGCCAATGCGGTTCACCGGTTGATTCCGTAAGCGGACGGCGCGTTCCCCTCTCGAACTCTGGCTCACGGGTAAAAAGATTCAGTACGCCGAGATCGTACATTAGATGGCATCATTCCGGATGAATGACAGGGCCGATGCCCCAGGATCTGTTGCCGATGTTTTTGGCCACCCTGTAGACTTGCCACGGACTGCTTTCCGAGTGCCCCGATGAGCGAACCTGCCGCAAACCCAATCATTACCATCCGTAATCTGTCGAAGTCATTCTCCGGGGTTATCGCGCTGGACGACTGTCAGTTCGACTTGCTGTCCGGAGAAGTGCATGCCTTGATGGGCGAGAATGGAGCGGGCAAGTCCACGCTCATGAAAGTCCTTGCCGGTGTGTACCGTAAAGATTCCGGTGACATACGGCTCGACGGTCGCGCAGTCGAGATAGACAGCCCCCGAGCCGCCCAAGCTTATGGCATTAGCATCATTCATCAGGAACTGACACTGATGAACCACCTCAGTGCCGCACAGAATATTTTTATCGGCCGCGAGCCGCGCGGCCGCTTCGGCATATTGCTGGACGAGAATGCACTGAACCAGCAAGCACGGCGCATTTTCGAGGAGATGCACTTGCGACTCGATCCGCGGGTACGCGTAGGAACGCTGTCGGTCGCGAAGCAACAGATGGTGGAGATTGCCAAGGCATTGTCGTTCGACTCGCGTGTGCTGATCATGGATGAGCCGACCGCGGCGCTCAACAACGCCGAGGTCGCGGATCTGTTTCGCATCATCCGGCAACTGAAGGCCCGTGGTGTGGGCATCGTCTACATCTCTCACAAGATGGACGAGTTGCAGCAGATCGCGGACCGGGTGACGGTAATGCGAGACGGCCGTTACATAGGCACGGTTCCCATGGCAGGCACGCGTATCGACCGCATCATCAGCATGATGGTGGGCCGCGAACTGGTTGATGCCACCAACCATATTCCGGATACCTCCCGTAACGACATGGCGTTGGAGGTGCGTCATTTGCAGCGCGGTACAGTCATTCGCGACGTCAGTTTTTCAGTGCGTAAGGGGGAGATCCTTGGCTTTGCCGGGCTGATGGGTGCCGGACGCACCGAGGTCGCCCGCGCGGTGTTCGGGGCCGATCACATTGATTCCGGAGAGATCCGCGTGCACGGAAAAAAAGTGGACATCAAATCTCCGAAAGATGCCGTGGCCCATCGCGTCGGTTACCTTTCCGAAGACCGCAAGCATTTCGGACTGGCGACGGGGCTAGATGTGGCAACCAATATCGTTTTATCCAGCATGAAACGATTCCTCAAACTGGGAGGGTTAGTGGATGCCGGCGGCATTCGGGCGGCCGCGCAGGGATTCGTCAAGCAACTGCAGATCAAGACGCCGTCGGTCGAGCAGCAAGTGCGGCTGTTGTCCGGCGGGAACCAACAAAAGATCGTCATTGCGAAATGGCTGCTGCGGGACTGCGACATTCTGTTCTTCGACGAGCCGACGCGCGGCATCGACGTGGGCGCAAAAAGCGAAATCTACAAACTGCTGAACGCGCTGGCCGCGCAAGGCAAGGCGATCGTAATGATCTCGTCCGAACTGCCCGAGGTGCTGCGCATGAGTCACCGCATCGTCGTGATGTGTGAAGGGCGCATTACCGGTGAGCTCCCCGGCCGCAGCGCGACCCAGGAGATGATCATGCAGTTCGCTACCCAACGAGAAGCCGCGAAAGCGGCCTGAACAAGGACTCCTCATGAGCTCCACCCAGCCCGTAGATCTTCCCGTCCGAAGCCCTGGCGTGATTAGCGTCGTCAAAGGGTTTTTCTTCGACCCGGCCACGCGCCAGAAGCTGCTGGCGTTCGCGAGTCTGCTGGTGCTGATGATTTTCTTCAGCGTCGCATCGCCCAATTTTCTGCAAGCCGACAACCTTGTCAGCATTCTGCAGTCCACGGCGGTCAATGGCGTGCTCGCTGTCGCCTGCACCTTCGTCATCATTACCGGTGGTATTGACTTATCCGTTGGCACCTTGATGACGTTCTGTGCCGTCATGGCGGGAGTGTTCCTGACATTTCTGGGTATGCCGCTGTACGCCGGCATAGTGGCTGCAATCTTCTTCGGCGCGCTGTGCGGGTTTACTTCCGGCGTACTGATTGCCAAGCTAAAAATTCCGCCTTTCATCGCCACGCTGGGCATGATGATGTTGCTGAAAGGGCTTTCGCTGGTGATATCGGGAACCAAGCCGATTTACTTTAACGACACGCCGGAATTTTCTGCCATTTCACAGGACTCGCTGATCGGTTTTTTCGTCCCTGCGGCGCCGATCCCGAATGCCGTGCTGATCCTGTTTCTGGTGGCCATCGCTGCCAGCATCGTCCTGAACAGGACTCTGTTGGGCCGCTATACCTTTGCCTTGGGTAGCAACGAGGAGGCGGTGCGGTTGTCCGGCGTTAATGTAGCTTTCTGGAAAATTGTGGTGTACTCGCTGAACGGTGCGATTTGCGGCATCGCCGGATTGCTGATCGCGTCGCGGCTGAATTCTGCGCAGCCGGCATTGGGCCAGGGCTACGAGCTCGATGCCATTGCAGCCGTCGTTATCGGCGGCACGTCGTTGTCGGGAGGCACCGGCACCATCCTCGGCACCATCATCGGCGCATTTATCATGAGCGTGCTCATCAATGGGCTGCGTATCATGTCTGTTGCCCAGGAATGGCAGACGGTAGTTACCGGCGTGATTATCATTCTGGCGGTGTACACGGACATCCTGCGCAGAGGCAGGCAATAGGCGCACACCATCACAGGCAAACAAACCGCAACCGGACGGACTCCGGAAAAATCGAAAGAGGAGAAATACATGGCAATGATTAGAGGATTGACGATTGCGCTCGGGCTCAGCGCGGCCCTTGCGTTGAGCGCGACCGCTTCCGCCCAGGAGACTTATATTCCGCTGATCTCGAAGGGTTTCCAGCATCAGTTCTGGCAGGCCGTGAAGCAGGGCGCCGAGCAGGCCGGCAAAGACCTGAAGGTCAAGGTCAGCTTCGAAGGTCCGGAAACCGAAGCCATGGTCGATAAACAGATCGACATGCTTTCAGCCGCGCTGGCGAAGAATCCCAAGGCGGTCGGCTTCGCTGCGCTCGACAGCAAGGCGGCGATCCCGCTGCTCAAGAAAGCACAGGCCGCAAAGATTCCGGTCGTCGCCTTCGACTCCGGCGTGGACAGCGACATACCGGTCACGACGGCCACCACGGACAACAAGGCAGCCGCGGCTCTCGCTGCCGACAAGATGGCAGAGTTGATCGGCAAGACAGGCGAGGTCGCCGTGGTCGCGCATGACCAGACCAGCCGCACCGGCATCGACCGGGTCGAGGGCTTCACGCAACGCATGAAGTCCACGTATCCCAATATTAAAGTGGTCAGCGTGCAATACGGTGGCGGCGACCACCTGAAGTCAACCGAAATCACCAAATCGATCCTGCAGGCCTCTCCCAATCTGAAAGGCATGTTCGGCGCCAACGAAGGTTCGGCAATTGGTGTGCTGAACGGCGCCAAGGAAATGAAGCGCAAAATCGTGGTGATCGGCTACGATTCCGGCAAGCTGCAAAAAGATGCCATTCGCAGTGGCGCCATGGCCGGTGCGATCACGCAGAATCCGGTCGGCATTGGTTACAAGACCGTCGAAGCGGCGGTGAAGGCGCTCAAAGGCGAGAAGCTGCCCAAAATTATCGACACCGGATTTTACTGGTATGACAAGTCGAACATCGGCGATCCCAAAATCGCCGCGGTACTTTACGACTGACGGTATCGGTTCAAAAGCGCATCAGGTTTTTGTTGCCAGAGCCTGATGCGCGTAGCCGCCTTTGCTAATGGCCTGGCTTACTGCCGGGCATCGCCGGAAAGCTCAATGACAATGTCAGCCGGCAGCGCGCGGATGCGCAGTCCGTCGTTTCTGTCCCATTCCATTATCTGACCGTTGCTGACGGCGCGACCCGGCGCGGTGGCATACGGCCACTGATAAACGAGTCCTCCCGGCGGGGGATGCAATGTTCCGGCGATACTCAACAACAGGCGCTGCCCGTCGCGACGCAGCGCATAACTCAGATTACCGTACGGCGTGCGCAGGCCATTGATGCCGATACCTGTTCCGGCCAGCCAATCCGCCGGCACGCCGGCTGCGAGCACCAACGCGTGATCCTGCGCACGTTCATACGCAAACATGTCCAGCGCCGATTGAATGAAGTCTGATGCGATCCACGCATGAGGCATGTCGCCTAAAAAGCGCGGCTGGCGTGGGTCCCGGCCTACCACCTCGGCCCACTGGTTCCAACCGGCGGGTCGACGGTCAGCGAGGAAAAAATCGAGCAATTGCGTCGCGCGCTCGCGCCAGCCGAGGCGCACAAATGCCCCGATCTGCCGCAGTTCGTAAGGCGTGTATTCCGTCCATTGTGCGCCACCGTCGCGCCGCTGCACGAACTCTTGCCAGTATCGCTCGAACGTCCGCTGCAATTGCGGCTGGGGCAACTGCGCCTGCGCGCCGGCCACGGAGAGCGCGATGGTGGTTGCAGTTGGATCGAAATCGCCGCGGTCAGCACTGGCCGGGAGGTAGTCAATGCCGTGTTGCTCGATGCTGGCCCGCAAAGATGCATGCACGTCGCTACGAAACTGTTCGAGCTGCGCACCGAGTTCGGAAGTGTCTTCACGACCGAGTGTTTGCGCCATGTCGCGGGCATCGGCATAGCCCGCCAGACTCCAGAAGTCGTCCCAGAACGAATAGGCAGGCCGGTCTGAATAGCCTTCGTGACTGATCGAGGCCGGCATCAACCCGTAGAAGGCGCGCCGCGCCGGCGTAAGATTTTGCTCGGTGCGTTGTGTGCCGCGCAGCAAGTTCATATACGACACGGCGGATGCAATGTGCGGCCACATTTCGTGCAACCAAGCCTTGTCGTGTGTGTAGCGGTACTGTTGCGCGATGACATGGATCAGTTCGCCCTGGCTGTCGTTTTCTGCCACGGGATCGGCGCCGCGCGTGTCCACGCAGCAGGGAACCTTGCCGTTGGAAAACTGGTGAGACGCGAACCATTGCGCAAATTCGCGCACCACCTGGGGGTGACCCAGGCGCAGTAACGCGTCGCCCATCATGCTGCCATCGCGAATCCACGAGCGTGCATAAGACCGGCTGCCTGGCTGCAGCGCCGGCCCGGCGCGGTTGATGAGCAGGTGGGCCAGCGCAGTGCGCAGCGTATCGGCAATGGGCTGTCCCTGTTCGGGCAATTTCAGGGACAACAGATTCAGCTTGTTGCTCCAGTACGCTGCGGCGTGTTCATGTTGCTTCTCTAGCCAGCCGATCGGGTCACTTGCCGGCAGTACGGGCGCGCCGGTGAGCGGAGCAACCAGACCGACACGGTGGTTCGCGCCCGGCGCCAATTGCAGCCGGTAGAGCAGCACGCCCGAAGCCAGGCCCGTTTCATCTTTCACGGCATTGACCGGATTAGTGGCGTGTTCAGCGACAATCTGTGCAATCGTTCCGGCATCGAAATCCGCGGCGATGAATCGGTCTGGCGTTTCAAGCGGCCACACCGTGCGTTGGCCATTGATGCTTAGTGCGTGTCCGTCCCATGCCAAGGCGCGGATCGCAGACACGCCCCCTGGCACATTCAGAAACTGCGTGGGTGGATTAACCTGGAAGGGCCTGATCGCCAATGCCAGCGTAACCGTGCGCGGACGGTCGGACGTGTTTGCGACGGTGTACTGAGCAAGCAGCTGCGAGCGATCGCGGCTGCCGTTGGCGAACACCGTGGTGCGCAACGTCAGACCGTCATGCAACCAGGTTACCGTCGGAATGGGCAGATAACTATCGCGCAGCGTTTGTTGTACACGCACGTTGGCCCAGGAAACAAGATTGTTTTCCTCGATCAGAAACGGTTCGATGGAGCCGGTACCGGGCGCAATTTCCAGCGCGCCGTCTTCCGACACCAGACCCTGAGCTGCGCCTCCGTCGATGCCAACAATGGTCCAGTAACTTTGTTGTCCCGTGAACCCGCGCGGGTACTCACCAGGTCCAGCTTCCTTGGCGATGGACTGGATGAATGCATTTTGCGAATCACCGTAAGGCGGATCCTTGAGGTCAATGTCCTCAAGGGCGTATGCCTGGTGCGGGCCATCCTCAAACTGCAAGCGTACGTAACGCGCTTCGGATTCCGGCAAAAAATGTGGATCATTGCCGCCGTTGCCGTCCACAACGCGGCGTACGGTACGCCAGTGATTGCCATCGTCGGAAAGGTCAATGTTGTAGCGAGAAGCATGCTCGCCCGACATCCAGTGCAGCACAATGCCGCCAAACTCGCGTGGTTGCTGAAAATCCAGCGTCAAGGTTTGCTGCTTGCCCATTGCCGGATCGCTGCGCCAGGCCGTGGAGCTGTTGCCGTCGAAAGCATGTATCGGCTGCGTCGGCGCGAGCATGGAAGTCGCACTCGCCGTCGCGGCGGGCGCGGCAGCATGGGCATCGGGTAGCGTACGCAACGCCAACTCATCGAAACACACCGTGCCTGTTCCGCCTCCGCGTCCCCGTGCAATGACGAATTCCAATCGCGCGCTGTGCGAGAGGGCATGGTCTTTGGCAGGGCCCCAGGCAAAAGAGACTTGCCGCTTCTTGAAGCGCACGTGTTTCCATTCATGCGCGAAGACATAGTCGGGGCGATTGACCCACCAGACATTTTCGCCGCTGCCATCGACCAGCTTGAACTGCAGCGCATTCGCGGGCGCATCGCCGCGCAGCCAGAATGAGAATTCGTAGTTATCCGGATAGTCCAGCGCGAGTTCGCGACTAAGCGTCACATAGCCAGACACCGTGCCGAAATCGAAATCCACGCACAGCGCCTTTGCGCTGCGGCCCGGCGCTATCAGCAGTCTTGCCTTGACGTCGTCGGAAGTAGAGACACGCCAGCGCGCGAGGTCCTCGAAGCCGTCGAGCAGGCGCACGGTGGACGGCTCGTTAACCTGTGCACGCGGCGCTGCACCAGACACGAACAAGACGCAGCCTAGCAAGGCGGACGCAAACATTGCGCGCATAATCTTTCGCGTCACGCTTACCCCTTGACGCTACCGACCAGCAGGCCGCGGATGTAGTATTTCTGCAAGGCGAGAAACAGCAACAGCACGGGAAGAATGGTCACTACTGAACCCGCCATCATCAGTTCGCCGTCCTGCGCATGCTCGCGCGATAAGGACGCCAACGCGACTGGCAACGTCTGCAGATGCGCATCAGTCAGCACGATCAACGGCCACATGAAGTCATTCCATGAGCCAAGGAACGTAAACAGCGCCAGTGATGCCAGGATCGGGGCCAGCAACGGCATGATGATGCTGAAAAAAATTCGGAATTCTCCGGCACCGTCGATGCGCGCTGCTTCCATGAGTTCGTCCGGAAGCGACAGTGCATATTGCCGCACCAGAAAGATGCCAAAGATGCTGGCCATGGCGGGCGCAATCAGCCCGCCGTAGGTATTCACCAGGCCCATTTGTTTGAGTAACAGAAACAGGGGCATCATCGCCACTTGCCCTGGGATGATCAACGTGCCAATGAGTGCTTTGAACAGACGCTGCTGGCCCGCGAACTGCAGTTTTGCGAACGCGTAGCCGGCCATTGCATTGAATAGCAGCGAAATCCCAGTGATGGCTGTGGCAACGAGCGCACTGTTAAGCAGGTAGCGCGTCATGCCGCCACGCATGAACAGCTCGCGGTAATTGGTGAGCGTGGGGGACTCGGGAAGCAACGGAGGAGGCAGCGTGCTGGCTTCTCCAGGATGCATGAACGAGACCGACAACATCCACAGCAACGGAAACAGGCTGATCAGTGTCAGGCCCGCCAGCAGTCCATTGACCACGATGGTGGCAACCGGTGTCTTCACGCGGCGGACTCGCTTCTGGAAACACGCATGAGTGTCCAGGTCACCGCGAACATCAAGGCAAACAGCAATACCGCGACGGTGGAAGCGGTACCGAAGTTCCACCACTTGAAGCCTTCTTCATACATGAAATACAACACGCTGACCGTGCTGCGCAATGGGCCACCCTGCGTCATGACGTACGGTTCCGCAAACAGTTGAAAATATCCCGCTGTGGTCAGAATGCCAACCAGAACCAAGGTCGGCCTCAGGATGGGCAGCGTGATGTATAGCAATTGCTGAAAGGTCGACGCGCCATCGATGCGTGCGGCTTCGTAGACTTCTTCCGGAACGGCTTGCAGATTCGCCAGAAAAATAACCATGTTGTAGCCGAAATTTTTCCAGACAGCGAGCAGGATGATGGTCGGCATTGCCAGATGCGGATCGCCGAGCCAATCCAGCGGTGCAATGCCAAAGTTGGCCAGCACATGATTGACCATGCCATAGCGAGTCTGAAAAAGATAACGCCATACCACGGCGACTGCCACCAGTGTGGTAACCACGGGTGCGAATAGGGCGGTGCGAAAGAATGGCGTGAAGCGCGCGACCCGCGCGTGCAACAACAGGGCTGCGCCGAGCGACAACCCAATCGAAAGCGGCACGCCAATGACAACGAAATAAAGCGTATTGCCGAGTGCCTGCCAGAAAAGCGGTGTCCGCAACAGCCTCAGGTAATTGTCCAGACCGACGAAGCGCAAGTTGTGTGTATCGGCGAGCGCGTAGATGTCAAAGTCCGTAAAGCTCAACGCCAAGCCTGCCATAACGGGCAACGCGAAGAACACGCCGATGACGAGCAACGCCGGAGCAACGAATCCCCACGCCAGCGCCGGGACTTTCATTGCGGTCTGCTACGCGCCAGCATCCAGCGGCGCTTCTCGAGAATCGCATCCACGCGCCGGTCGAGCGATTGCGTGGCCTCATCGATGCTGATCCCCCCGGCGACGACTTGCTCGGCGGCCAACTGCATTTCACTCATGATGCGCTCCCATTCAGGCACTTTGGGCGTTGGACGCGCACGCTCCAGTTGCTCGCGAAACGCCTTTGCATAAATGTCGTGCGAGAGCTGCTTGTCCCGCCATGGGGCGCGCCGCGGCGGCAAATTACCGGTCAGCGCATGAAAGCGAACTTGTGTGTCTGGTTCGGAAAGATATTCGATCATGCGCCATGCGGCTTGCGGGCGCCGCGATGAGCGGAAAATCACCAGGCTGGAACCGCCTGCCGTGGAAGCACCCGGTCCATCGGGCCCAGGCAGCGGCGCGGTCATCCAGTCGCCATGATGTTGTGCAGGCAAGCGACGCTTGAATTCCTCGATATTCCATGGCCCGGACATATAAAAAGAAAAGTAACCCCTTCCAAACTCGGTCCAGACGTTGGAGATCGCGCTGTTGTTCATGGCCGGCGCCCACCCCTTGCGAAACATGCCCGCATAGAAATTCAGTGCGCGGCGAAATCCGGGGCCGGAAAAATTGCCCCATTGACCGTCCTTGCTCAACAGGGGATCGTCCTGTTGGAGCCCGAGCGCGAGCAGTGGTTCAAATTCGTTCAACGGCAGCAGGATCGCGTAGCGCGCCGGACCCACTTCTTTTTTTATGGCATCGAGCGCAAGTTCCCATTCTGCCCACGAGCGCGGTGGCCGCTCAAAGCCGGCTTTGCGAAGCAGGTCGCTGCGGTAAAACAGCACGCGGGTATCGACGTACCAGGGAATGCCGTGCAAGTGTCCGTCCACGACATTGGTATCCCAGATCCCCGGAAAGTAGTCTTGCGCATCGACCACTTTCGATTTGGCAACCAGTGGATCCAGTGCAGTCAATGCATTTAACGCTGCGAGTTCCGGTATCCAGGTATTGCCGAGCTGGCACAGATCCGGCAAAGCATCCGCCGCGAAAGCAGTCAGCAGTTTTTCGTGCGCGGCAGTCCAGGGCAGCTGCTGCACTTCCACGCGGAGATCCGGATTCCTGCGTTCGAATTCAGGAATGAGTTGCGCGATGACTTCGCCTTCGCGCCCCATGGCCCAGAAACGCAGCGTTTGCCGTTGCGAGGCCGAATCGGAACAGGCGCCGACCAGAATGAGGACAGTGCCAAAAAGAATACGGAGCGTTGCAGTAAACCCGCTCATGCGCAACATGGTAAGGCTTTCCAGCGGTATCGTCTTTTTCGAAACGTACCGCTGTCTGGCCCAAACGCAATTAGCGTACTACCGACGTCTTGTGTGTACTCGGTGCGTCAGCTGGTACGGTCACTTCCCTGAGTTTCACCGGTGGCGGGGTATCAGGCGTGAGCCAGCCCCCGGTGAATCCTGCCTGGATAAGCCCGGAGCGGATATGCGCATTCGTCCTCATGACGCGCCATATCAGCCCGGAGCGATAGTTTTCAATCATCGCCAGGATGGGTCCCTGATCGATCCCCAGATAGTCGGTGTCCACCCAGCCAAATCCTGAGATGGTGCGCCCATGCCGCAGCGGCACATCGTAGTTGAAGCTCGGATTGAAAGCGTCATAGAAACCATATTTTCCGTAGATGTGCTCGCCGTAGCGCTGGTGCATCTCTTCGATGGCGGGAATAACAATTTCAGGCGCAAATGCAATCGAGGCGATGGCCGCAGTCGGCGCGATGGTACCGTCGTCCATCGTGTACAGCAGGCCTACGCCGCGGGGAGAATAAGTTCTGAAGCGCCGCTTTTCTCCCGCGAATTCAAGTTCCACATCTGCGGCTCCGTCGCTTGCCGTCAGGCCCCAGATGTTTTCTCCGTATGCCGTCCAGCGCATTGGGTTGGCGATGGCGTAAGCGCGTTGAGCATAAGTAGCGCGGCGCGAGTTTTCGAAATAATCATAGCCTGCGGCGCGCATGGGCGCATCCAGGATGGCGCGGAAATCGATCCAGACATGTGAATACTGATGACCGAACATCGGCGTGAACGTCAGGAACGTCTGTCCGTACATGGTGCCGAAGTAGCGCCCATAGTCGCGGCCCCATTCATCCCACGCCACTGGTGCCACTGCCTTCGTCGGCGAGCCGAGCGCCAGGATATACACCAGCATGGCTTCGTTGTACCCGCGCCAGTCAATCGGAATGAATGAAGATTCCGGAGTCCAGCCGTAGGAAATGGCATGTCCGCGCGCTTGCGCCCATTGCCAGTCGACACGGCTGTAAATTTGTTCGACCAGCCGCCTGATCTCCACCTCGTCTCCGTCGCTGCTATTGAAATAGGACTGGGAGAACAGCATGCCGCTCAACAACAGCGCCGTATCGACCGTTGACAGTTCGGTGGTCTCAAAGCGATGGCCAGTCTTCATGTCCAGGAAGTGGTAGAAAAATCCCTTGTAGCCGGTGACACCGGTCGCCTGTTCACCCTGCGGCGCGTTGGCGAAAAAGCGAACGGTCTGGAGTGTGCGGCTGCGTGCTTGTGCACGCGTGATATAACCCCGTTCCACGCCAACCGGGTATGCGGTCAGCGCAAAACCAACGGCGGCGATGCTGGAGAAACAAGGTGTCGGATAGCGATCCGGTACGAGACCGTTGTCCGGATTCGCGGTATCCCAGAAATAATGAAAAGTCCTTTCTTCAATATTGTCGAAAAGGGGAGTTAACGTTTTCGTCAACGAAGGAACGGATGTGCCGATCTCCGGCACGTTTAATTGGCGCGATGTGCCCAACTCAGGCAGCGGTGCCCCGTTTGCATTCCATGCCAATGCGCCCCCGATGACGCAAAGCATTTCCATACACGAGCGTAATCGTCTCGTCAGCATCAACGATATCCTTATAGTGTTAAAAGGTAGAACCGGCGGAAACTCCGCCCGCTACATCAAACCGTTACATCACGTAGCGAAGTTCCGCGAGTCGCGATGACCTGCGAATAGTAGTGCGCACTGGCTTTCGGTGTGCGACGTTGCGTTTCGAAATCTACATGCACAATCCCGAAACGTTTTGAAAAGCCAAGCGACCACTCCAGGTTATCGAGCAAGGACCATGCAAAGTAGCCTTTGAGATTGCAGCCGGCCTGGATTGCGTCGGCAACAGCGCGCAGATGTCCGCGAAAATAATCTACGCGTAGCGGATCCGCCAATTCCTTGCCTGCCACGGTCGGGGGATCGTAGAACGCGGCGCCGTTTTCCGTGATGTACACCGGCGGATTGCCGTAGCGGTCCTTGACCAGCGTCAATATGTCGGTCAAGCCGCGCGGATAAACTTCCCATCCCGTCTCGGTATAGGTGGCATTTTTTTGTTTTACGGGGGCAGCCTTTACGGGCCAGGCTGTCTCATCATGGCGAGTGACATTGCGCGTGTAATAGTTCACGCCAATGAAATCGAGCGGCTGGCTGATCAATTTCAAATCGGCATCCGGCCATTGCGGCCAAGCATCACCGAATATTTCTTTCAGTTCCTCCGGGTAACGGCCCAGCAGCACGGGATCCAGATACTGTTTGTTCATGTAGGCATCTGCTCGCGCAGTCGCTGCAAAATCTTCAGCCTTCTGCGATGCCGGGTACTTCGGCTCCAGATTCACGACAATGCCGATCTCGTGCCGGCCTTCGGCACGGTAGGCGCGCACCGCGGAACCATGAGCGCGCAACAGATTGTGGCTCGCAATGGGCGCTTCGTAGAGATTGCGATGGCCGGGCGCGAGCGGTCCGTGCAAATAGCCTCCGTCGGTCACGACCCACGGTTCGTTCAGCGTGGCCCACAACTTCACCCGATCATCGAGCCTCCGAAATATGATCTGCGCATACTCGGCAAACCAATCTGCAATATCCGGATTGAGCCATCCTCCGCGGTCGTCCAGTGCCGCAGGCAAATCCCAATGGAACAGCGTTGTCATCGGCTGGATGCCGTGCTTGAGCAAGGTATCGACCAGGCGTTCATAGAAGTCGAGTCCCGCTGCATTAACTTTACCTTTGCCAAGCGGCAGCACGCGACCCCACGCAATACTGAAACGATAGGCCTTCAGACCAAGATCGCTCATCAATGCGATATCGTTGCGGAACAACCGATAATGGTCGCAGGCGACGTCCCCGTTGTCATTATTGTTGATCCTTCCCGGCGTATGCGCGAAGCGCTGCCAGATGCTCGGGCCCGCGCCATCGGCAAGCGGTGAGCCTTCTATCTGATACGCGGACGTCGCAGTGCCCCAGAGAAAATTATCCGGGAACTTGTAGTTTGCACTCGTGCGTGCCTTGGAATCAGTGCGTTCTTTTGCAAGGGAGGTCATGGAATGGTCTCCGTAGGGAAGGAAAAATGCGCGGCGGAATTCTACCTGCCTGTTTTGAGAACCGCATCGTGCAAAATTTGCAAAATGTCCTTACACGTGGATTGCACTCGAATAAATTTTTTTCCGGCCGTGGCTCACATTGACCCTACGTGCATCCCCATGATATACAACGCTTCACTTTTAGGAACTTAGTAACAATTTTGGTCAGGCGCGGCAGTCCCGCGATGGCCGTTTTCAATTCAGGAGCCTTCCATGGCCACGATATCCAGACGGGCGAACGAACTCGGCACCGAGAACGCGTTCGTGGTTCTTGCCGAAGTCAGCGCCCTGCAGCGCCAGGGCAAGGACATCATCTCGTTTTGCATCGGACAGCCGGATTTTCCTACGCCAAAGAATGTTCGCGAGGCCGGTATCAGCGCGATCAAGGATGGCAAGCATGGCTATACACCGTCCGCTGGCATCATCGAACTGCGCGAAGCGGCAGCTAATTACCTAAAGCGCACGCGGCACATCGATGTTCATGCAGACGATGTGGTGGTGGGAGCCGGCGCGAAACCTTTCATCGCCTACGCGATTGTCTCCACCACCGACCATGGTGTCGGGGATGAAGTCATCTATCCCGTTCCGGGGTTTCCAATCTATGAATCGCAGATCAAAGCCATGGGTGCTGTCGGCGTGCCGCTTTATTTGCGTGAATCGCGCAACTTCAGTTTCGATCCGGCGGAACTGGAAGCAGCGATTACGCAAAAGACAAAGCTGCTGATTTTGAATTCACCACAGAACCCGACTGGCGGAATCATCCCGAAGATGGACATGGAAGCGATCGCCGGAATTCTGCGCAAACATCCGCAGGTCTGGGTGTTCGCCGACGAAATCTACTCGCAGCTGTGTTACGACGGCGAATTTTGTTCGTTGACCCAATTTCCCGGCATGATGGAACGCACCATCATTTGCGATGGCGCATCGAAGACGTGGGCAATGACAGGTTGGCGGCTTGGCTTCGCCGCAAACAAAATACTCGCTCCAATATTTACGCGCTGGGTCACCAACACCGATTCCTGTGCATCGCAGATCTCCCAGTGGGCGGCCGTGGAAGCCATGAATGGGCCGCAGGACGATGCCAGAACCATGCGCGACAGTTTCTTGTCCCGCCGCAATCTTATTGTGGGACTGCTGAACAAGGTGCCGGGCGTGGCGTGCCAGAATCCCGGAGGCGCCTTCTACGCCTGGCCCAATGTCACAGACGCCTGCAAACTGATCGGCGCGGCGGATTCAGAGGAATTTCGCAAACGCCTGCTCAACGAGGCCGGCGTTGCCGTGCTTGCGGATATTCATTTTGGTCCGCGCGTGCCGAACGAAGGCCAGCACATCCGTTTCAGCTACGCCGCTTCAAATGAGGCCATCGAGAAAGGCATCATGCGCATGTCTGAGTTCATCAGGAAAAATACCCGCAAGGCGGCATAAAACCATCGTCCTAGAACCCACAAGGAGCGCTCAAGTGCCTTACGCAATACAAACCAAGGACAAAGCCGGCAGCAGCAAAGTGCGCGCTGACAATCGGCCCGCACATCTCGAATACTTGACCAGCCAGCAGCAACTTTTGCTTGCGGCCGGCGCGCTGATCGAGGATGACGGCACCGGTGGCGACGGTGGACTTCTGATCGTGGATACGGATGATCGTAAGGAAGCCGAACGATTTATCGCAAACGATCCCTTTACCAAGGCTGGCTTGTTTGAAAAGGTAACCGTTACGCGCTGGCGCAAGGCTTTCTTCAACAAGGAACGCCTGATCTAGTACGTTAACGCGCAGCGCGGCCACGCACTGGACTGATTGTCAGGTCGGTTTACGATTTAGTGTATTGGTCGGATCGCGCTCGAGCAGAATGTCCTGCAGCCGCGTCTCGATGGTGGGCTTTATGCGCTGATGCGGGAGAATGTAGAACTTGTCCGTTGCGATGGCCTGGAATACCAGATCGGCCACCTGATCCGCGGAAACCCGCCCGGATTTGACTGCATGACGCAGTTGCTCCTCGCGTTGCAAATCTACTGCGGACTTGAACTTGTCGTCCCGCAAACCGGCTGGCCGGTTGCGCTCCGAATTCGAAATCCCGGTGGGAACGAATGCAGGACACAGTACGGAAGCCCTGACTTTGGCGCCGAACTCGGCCAGATCATGGTGTAGGCATTCGGTTAGTGCGACCACCGAATGTTTTGACACGCAGTACATGGCCATGCCGGGCAGGGATAGCAGTCCTGCGACCGATGCGGTGTTGACGACATGGCCTTCCACGTTTTGTTCCAGCATGCGTGGCACGAATACGCGAATGCCGTGGATGACGCCCCAGACATTTACGCCCAGCGTCCACTGCCAATCTTTTTCCGTTTGTTCCCAGACCGTACCGCCCGGCGCGACTCCGGCGTTATTACAGACGACATGCACGCCGCCGAACATATCGAAGGCTTTGTCGGCGAGGGCTTCAACGTCACGACCTTTGGAGACATCGGTTCGCACGGCCAATACGCTATGGCCCGCGTCCTTGAATTCTTTTTCGGTCCGATTCAATGCGTCTTTTTCGATATCCGCAAGCACGATCTTCATGCCTTCGCGCGCAAAACGCAGTCCCATGGCACGGCCTAGCCCGCTTGCGCCTCCCGTCACGACAGCGACCCGATCCTTGAAGACTTTCATGGCTGAATGGTTGGATGAATGTCGGGGCAATGAGGTCGCCGGATTCTAGCATGCAGCATGGTGCGCTCTAGTCGCGTTGCCACCCGTTTGGCGAGGGTGGTATTCTCGCCGCAGCCTCCAGCGAAGGACAACAGTTCCCATGCAAGACGATTTCATCGGCACGATGCCCGTGCCGGAGCGGCATCGTTTCGACACAGCTAGTCTCGAGCGCTATCTGCATGAACATGTGGAAGGCTTCTCCGGCAAACTAGATGTCGAGCAGTTCAAGGGAGGCCAGTCCAATCCGACGTTTCTTCTGAAGGCACAAAACCGCCGCTATGTGCTGAGGCGCAAACCGCCCGGCAAACTGCTCCCTTCAGCACACGCGGTGGATCGCGAATACCGCGTGATAACCGCGCTACACCGTGCCGGATTTCCAGTTGCAAAGACCTATTGCCTGTGCGAGGACGACGCAATCATTGGCACGGCGTTTTATGTTATGGACTATGTGGCGGGCCGCGTGCTGTGGGAGCCGTCGTTGCCACAGATCCGCACGCCGGAGCGGGGCGCTTACTTCGATGAGCTCAATCGCGTGATCGCATTGCTGCACTCCCTCGACTACTCAAAGATCGGGCTGGCCGACTATGGCAAGCCTGGCAATTACATCGAACGGCAGATCAATCGCTGGATCAAGCAATACCGGTCCTCGGAGACCGAGCACATTGAGGCCATGGAAAACCTCATCGAGTGGCTGCCGAAGAATATTCCGGCTGGTGATGAAACGACCATCGTCCATGGCGACTACCGCATGGATAACGTGATCTTTCATTCGAGCGAGCCCAGGATTCTTGCTGTGCTCGACTGGGAATTGTCCACGCTGGGTCACCCCCTCGCGGATTTTTCCTATCACTGCATGACCTGGCGGCTTACGCCGGGACAGTTCCGCGGCATGATGGGGGTCGACTTCAGAGCGCTCGGTATTCCGACCGAGCAAGAATATGTTGCCGCCTATTGCCGGCGCACCGGACGCGATGGAATCGCGAACTGGGATTTCTACATGGCGTACAACATGTTTCGCCTGGCCGGCATCCTGCAAGGCATCATGGGCAGGGTCAAAGATGGAACCGCTGCGAGCGCGCATGCGCTGGAACAAGGCAAGCGCGCGCGGCCGATGGCAGAAGCCGGCTGGCAGCAGGTCGAGAAAATGATCAAAGGCGGCACCCAAGCCTAAACCGTACTGCACTGATCTGGAGAACCATGAAAGCTGTTCTATGCAAGGAATGGGGATTGCCCGGGAAGCTGGTGGTCGAGGATGTGCCTTCGCCGACCCCTGGCAGCGGACAGGTCGTCATCAGCGTAAAGGCGTGCGGCGTAAATTTCCCCGATACGCTGATCATCCAGGGCAAATATCAGTTCAAACCGGAGATGCCGTTTTCGCCCGGTGGAGAAGTGGCCGGCCTCGTCAAGCAAACAGGTGAAGGCGTAACGCGAGTAAAAGTCGGCGATCGCGTCATTGCGTTTAATACCTGGGGCGGCTTCGCCGAGGAGATGGTGGTGGATGCCGATCGCACCATTGCCATGCCCGCAAGCATGGACTTCGTCCCCGCGTCTGCTTTCGTGCTGACCTACGGGACTTCGTATCACGCGTTGAAAGACAGGGCGGACATCAAGGCAGGCGAAACCCTGCTCGTGCTTGGTGCCGCTGGCGGCGTCGGGCTCGCTGCGATCCAACTAGGCAAGGCGATGGGCGCCCGCGTCATCGCGGCGGCCTCGAGCGATGTGAAATTGAAAGTATGCCGGGACAACGGCGCGGATGAGGTCATCAATTACGGATCTGAAGACCTGCGCGCGCGCGTAAAGGCGCTCACGGGGGGCAAAGGCGTCGATGTGATCTACGATCCGGTGGGAGGCCCTTATTCGGAACCTGCGCTTCGTGACATGGCCTGGAACGGCCGTTTTCTGGTGGTGGGTTTTGCGGCCGGCGACATTCCCAAGGTGCCGCTGAATCTCACGCTGTTGAAGGGCTGCTCGATCGTCGGCGTGTTCTGGGGTGCTTTTACCAGGAACGAGCCCGAACACAACCGGGAGAACAACTGGGAACTGATGGCCATGTACGCTGCGGAAAAAATCAAACCGCATATCCACGCCGTCTATCCACTGGAGCGGGCGGCCGAAGCACTCAATGAAGTGCTGAACAAGCGCGTAACCGGTAAGGTTGTTCTGGTGCCGTGAATCCCGTTCGCGTGCGCTGCCAAGGTCACTGAATGTCGAGGAGAAGAAAATGCTGAAGCTCTATGAGCATCCACTGTCGGCGTATGCGATGAAAGTCAAGATCGCTTTGAATGAAAAAAATATCGAATACCAAACCGCAATCCCCGATGGAATGGCCGTGGGCAAAGCCGGTGGCGAATTCGTGGAATCGAATCCACGCGCCGAAGTCCCGACACTAATTGATGACAGTTTCAGTGTGTTCGACTCCACAGTAATACTCGAGTACATCGAGGACAAATGGCCCAACCCGCCGCTGTTGCCGAAAGCGCCGGCGGAACGCGCACGCGTTCGCATGATCGAAGACGTCATGGATACTCAATACGAGCAAAACAACTGGGGAACGTTCGAAGTGCTTCGTTACCAGCGCGCCGCCGGGATACTGGCAGACAAGTTGACTGCCTACGCGAAAAACAATATTGAACAATTACAGGGCTGGCTCGAGCGCCAGCTCGGCGATCGGGGCTGGATGAATGGCGAGGCCTTCGGCTGGGGAGATGTCGCGGTGATACCCTATTTGAACCGTTCGGCCGGGTACGGTTATCTACCGCGCAAGGGATCGAAGCTGCTCGCCTGGTTCAATCGCGTTAACCAGCGCGATAGTGTGGCCAGGGTCAAAGCGCAGATGCAGGCAGCACTGGACAAGATGCCCGACCTCGGGCAGATGCTGAAAAGCGGTCAAGTAGTGCGTCAGTATCGCGACCACCGTCTGGAATGGATGATCGCGGCAGGAGGCATTTCCGTGGTGCAGGAAGGGATGCAAAACGGGACGATTCGTTTCAGCCGTAACGTCACTTAGTCAACGGCCGCGGCTGCAGTGGTCGCGGGTGATTCCGCTCAAGGCAGAATCGTTATGGTGACAGTATCGCCATAAGTTCCGGCACTGACTGCCTGTTGAGGAAAGATGCGGCCGAATATTGCGGAGCTCACGGGAATCGACGCCAAAAAGGGACAATTACTATTGGTGGTGATCGCTTGCGCCCAGGCCGATCCACCAATCACGCCGTCGCCCCAAATTGTTCCTCCGAACGACCCCGAGTACAGCTGGTAAGTCATTACATCGCCATTGCTGCTGTTTTTCATCTGGCGCGTGAGAATCGGATTCCCGGCTGTCGAATTGGCGCTAGGCCCAATAGTCACGGTGAGCGTTGCGTTGCTGCCCGGCGGATTGCGGCAGCAGCTTACGGAAAATGTGGTGGAAACGTCCGTATTTGCGACGGATGAATCGTCGTAATTTCCGAAGTTCAAAGACACGCCGACCACCGAGCATGACAACGCCGCGTGGCCTAGGCCAGGAAGGATTGCCAGCGCACCAAACAACCAAAATCTAATGCACGGTCTCACAGAATAGCTCTCCAAGATCGGTAACAATTTCATGGCTGTCCGGTACAGTCAATTCCAGCCTGCAGGTTTTGTCTTCGACGTGCAACTCTGCGGAGTAGCGTCCCGGCGCCGCGTTTTCAGCGTAGAAATCTCCTCCGCGTATCGTGCTGAGCCGGAGTGTGGCTGCTTTACCGGTAAGCACAAACTCATAGTTTTCGAGCGGCCGTGTACTGTCATCGCTTCGGATTTGCAACCGCCCGGTAATCGCGCGAACACGCATGATGTCGAAACGGGCCACCACACCGGCACGCAATGGCGGCCGGATTTTCTGTGCGGATTTGGTCACCGCATAATCAAGCGGGATGTCTTTGGACTGGATTGCTACGTCATTTACCTGGTAGGAGCCGAGATCTGGAACAAATGCCGTGCCGCCTGCATTAGTGACGCCGATTTCTGCGCTGCTTTTCAGCACGCGCACGCCGGACAGCGGTGGATCGATGTTCACTAAAGCAAAGCTGTCGTTGATTGGACGGCTGAAATACACATCGTTTCCGATATACGCTGCGGCGCCCGCAATTGACAGTTGATATACCCCCGAACTACTGGTGTTTACAAATTGCGTGCCCTGGGCAATAAGAATCGCCGAGCGTGCGTTGTACTGGACAAAAGGCGAGATGCTTTCATTCACGCTGCTTCCGGATTCGGAACGCTGCGCAAGCACGCGGTAGCCAATGCCCTCTCCGATGGGTGGAGTCTTCGAGTATTCAAGCTGGGTTGCGGTAGCGCCGTCTTTGGTCTTCACATGACTTGCGTTGGCCAGTAGTCCACTTGCGGGAAAATAGGAAATTCCCAGGAATGAAGCGTAGCCAGTGGAAGTATCCACTATGCGGCTCACGTTGGCGAAGATCAAAAGATTGCTCGAAAGCGTGCGGCTGTAGCCCAGCGTGGTCGAATGCTGGTCCGTCGCCCCGCCGAATACTGTTTGTACCGCGTAGCCGAGGCTTATGCTACCGGTATACCCGCTGCCGTAACTGATGCCGGCAGATCCCTGGAACTTGGGTTGGTCGAGCGGCGTAAACCCAAGCACACTGTAATCCTCGGTAAACCGGCGCGCAAAAAATTGCGTACTGAATGGACCGTACAGGAACGAATGATTGATGGAGCCGGCAAAGCCCGACCGGCCCGTACCCTCGTTGTCGCGGCTTGCGGCGATCCCGGCGGTGACTACGCCTGCTTTGACAGTATTGTAAGAAGCCTGTGGGCCGAAATTTATGTGATCGACCGTTGCATCGCCGCTC
>JBJMWI010000072.1:0-14882 GCA_045810225.1 Burkholderiales bacterium
GTCCACGGCGGACTTTGCGTCGCCAGCATCCAGTATGCCTTTGATGGCAAGTGGCCCGCCCCAGATTGATTTCGCCCACTCGATATCCTTCCACGTGACCGACTGGTCGAATTGTGAGTTGACATAGCCCGCGATGGTGAACAACGTGTTCTGCCCGGGCTTGATCAAACTTGCCGGCAAAACTTTGGGTCCCGTCAGATAACGCCACACCCAGCCGGGACGCGTGGCGAAATTCAGCAGATTCGAAACACGTAGCGTGGGCGGGATGGTCAGTCCATTGTGTACGTCGCGATCACGCTGGCCCTGCATCGACAGATCTACGGTTAGTACCAGCGCCGAGCAGCCTGCGGCCTTCGCGCGCTCGATCAATTCGCGCGACATGCCGCGATCGCGCATGACATAGAGCTGGAACCAAGTCGGCATCTTGACTACTTTTGCGATGTCTTCGGCAGTCGAGGTGGACATCGAACTCAGGCAAAATCCCGCGCCGGCAGCGCTTGCCGCGCGTGCTGCCTCCAACGCGCCGTTGGGCCAGAAAAGCCCGGTCATCCCGGTGGGAGAAAGGATCAGCGGCAAGTTGTATTTCTGGCCTAATACGGTGACCGAATGATCGCGCGCCGAGACGTCTCGCAGCACGCGCTGCACGAGCTTGATGCGACCAAAATCTTCCTGATTGGCACGCAGCGTGACTTCGTCCTGTGCTCCGCCGTCGATATAGTCGAACAGCACGCGCGGCAAGCGCCGCCACGCCAACTCGCGCAGGTCCGCAATGTTTGCAATTTTCATGCGATGTCTTTCTTGTTATAGATGCATCTGGAGCGGATAGCGTGCTATTTGGTTTCGCCGGAACGTGCAGCCAACACTCGGGCGACAAAAGCTTCGGCGGCGCCCAGATAGGCGGAAGCATCAAGCAAGCGTTCCAGTTCACCTGAGGAAAAATGCTGGCGCACTTTCTTGTCATCCGTCAGCACTTCAAGCAAAGAGACTTTGTGTTCGAGCGCACGTCGCGATGCCGCCTCGATGAGGTCGTGTGCGGCTGGACGGCCGATTTTCCGCGCCAGCGCAGCGGACGCTGCTTCGGCCATGATCAGGCCGCCGGTCTCATGCAGGTTATGACGCATGCGTTGCGTGTTGACCTGCAGGCCTTCAATGACCTGAATCAAATGCGACAAGGCACCGGAACACAGCATGCAGATTTCGGGCAGTGTTTCCCATTCCGCATGCCAATTTCCCAGGCCACGTTCATGTTCCTGCACCATGGCCGACAACATCACCGATACCAGTGCGGGCACTCGGATGGCCGCGCTAAGCACGCTCGCCGCATCCACGGGATTGTGCTTCTGCGGCATGGTCGAAGAGCCGCCCTTGCCTGGCATGTCACGCGCTGTGATTTCGGCGGTCTCGGTTTGCATAAGCAACGAAATGTCTTTCGCGATCTTGCCGAGCGTGCCCGTCAGCAAGCCGAGAACCGTAGCGACTTCCGCCACACGATCACGATGCGCATGCCATGGCATGTCCGGACTGCAGAGCTTCAGATCCGTGGCCAATGCGTTGCAAACTTCGACCCCCTGCGCACCGAGGGAACCCAGCGTCCCGGCGGCGCCCCCGAACTGAATCACTAGCACGCGGGCGCGCAGCTCTCGCAACCGCATTCGATGTCGTTCCACCGCGCTCAACGCGCCGGCAACTTTCAGCCCAAAGGTAATCGGCACCGCATGCTGCAGCCAGGTGCGTCCAGGCATCGAAGTCTTGCCGTGTTGAAGCGCGAGATCGGCTAACGCATCCGACAGGCGGGCAACGTCGGCATCAATCAGCGCCAGCGCGCTGCGCAACTGCAGCACCAAGCCGGTGTCCATGGCGTCCTGGCTGGTCGCGCCCCAGTGAACGTAGCCTGCAGCTTCCTGATCATTTCCGGCAACCCGTTGCGTCAAGGCCTTCACCATCGGAATAGCCGGATTCCCGGCAAGCGACGCGGCGCGTGCCAGCGAGTCGATTTCAAACAGATTCGCCTGGCATTGCGCACCGATCGACGGTGCGGCACTCTTGGGAATCACACCGGTGTACGCTTGCGCGCGCGCCAGGGCGGCCTCGAAGTCGAGCATGCCCTGCAGCCGGCCCTGGTCGGAGAAAATTGCGACCATGGCGTCGGTCCGAAACAATGGATCCAGATATCGGGTCACGTTTGTGAACGACCGGTCAGTAGTCGAAAAATACAGTCTCGCCTTCACCCTGCAGCACCACGTTCCATTCCAGAACATCGGCGGATTTGTTGGCGACGAGCGTAGCGCGCCGATCCGGGGGAACTAGCTGAAGCACCGGATCGTGCTGGTTGCCTGAATCGCCGGGGAAGTACATGCGCGTGAGCAAATGAATCAGCAGTCCGCGCATGAAGATCGCGACCAGCAGATGCGGCGCCTGCGGCATGCCACGCGGTCCGACAACACTTCCCGGCTTGATGGTGCTGAAGCGGAACGCGCCATTGTCATCAACCGGCACGCGGCCGAAGCCGGTGAACCCAGGCGTAAGCGGCTTGTTCTGGGTATCGTCGGGATGCGCGTATCTGCCATGCTCGTTCGCCTGCCAAATTTCGAGAATGGCATCATTGACGGGCTGGCCATCGCCATCCAGAACGCGCCCCCGAATCAACATTTTTCGGGGCGCCTGTGCGGATGGCGCGAGGTCGTCGATGTAGAGCGGTTCGAGTCCGATGCGGAAGTAGGGGCCTACAGTCTGCGATGCGGTGGCGGTCAGGTGCATGTCACTTGTCCAGCGGCGTCGCATTACGCCCGCGCAACACAATGTCGAAGCGATATCCCAGCGCGTGCTCCGGCACCGTGGTGTCTAGATCGAAATCAGCCACCAGCCGGTAGCGCGCGCGTTCATTGGCAGTGCTGTTGAAAATTGGATCGTGCGGCAGCAGCGGATCGCCGGGAAAATACATCTGCGTTACCAGCCGTGTGACAAACGCACGCCCGAACAGCGACAAATGAATATGGGCGGGGCGCCAGGCGTTAGGGTGGTTACGCCAGGGATAGGCTCCCGGTTTGATGGTCACAAAGCGGTATTCCCCGTCCGGGCCGGTAAGCACGCGCCCCGCGCCGGTAAAGTTAGGATCCAGCGGAGCATCGTGATTGTCGACCTGGTGCCGATAACGGCCCGCGGCATTGCATTGCCAGATCTCTACCAACGTGTCCGGAATCGGGCGCTCATGTTCGTCCAGCACGCGTCCGCTGACGATGATTCGTTCACCCACCGGCGCCGCTGCGTGCTGGCGTGTGAGGTCAGCGTCTTCCGGACGGACGGCTTCCTGTCCGAACAGGGGTCCGGTGATTTCTGTCAGGGTATGCGGCAGCAACACCAGCGGGCGAGTCGGCGCGCGCTTGCGCGTGGACGCGTAAGGCGCATGCAGATATTCGGGCTGTGTCCCCTTCGGGGGCCGCCGGTAGCCGGCAACATCGACCATGTTTTTTCCTTTCCCCGTACCCGCCTTGAACCACTGCGCCGGGCAATGGATCGCAATTGTCTCAGAACATGCAGCTCAGGTTGCCGGCCTTTGCAAGGACCACTGCTAAAAAAATTAGCGGCGAGGCGGGGCGACTGATCCAGTACCCTAGCGCCTTTGTCATTTTTCTGATTGTTCATGCATCGTAAACCGCTGGATTCCGTCGCGTTGGCGACGATGGTGTTGTGCTGCTTCGTGTGGGGTTTCAACAATGTTGTAATCAAACTCGCCGCTGTAGACATCTCTCCTGTCATGCAAAGTGGTTTGCGCTCTGTGCTCGCCACCCTGCTGATCCTGTTATGGGCGCGCATGCGCGACATTCCGTTGATGCAGAACGACGGCACTTTGCGAGCGGGACTGATTGCCGGGGCGCTGTTTGCAGGGGAATTCCTGTTCGTCTACGCCGGGCTGGCGCATACCGGCGCATCGCGCATGGTGGTGTTCCTCTATACAGCGCCGTGCCTGACAGCCCTCGGCCTGCACTGGTTCGTGCCCGGAGAGCGTCTGCATGCAGCACAGTGGCTGGGAGTGCTGCTGGCTTTTGGCGGCATCGTCGCCGCCTTTGGCGACGGCTTCGCCTCGTCGCCTGCATCGCTGCTTGGCGATACATTCGGAGTTCTCGCCGGTATCTTTTGGGCGGCAACCACAGTCTGGATTCGCGCCACCGGCCTCACGCGCATTAGCGCCGCAAAGGTGCTGTTCTATCAGCTCGCCGTATCCTCGGCCGCATTGCCTGCCGCATCCTGGCTAATGGGTGAGCCCGGCGTGATCAACGTCACGCCGCTGGCCGTAGCAAGTATCGTCTACCAAGGCGTTGTTGTGGCCTTCGCAACTTATCTGGCGTGGTTCTGGCTGCTGACCCGCTATCTCGCGGGACGCCTGGCCGTGTTCGGATTTCTCACGCCGCTGTTCGGCGTGGTCATGGGCGCGCTGGTTCTCAGCGAACCGATGCGCCCTGCTTTTGTTGGCGCGCTCGCGATGGTCGGTACCGGGATATGGTTAGTTAACGCGAAGAGTGTACAAACGAGGACTGAGGACTGAGGTATGGGGACTGAGCAAAAAGAGGGACTATGAAGTCCTAAACGCTCACCACGAAGACACGAAGACACGAAGAAAAGCCAAGACGGGACGAGAATATGAGCGCTGAGTGAACTCCAAAACGCTGCCACGGCAGCTGCAGCCGTGAGTGTGCCCTAAGACGCGAGGACACGAAGAGCAACGAACTGGAACAACAAGAAGATTGGCACCTCGGTCCGTTAGGGCTGTTTCCCTGCCTTCCACGCAGTGCTCAATGCTTATCACTTAGTCACCTGTTTATCTTTTACTCAGTCCTCAGTCCTCACACCTCAGTCGTATTCTCGGCCGCGTAGCGTCCGAGAAGCTTCAGCGTCGCCTCGGCCGCGCGAATGCTGGCGAAAATCGCAATCACGGTAATCGACACATAAATCCGGTTCAGATCGCCGGTGTCAAGAAACAGCGCCAGCGTGACGAACATCCACATGATGGATTCAATTAGCAGTGTGAGCGCGGCAATCGGACTCTTGAAGCGCCACAGCAGGACGCCCAGAAATCCAAACAGGCCGACGTGAAGCAGGATGCGCTCGCCTTCGATGACATAGAGGGTCGCAAGAAAAGCAGCAATGAGCAGGAATACGATCGACGTGTCGGTCACTACATTGAGTGCATCCTGGCGGCTGCGGATCAGACTGAAGATTCCCCTACGCCTGCTGTGCGACATGTTCTTCCGGCGGATGCTTCGGCACAATTTGCCGGAACGAATCATAATGCTGGCGATGGGAACTCTCAATCTGATGGTGTATCGCCATTCCACGTTCTACAGCCCGCTTATCGCCGGTATTGCTGGCGGTTTTTTTGCGGCCGAGGGCTTCGAACCCACCTACACGGTCATGGCTCCGGGGAAGACCGTTGGTGAGATGCTCGTTTCCGGGACCGTTCATGTCGCGCAAACCGCCGTGTCCGGCGCGTGGCCTTATCTGGAGAAGGGCGAACGCCCGCCGTACGTGAATTTCGCGCAAATCAACCAGCGCGACGGCTTTCTGATCGCCTCGCGCAATCCTGTTCCTGAATTCGGGTGGGCGAAGCTCACCACCGGCAAATTCATGTTCGCGCACGGCGGCCAGCCGCAGGCAATGCTGGCTTATGCCATGCACAAGAAAGGCGTCTCGCTCGACAAGACTTCGGGCATCGACGCCGGCGGTCCGCAAAAATCGATGAACGCGTTTCGTAACGGCCAGGGCGACTGGTACCACGAACAGGCACCCTATCCGCAACAGTTGCATCATGAGGGATTGGCCGATGTCGTGGCCTCGGTGGGCGAAGCGATCGGACCAGTCGCCTTCAGCAGCCTTGCCGCTCTGCCGCGCTGGCTTTCCTCACCGGACGCAATACGTTTTATGCGAGCCTACCGCAAGGCACGCGCCTGGGTGCAGACTGCGCCAGCCGCAACTGTGGCGCTGGCGCTGCAATCGTTCTTCCCGGACATAGCACCGGACGCCATGATCGCCGCGATACACGACTATCAGCACCTCGGCTGCTGGGAAGGCGCTATAGACATCGACCCAGCTCACTATGAGACCGCGCTGGACGTGTTTTTGCATTCGAAGCTTATTACGCGGCGCCATCCCTACGACAAGGTGGTGGTCGCTCCGCCGACGTAGCCAGGCAATCCTCGCCGCCGCAGCAGCGGCAAGAATATTGGACATCCAACAGTTGGCCGCCCGATAATAAAAGCACCTCGACTTCAAAGCGGCTGGCCGCCCCGATTCAGGTCATGAACATGAGCGCGACCCCGGCCGCTGGCAGGCCAGGCTTCATCGAACAGCTGGCCGCCTTGTCTGCGCTGGCCGGCGGCGCAATCCTGACCGGCATCACCTTGATGTCCGTGGCATCGATCACGATGCGTTCGCTCGGTTTCCAGCCAATTCAGGGAGACTTCGAGTTGGTGCAGGTCGTACTGGCCGGGTGCATCGCGCTGATGTTGCCGTGGTGCCAGTTGCGGGGCGGCAATCTCACCGTTGATTTCTTCACCGTGCACCTTCATCGTAAAAAGCAGCGCAGGATGGACGCCATCGGTTCACTGTTGTTCGCCATTGTCATGGCATTGCTTACATGGCGCACTTGGATTGGAGCACTCGATGCTTTTGCCAGCCACGAAAGCACCATGATCCTCGGATTTCCGCTGTGGATTGGTTACGCCGCAACTGTCCCGGGTTTGCTGCTCACCGCGTTGACCGCGCTGCACACCGCTCGCGTGGCCTGGAAAGAAGCGAAGCAATGAGTAATTTCGGGCTGGGCATTTCGCTGTTTGGCGCCATGCTGACGTTGATGGTCCTGCGCGTGCCGATCTCGGTCGCAATGTTTTTGCCCGGCGCTATTGGTTACTGGATCCTCGCCGGCGATGCTTCCCTGCTGAACCATCTGAAGGGCGCGATCTATGCGCGCTTTTCCAGCTACGACCTGTCCGTCATTCCGCTGTTTATCCTGATGGGGCAGTTCGCAACCCAGGGAGGCTTGAGCCGTTCGCTGTTCAAGTTCGCCAGTTCGTTGATCGGACATTTGCGCGGCGGAGTAGCGATGGCGGCGATCGTGGCCTGCGCGTTGTTTGGCGCGGTATGTGGATCGTCGGTTGCCACCGCGGCAACGCTGGCGCAGGTCGCGTTGCCGGAGATGCGCCGGCTGAATTACTCAGGCCGCCTTGCCACGGCAACGCTCGCCGTCGGCGGCACGCTTGGCATCCTGATCCCCCCCTCGGTGCCGCTGGTGGTCTACGCCATCCTGACGGAAACCAATATCGCCAAACTGTTCATGGCGGCCTTCATCCCCGGCATCATCGCCGCGATCGGCTACTGCATCGTCATCGCCATTACTGTGACATTGCGTCCTGAACTTGGGCCGGCGCAACCGCGTGCCTCTAAGGCCGAGCGCTTTGGTTCGTTCCTGGAAATCTGGCCGATCGCGGCCGTATTCGTCCTGGTGTTCGGTGGGATCTACGGCGGATTCTTCACGCCGACCGAAGGCGCGGCGGTCGGAGCCGCCGGCACGTTCGTCGCCGCGCTGTTGCGCCGGGAACTGACGCTCAAGGCGATCGGCCGCAGTTTTCTCGGGACCGCAGTTACCTCCGGCATGATTTTCATGGTCTTCCTCGGCGCCGACATGTTGAACGGCGCACTGGCACTGTCGCAGATGCCGCGCGAACTGGCCGACTGGGTTACGCACGTTGGCTGGTCGCCGCTGGCCATCGTGGCCATTGTCATCGTGATGTACGTGATCATGGGATTTTTCATGGATGAACTTGCCACCATCATCCTGACCATTCCGGTCATTTTCCCGGCCATCATGGGGCTCGATCTGTGGGGGCTCGAACACACCGAGAAAGCCATCTGGTTCGGCATTCTGATGCTGATGGTGGTCGAAATCGGCCTGGTTCACCCACCAGTTGGCCTGAACATCTTCGTCATCAACAGCCTGGCCAAGGACGTGCCGATGATGGAAACCTTCAAGGGAGTGATCCCTTTTCTGGCGTCGGACTTCCTGCGCGTGATCCTGCTGTTCGTGTTTCCGATCGTCAGCTTGTATCTGGTGCGTCTGGTATTTTAAGACAGTCCGCAAAAGCGATCGCGCTTAGCCCCGTTCCAATCCGTCTGAAGCGAGATATCCGCCATCCACTGGAATACAGATTCCGCTGACATGGTCCGAGGCCGCCGAAGCGAGGTAGAGGCAAGTACCGATCAGTTGTGACGTCTCGCCCAATTTCCCGGCAGGCGTACGTTTCTTGATGGCGGTCTCAAGCGGCGTTCCGCGCAATTCGCCGGTCATTTCGGTAAAGAAATAACCCGGCGCAATCGCATTGACCTGGATGCCGAGTGGCATGAGTTCCACCGCATTGACGCGCGTAAGACCAATGACGCCGTGCTTGGACGCCGTGTAGGCGACCTGCAGCCCTTTGCTCGGCGCCGTCAGGCCATACACCGATGCGATGTTGATGATTTTGCCGCTGCCCTGTTGTTTCATGCGGCGCGCGGCATGCTTGGTGCACAGGAACGGGCCGGTCATATTGATAGCCATGACGCGGTCCCAATCGGTGCGATCGAGCTCCATAACCGATTTGCGGTTCACGTCTCCGGCGTTGTTGACCAGAATGTCGATGCGGCCGAATCGCTCTACCACGGCAGCAATTGCACGCTCGACCGAGTCTTCATCGCATACGTCCAGCTCCACAGCCGCCGCTGATGGACTGTCGCCGCCGAGCTTGGCCAGCGCCGCGGCATTACGGTCTGCGCGACGACCGCCAATTGCAACCTTGGCGCCTGCCTCGCGCAGTGCCAGCGCGAGTGTCAAACCGATGCCGCTGTTGCCGCCGGTGACAAGCGCGGCGCGGCCTGAGAGCGAAAAAACATCGGGCAGCATTGTCGGCAGTCTCTAGAAAAAAGCCATCGTGCGTATCTCGATGCTCTCGCGCACGAGCGCATTCGGCGGCGTGTTCGGATCTTCAAAGGCGCTGTGCCCGAGAAAGCGAGCGCGCCCGTCGGTCTCCGATTCATAAGTCTTCAGCAAAATGACGTTTTCCGGGGTCATGTCCGGAAAATACCACCAGCGATGCGCCGGCGAATGCCGCATCACGAAGATCTCGCCGGTGCGTTCGCGATAACGTAACGTCATCTTGATCATGTCGTTCTGCGTGGCTGAAGTGACTTCGCACATCGCCAGAGGTTTCTCTTCGACACGGCGCTTCAGCGGCTTCCAGAAATTGAAGAATGCTACGCGGCGCTTCAGCAGCCCGTCGGCTTCGGCAGGTAGCAGTTGCCGGACGCGCAGCGGTCCGGAGACGGGCGTGTAGTCGCAATGCACGATCATCACCGGCGCGCGCTGCGTGGTCGTGTGCTCCGCGGTCTGCTGCTGCTCGTTCACCTTCGAGCGGATGGTGTGGTCGAACACCATCACGCGCTTGGCGCCCACCGATGCACGCACAAATTCCGCAACTGATTCGTAGAACTGGCTGCGCACCGCTTCATCATCGTCGAAGCGGTCGAACGGGTTGCGAAACGCTTTTAGCGCGAAGCCTTCCCGGTCGAGCGAAAAATCATCGGCGCGGGACCATCCATCCGAAATCGCCATCTCATGCGCGTCAGTGCCAGGCGGGTGCACCACCGTGCCCGGTGGAGGGTCGTAGAAATAGACCTCCGGAACCGTGCCATCGTCCCGCGTGTAATTGAAGGAGGCACGTACCGGCTTGTCCCGCTGCATGATGTCGGTCCTTGTGGATAACGGAAGATGAGCCCGCGCCGGGAGTCGGTCAGGCCGCGAGGCCCAGCAGCTTCGCCGCATCCGTTGCCTTCCAGCATGGCAGCTGCTCGATGCCCTGCGTCATCCAGCGCTTCAGGTTCGGATGCGCATCGAGCGGCACTTTCTGGTAGGGATGCAAATGCAGCGGTGCGGCCACAGCGATGTCAGCCAGGGTGACCTTGTCTCCGCACAACCATTTTTGCTTGGCGAGACGCTCGTCGAGGATGCTTGCCAGCCGGTGCCAGTTCGGTGCTTCCTTGTCGAGGATGGCTTGATCCGGTTGCGCCTTCAGCAGGGGTTTGACGACGTTTTCAACCAGAAAGATGTAGTTACTCGGAAACCAGTGGGCCGCTTCCCACAACAGCCAGCGGTTGATATCGGCGCGCATCTTGAGGTCTTGCGGGTAATAACCGAATGATTCATTTTTGTCGGCCGCGTACTGCAGGATGGCGTTGGATTCCCACAGCTGCATGTCGCCGTCGACCAGCGCGGGAATCGCGCCATTGGGATTGATCTTCATATACGCGGGCGCTTTTTGCTCCGCCTTGAAATAATCGACATGCGCCGATTCGTAATCCACGCCCATGAGTCCGAACCCAGCGACAACCTTGCGGCAATTCACACTGATTGGATCGAAATAGAGTTTCATGGTGTACCCCCCGTTATAGGTTGACCTGCCCGGACACTATAGCGCTTTGTGCCAGCCGGTTCGACAACGGAAGGCGGGCGAGCGGTGCTCACCCCTATGCGGCTGTCCTATGCAGGTGCAATCGCCTGGCTGGCAAACCCGGTTACGATGGCGGCAGGGGGATAAATTCAGTTTCACCGGGTATGCGGGCGAACCTGCCCTTGGCCCAGTCGCTCTTTGCCCGTTCGATGCGCTCCGCGGAGCTCGCCACGAAGTTCCACCAAATGTGGCGCGGGCCTTCCAGCGGCGCACCGCCCAGCACGGCAACCCGGCTAGCATCCAAAGCGCGCAGTCGGGCCGACTTGCCTTCTTCGAACAGCAGCAGGCTGCCTGCGGCGAACGTGCTTCCGTCCACCTCGACCTCGCCTTCCACGATGTAAGCGGCGCGCTCCGCATGATCGTCCGGCATGGCAAGACTTGCGCCGGCCTGCATGACGACGTCGGCATAAAACATACTGGAGAACACCGGTACCGGCGAACGCAGATCAAATGCGTTTCCGGCAATCAACCGCGCGACCACGCCGTCTTGCCTGTGCACAGGCAACTGTGAAGCGGAAAAATGATGAAACGCCGGCGCGCTTTCTTCGGCATCCAGCGGCAACGCAACCCACGACTGCAGGCCGTGCAGCTTGTGGCCCTGTGCGCGCAGCGCAGCGCCGGTGCGTTCCGAATGCGCGATGCCGCTGCCGGCCGTCATCCAGTTGACCTCGCCCGGCCGAATCGTCTGGACTATGCCAAGACTATCGCGATGCTCGATTTCGCCTTCGAACAAATACGTGACCGTGGCCAGACAAATATGCGGATGCGGCCGCACATCGATACCTGTGCCCGACGCAAACTGCACCGGCCCCATGTGATCCAGAAAAATAAAGGGCCCGACCATGCGCCCGCCGCCATATGGCAGGATGCGTCTGACCTCGAAGCCGCCAAGATCTCGGCGGCGGCTGTCAATGATTTGCGCTATTGCGCTCATTCAGGGGTTCCTTCAGTCTCACCACGAAGGCACAAAGACACGAAGAAAGACAAGTGCAAAAAGATTATGGTTTTTCGATTTGCACCATCGCTGACATGCACCGTACATCTTCTTCGCTCGCATCCATTGGTCCAATATGCACTTCGTTCTTTTTGGTGTCCTTCGTGTCTTCGTAGCGAGATTTAACGTGCCAAAAGGTCAAGGTTTCCACACGGCAGGGCTGGCCCGCACATAGTTGGGGGCATACGCTGCTTCGGCCCCCAGCTCGCGCGCCGCATGCCACGCCCAGCGCGGATCGTCCATGGCCGCACGCGCGATGGCTATTAAATCGGCCTTCCCGCTGCTGATGATTTCTTCCGCCTGTGCCGGCTTGGTAATCAGGCCCACCGCCATGGTTGCAATGCCGGCGACCTTCTTGATTTTTTCGGCGAAGGGAACGTTGTAGCCCGGTCCGAACGGAATCTGTTGACGTGGATCGAGCGCGCCGGAACTCGCGTCGATGAAATCGCAGCCACGCGTTTTGAGTTCCCGGGCAAATAGCACGGTCTCCTCTGGTGTCCAGCCGCCTTCAATCCAATCGGTGGCCGACACGCGCACTCCGAGCGGACGGTCCTGCGGCCAGACCGCACGCACGGCTTCGAACACTTCGAGCGGAAAACGCATGCGGTTTTCCAGCGTGCCGCCGTAGCGATCGGTGCGCTGGTTGGATATCGGCGACAGGAACTGATGCAGCAGATAGCCGTGCGCGGCGTGCAATTCAACCAGATCGAAGCCGATGCGCAATGCGCGCTTGGTGGATTCGACGAACTGCTGTTTGGTGTCGGCAAGGCCGCTTTCGCTCAAGGGCTCAGGGACGTGCCACCCGGGGCCGAATGGCAGTGCCGATGGCGCAACCGTCTTCCATGCGCCTTCTTCAACGCTGAGCGGCTTGCCGCCCTGGAACGGCGTATGGGTAGATCCTTTGCGGCCGGCATGCGCAAGCTGGATACCGAGCCGGACCACGCCGTACTTGCGGCAGAACTCCACCACGTGTCGCAGTGTTTTTTCGTTGTCATCGCTGTAGAGCCCCAGACAACGCGCGCTAATGCGCCCGACCGCAGAGACGTGAGTGGCCTCGGTGATGACCAAACCTGCTGCGCCCATGGCAAATTGACCGAGATGCATCAGATGCCAATCGTTCGCCGAGCCGTCCTGGGCCATGTATTGGCACATCGGGGACACCACGATGCGATTGGGAAGCATGACGCCGCGCATTTCGAACGGCGTGAACAATTTGGAGCTCATGTGGGATGGATTTGCAGGGGTTGGAAGGTACCCCGATTTTAGCAGCATGCGTGCGTAGGCCGCAGCACGACCGTCGAGACGATGTCATACTGGGCGCACAACTATAGATTGACCGGTACGCACAGGCCGGGAAATGATGAACAGGATTGCGCTTGCAGCCTTGATGCTGCTGGCGGTATGCGCGTTGCATGCGACAGCGGCCACGCTGGAAGGCCGCGTGGTCGGCGTAAGCGACGGCGATACCGTGACGGTACTGACAGCAGAGCACCGGCAGTTCCGCATACGGCTTTCCGGGATCGACGCTCCGGAGAAAAAGCAGGCCTTCGGCACGCACGCCAAGGAAACGCTCGCCCGGCAGTTATTCGGCCAGGAAGTCGTCATCGAATGGTCCAAGACCGACCGTTACGGCCGCATCCTCGGCAAGATAGAAGTCGGCGGCGTGGATGCGAATCTCGAACAGCTGCGATCCGGATCGGCGTGGGTCTACACGCAGTATCTGCGCGAGTTGGCTCCGGCGGACCGCGTGCTGTATCTGGAAGCTGAGCGCCGAGCACAAAGTGAGCATCGCGGGCTGTGGCGCGACAGCGAACCGGAACCGCCGTGGCAATGGCGGCACGAATTGCGCGCACATCATCGGTCCGGCAGCTAAGCCAACGCTTGCCATCCGCGCAGGATCTTGTTCACACGCCAAACTGCAATTCCGCCAGACGCGCGTACAGCGGGTTCGAAATCAGTAAGGCTTCGTGCGTACCCTCCCCGATTAGCCGCCCGCCATCGATAACCGCAATGCGGTCGACGCTTTTTACGGTCGACAGGCGGTGCGCAATGATCAGCGTGGTTCGTGCTTCCATCAGCCGCTGCAGCGCGACCTGCACCATACGCTCGGATTCCGAGTCGAGCGCGGATGTCGCTTCATCGAGCAGGAGAATAGGGCGGTCGGACAGGACCGCGCGCGCAATAGCGAGCCGCTGGCGTTGGCCGCCGGACAAACGCACGCCGCGCTCGCCCAAATAGGTATCGAAGCCCTCGGGCAACTGATCGATGAACTCAGTGGCGAATGCAGCATGGCATGCTTGCTTGACCTCGTTGTCGGACGCGGCGGGCCGGCCATAGCGCACATTCTCGCTGACGCTCGCAGCAAAGATGGCAGGGTCCTGCGCGACCAGCGCAATGCGTTTGCGCAATAACGCGGGATCGGCCCGGCGGATATCGATGCCTTCGATTCGGATCGCGCCCTGCTGAGGATCGTAGAAGCGCAGCAACAGCTGGAACACGGTCGATTTGCCTGCTCCGGAAGGACCGACCAACGCGAGCTTTTCTCCCGGTGCGACGCGCAGACTGAAGTCTTGCAACGCCGCGATGCCAGGGCGCGAGGGATATTGGAACGTGACCGCCTCCAGTTCCACCGAACCAATAGCGTGCGGTGGAAATGGAATCGGGTTGTCTGGTGCGACGATCTCTGGCTTCGTGTCCAGAATTTCAATCAATCTTTCTGCCGCGCCCGCTCCACGTTGCACATCTCCGATGACTTCGCTCAACGCTGCCGCGGCGGCCGCCACCATCGCGGCATAGAAAACGAATGCCGACAACTCTCCGGCGGTGAGCTTGCCCGCCAATACATCATGCCCGCCAATCCACAAGATCACGCCGATGCCGGCAAACACCAGCACGATCACCGCGGAGATGAGCCAGGCGCGCACGCGGACGCGCCGGCGCGCGATTTCGAAAGCTGCTTCGATACGGCGCCCGAACAGGTCACGATCGGTGTCCTCGTGGCCATAGGCCTGCAGCGTGCGTAATTCATGCAACGCTTCGTCGACATAGGCGCCCAAATCAGCGACTCGATCCTGGCTGGCACGGGCAAGTTTGCGTACCCTGCGGCCGAACAGAACGATCGGAACAATAACCACCGGCACGGTCAGCAACACCAGCAGCGTCAGCTTCCAGCTGGTGAGCATGAGCATGACGAGTGCACCCGCGCCGAGCAAGGCGTTGCGCAACGCCATCGAGAAGCTGGAGCCGATGATCTGTTCCAGCAGCGCGGTATCCGTTGTGAGCCGCGAGATCATCTCTCCGGTGCGCGTCTGCTCGAACCAGCCTGGCGACAAGTCGAGCAAATGGGAAAATACCGT
>JBJMWI010000073.1:0-31300 GCA_045810225.1 Burkholderiales bacterium
GCCGATTGCAGCGGTGGACCGGGGGGCGCCTTCGACGAAAGCAAGCTGCCGCTTGGGTTTGAAGCCGGCGAAAGCCGGTCCACTTTTGACAATGTCAGCGACTACAACGGGCTGTCTCTGTCCCCGGCCTCCGATATCAACGGCAATACCATCAACGGTTATTCCGCCAGCGTGAGCGTTTTACAACAACAGCTGGAGGCAAGCATTCCCCTGGCCGCATCTTTGCGCATTACCGTGACAGTCACGCGCGGTAGCGACTCACTTTCGTTGAGCGCCTATCGTCTGCGCTACGCGCCTAATTCGCCGCCATGATGGCCCATACGAGGCGCAATGCCAGTTTCACTGCGGACCGCCGAAGCATGCGCGGATTCACGTTGACCGAAGCCGTCATCGTTATCCTAATAACCGGCATGCTGGCCAGCATGGTTGCGATGTTTATTCGAAAGCCGGTGGAAGGTTTCTTTGAGACGTCGCGGCGCGCAGCGCTGGTGGACGCAGCCGATACGGTTTTGAGGCGCATCAGTCGCGATGTGCGCGAAGCCCTGCCGAATAGTGTGCGGGTAAGCGGCACGGCGCTTGAATTCTTGCATGTCCGTTCGGCTGGCCGTTATCGCGAGCAGGGGCCCGGAGACACCCTCGATTTCACTACCAACGATACTTCGTTTGACGTGCTCGGTCCGGCGGTGAGCGTTCAGTCGGGAGATTCAATCGTGGTGTACAACCTCGGCATTATCGGTGCCAGTGCTTACGAGGCACCCGGCACCAGCCGTCGAGTTGCCGCAGCGCCTTTCGGCGCAGCGCTATCGAACGTGGCGTTTACGTCCGGGACATTTTTTCCGCTTGCTTCACCCGCAAAGCGCTTCCAGGTGATCGATACGCCCGTGAGCTACGTCTGCTCCGGAACGCAAATGTTGCGCTATTCGGGCTATGCCATTGCGCTAACCCAACCAGTACCTCCGGCCGTAGCTGGCGCATTGATCGCCTCCCAGGTCTCTGCATGCAGTTTCGCGTATGCGAGCGGTTCGAGCGAGCGCGAGGCGCTGGTGACCCTTAGTCTCGCGCTGACCGACACCAGCGGGCTGACTGACACCAGCGGAACAGTGAGCCTCATCTATCAAATTCATGTCAATAATGCGCCTTAACAAGCAAAGCGCGTTTGCGTTGCCCACCGCAATTTTCCTTATCGTCATGCTGGCGATTCTGAGCGCGATTATCGTCACCGTATCGGGCCTTCAACACACCTCGTCCGCGCGCGATGTTGTTGGGACGAGGACTTTGCAAGCTGCACGCGCCGGCATTGAATGGGGCGCATACAAGGTATTGCAACAGGCAGCCGCTTTGGGCGCGGGAAGTTGTCCCGTTTCACCGACCGCGATAGCCATGCCGGCAGGCACTGACCTCACTGGGCTAACGGTGAACGTGACTTGCACACTTCTTCCACCTTCTGAAGAGGGCGGCCGGACAGTTGCTGGAGGCAATCCGCTGGAGTTTTACGTCATAACGGCAACTGCCTGTAACCAACCGCCTTGTCCGAATACAACCAATCCGGGACCGGCTTATGTGGAACGCGAATTACAAGCAACTATCGGCCGATAAGAAATGCAACCGCGTTGTTCGCTTTGAACAGAGGCGAATGGCGATAATGATGCTCAGACAGGGTGCGCGCATGCTCGCTTGGGTGTACGGCGTCCTGCTGCTGTTGACGTATACGAGTTCGTTTGCGGCCCCCGGTGTAGCCGTGACGCCGACCAGCGGCGGCACCAGTATTTCGGCTGACAATGCGGGCACCACCAACTGGACAAGTTTGACCGGTCCCGTGCTGAGCGAAAACAATCCGGGGGGTATCGGCTTAGGCACACTGGTACTCACCATACCCAGCGGATTTCAACTCAATACCGCAAACCCAGTGACGGTATCTGTTGCCTGCAGCGGTTCGGGCAGCAATATGATTACGAGCAGCCCTGCAGTATTAAGCGGAAATACGATTACATCGACGGTCAGTCAGATTAGTTCGGGAGGAAGAACCTGTATTGCCACATTCAGCGGCATCCAGGTTCGCCCGACAGCATTTACGCCCCTTGCGAGTGGCGTCATAACCGAAAGTGGAACGTCAACTTTCAGTATAAATCCCGCCTTGACCGCTGCCGGGTATGGTCAATTGACAGAGGTCGCCGGCACCAACATCGCGCCAACAATAACCAAAAGTTTCAGTCCCACTTCGATCAGCGTCAGCAGTACCAGTACGTTGACGATTACGATTACCAATCCAAACACCAAACAGATTGTCGGGCTTGCCTTTACGGACGCCTACCCTACTAACCTTCAGAACGCGGCGGCGCCAGCGCTTACCAACGGTTGCGGCGGCGTCGCGACTGGGGCCGCGAGTGCAGCGGCGCTTAGTCTGACTGGCGGCTCGTTGGCCGCCAGCGCCAGCTGTACGGTCACCGTAAAAGTGACCTCAGCGACAGCAGCAAGCTACGGTAATCCCACTTCGAGCATGGCGGTCACAGCAACCAATGCCCCATCGGGCAGTCTCGCGGCGAATGCCGCAACGCTGACGGTGACAGCTGCGGTGGGATCGTTTGATGCGGTCGAGGTAGGTGCCTCTCCACATACCAATCTGTATACAAAATTGACTGGCGTCAATTTTACGGTTGCCATCCTTGCTCTTGATGCTGCAAACGCAGTAAGCAGTGCATACACCGGCACGGTATCACTGACATTGGTTGATGCCGCTACGGGCGGTGGTGTCTGCGCGTCGATGACATCGTTGCAGGCGCTTGGAAGCTTGACGTTCATTGCGGCGGACGCGGGCCGCAAGACTACGGCATCGATCAATTACGCCGGCGCTGCCCGAAACGCAAAAATAAAGATCAATGACGCGGCGCTCGGAATTACGTCGTGCTCCTTCGATACATTCGCGATTCGCCCCACGACTCTTTCCATTACCTCAAACATGACGAACACCGCAACAACGGGCGTACCCTCTATAAACGCGGGGGCCAACTTCACGCTTACTGCAACGGGAGTTGCCGGGTACAACGGCACGCCAGCGATAGACAATACAAAACTCGCTGCCCATGCGGGCGGCGCAAATGGTACGACGACCGGGGTATTCCCCGCAGCGACTGCGGCAACCGGTATTGCACAAGGCACCACGTTCACATATAGCGAAGTCGGCAACTTCCAGTTCCTGGCGCAAGGTGTCTACGACAATACATTTACTGTGGTGGATCAGCCAGGTGGTGATTGCACGAATGACTTCTCTAATGCGCTCGTGGGCGGCAAATATGGCTGCAAATTTGGTAGCCCAGCCACATCGTTCTTTGGTCGCTTCACCCCGGATAATTTTGTGGTATCGGCGGCCAGTATTACCAATCGAAACATGGTCTGCGTTTCTTCCTTCACTTACATGGGAGAGCCAATTGGACTGGCATTCACGTTGACTGCAAAGAATGCCGCCGGTAACACGACCCAAAATTACACGACGGCGAGTGGGTTCTCAAAACTGAACCCCGCACAACCCAGTTACTTCAATTTCGTCGCGAAGGACACTACGCTCACGAGTCTGCGTGCTTTTACTATTAATGCAATTACGCGCGCCAATCCGGGCCAGGTTACGACGTCGGTCGCGCACGGCTTTGCAACCGGGCAGAAAGTCTACATAACAGGCGCCGGCGGCATGACGCAGATCAACGGACAGTCGGTGACTGTCACTGTACTCAGCGCTACCAGTTTTACGGTCGGTATCGACACCAGCGCTTACTCGGTCTACACGTCGGGCGGGACGGTATCCCGTCTGTCTGGCCTTACCTCTTCCGGCACATGGGCGGCAGGAAGTACCACCGTCGCCGCGACAGTTGTATTGGAGCGCGCAGTGAATCCCGATGGACCATATTCCGCACTGAATATTGCTATCGCACCGCGTGATGATGACGGGGTCGCACTCTTGTCTGGTTCGCTCAATTTCGATGCGGACACCACGGTTGGTAACGATAGCTTCAGCTTGGGCGCTACTGAAACAAGATTCGGCAGACTTAATGTCAGTAATGCGTTCGGTTCGGAATTGCTCGATTTGTCAATTCCGATCCAGACCCAGTACTACAACAGCAGCGGCGTGTACATAACAAACGTCGCCGACAGTTGCACCACGTTGGCGGCAAGCAATCTCGCCTTTACGTTTGTCGGCGCTACGCCGAATCTGGTCGCCTGCGAAACGAGCATCACCCCCACCACCACGCTCTATTTCACCGCGGGCATGGCATCCGCCGTGGCCCCCCCAACTGCCACACCGGTACCGCGTTTAAGCAAACCGGGTGCTGGTAACAATGGGATAGTCGTTCTAACGGTAAATCTCGGATCCGCGTCGGGCAACACTTGTATGGCGGGCGCGACTAGCGCAGCGACCGGCGCAAACCTGCCTTGGCTGCAGTGGAAATGGACGGGCACGACCTACGACCAGAACCCAACAGCCCGGGCCACCTTTGGGGTGTACAAGAATGCGGACCAGTTTATTTATCTGCGGGAAAACTTTTAAGAGAGCGGAAAACGGCATTGACGACAATATCTTATTGATATATCTTCAGGTATAACCTAAATATGCCATCGTTTTTTGCCAAGCAACGTACCGCAGAACTGGCGGTGGTAAATCTCTACAGCGACCGCGTGGAGATTGGACATATTGAGCGTACCGGTCGTGAACGACCCGTCGTGTCTTTGTGCCGACACATCCCCTCTGGACAAGACCTCGTTGAAACACTGCAGAAGACGAGACGCGAACTAAACTTGGATCGTTTTCGCTGTGCCACTGTGCTGCCGGCGCATCAATATCAGCTGCAGTTGGTGGATGCCCCAGCAACGGTGCCCGATGCAGAAATAAAATCCGCTTTGAGGTGGCGACTAAAGGACGCTCTGGATTATCCCGTCGAACTCGCCACTGTTGACGCGGTAACAATTCCCACCAACGGTTCGGCGGCTGAACATGGAAGATCAATGTACGCAGTTTCAGCGCGCAATGAAGACATAGAAGCGCGCATGAATGTGTTCGCCCTTGCAAAAATCAAATTAGAAGTCATTGACGTTGCCGAAATGGCGCAACGCAATCTCGCCACATTGTTTGAATTGGATGATCGTGCAATTGCGGTGCTCAGCTTCAGCAGCGAAGGCGGTTTACTGACATTCAGTGCCCGGGGAGAACTGTATCTGTCACGCCGAATCGACATCACTCTGGATCAACTTGTCGGCGGTGCGGGAGACACGCGAGAGCAGTTGTTCGCGCGCATAGCGTTGGAATTACAGCGCTCACTGGATCATTTCGATCGTCAATACAGCGCTATCCCTTTGGCACGCCTGCTGCTGGCGCCTTTGCCCGACGGACTGGAGCTGACGACTTTTCTCGCAGAAAATCTGTCCGCAGCGGTGGAATCCGCCGACCTGGGGGATGTTCTTGATTTTCATGATGTGCCCGAACTACGCGAAGAGGCGGAGCAGTCATTGCGCTGGCAAACGCTCGGCGCAGCCTTGCGCGTAGAAAATCAGAGCTAACGTGGCACAGCAGATCAACCTATACAACCCGGTCTTCAAGGCACAACGTTCGCTGCTGTCCCTGAGAAGCGCTTGTGCGGGGTGGCTAGCGGTTGCAGTTTTGCTTTTTGCAGTTGCCGGTTACCTGAAGATAACTTTGTATGGGCTGCAACAAGAGGAACGTGATTTAGGCCAGAAGCTGGCTTCCGCGCAAGCCGAAACCCAAAGATTGGGCAAGGAAGTGGGGGCCAGACGCCGCGATCCTCGCATCGAGGGGGAAGTAACTCGTCTGGAGCAGGAAGTGAAGGGCCGTCACGAGGTGATGGACGTATTGCACGCGGGCGGGCTGGGTGATACCCGGGGTTTCTCTGATCATCTCAAAGCCTTCGCACGTCAGTCGTTCGACGGCGTATGGCTTACGGGGTTAAGCATTGCGACCTCGGGAAAAGATGTCTCCCTGGAGGGGCGGGCATCGCACGCGGCTTATGTTCCGGGCTATCTAAAACGCCTGAACAGCGAAAGCGCAATGCAAGGACACCCCTTTTCGGAGTTGCTCATCGAAGAGCCGCCGGCGGACCCAGCCGCGAAGACGGTCCGACCAAATTATGTCGAATTCAAGCTCACCACCAAGGCAGAAGGGTCTACAACAAAAGCAGGTTCCCAATGACTGGGCTTTGGCGAGCGTATCAACGCAAATTCGATACGTTGCAGCCGCGAGAGCGGGTGATGATTTTTGTAGCCGGTGTGGCAATCATTGCCGCTCTGGCTTTTGTCCTGTCGATCGACGGAGCCCTTGCGAAACGTAAAATTGCCGCAGCCAACGTCGGAAAATACCGGGCAGATTGGGCCCAGCTGCAGAAGCAGAATAGCGAACTTTCACGAGTGCTGGCGCAAGACCCGGACGTGGTCGGGCGCAAGCAAATAGAAGATCTGAAGCAACAGCTAAGTGGCTATGACATCGAACTGCGGGGTGTTCAGCAGGGTTTAGTGCCGCCCAAACAAATGGCCAAACTGCTGGCGGACATGTTGAACGGCGATTCCCAAGTAAGACTGGTGAAACTGCGGACCCTGCCGGTAGCTGCACTGGTTGACCCCGCTGGGAACGGGGACCGCTCCAAGACAGGCAGCAATCTCGTTTACAAACACGGCATAGAGGTGACCGTCGAGGGCGGCTACCTTGAACTGCTGGAATACCAGTCGCGACTTGAAAAACTTCCCTGGCGCATGTTCTTTGCGCGGACCCGCGTGAATGCGACTGACTATCCGAAAGTCCTGATGACAGTGACGTTATATACGCTGAGCCTGGAGGAAGCGTGGTTAGTGGTTTAATCCGCTACGCTGCCATGCTGTTCGCATTGTCTTGCCTTGGCAGCGCATCAGCCATTGCACAAGGCTTGCGGGACCCGACGCGGCCGCCATTTGGCAGCGGGAAGAGCGTATCTTCAAAATTTAATTCGTCAGGGTGGAATCTGCAGTCTGTGCTTATTTCACCGGAAAGACGCTATGCAATCATCAATGGCGAAATCGTTGCCATAGGTGGTTCCATTGCAGGTGCGGAACTGGTGGCCGTTGCTGCGGAACGAGTCACTCTGCGTACCCGGGATGGAATGCGCATAGTGCGTCTGTTCCCGGATGTGACCCGCCTGGATGATCGGGACGACGCTCGTACCCAACTTGACATGCCAATTCTGGAGCCGGACGCAACGAAGGTGCATGGGCCGGGGCATTCCGCGGTGAAGAATGGAGAAAAGAACTGACGTGATCAAATATTCGCCTTGGCTGGCCGTGCTCTGTTTCTTGACTGCGTGTAACACCATGACGCAACCGGGTACGACGTACAACGCGGCGAAGAAGGAGATGGGCGATGCGGCAAGCCTCCGTCAAGGCGCCAAACAATCGGAGGACGTCGATAAGGCCTTGCTTCCTCCACTGACTGTCGACATGCCGAAAGTCGACGGCAGGCCAATCGAAGCCCGCTTTGATCTGGCAGTAAACAATGCCCCGGCAAACCAGGTATTCCTGGCAATCGTATCGGGCACCAGATACAGCATGGTGGTTCATCCCGCGGTTAAGGACCAGATATCAGTCAATTTGCGCGATGTGACCGTATTTGAAGCGCTCGATACGATTCGGGAAGTGTATGGCTACGAATATAAGGTCCTGGGCAACCGGATACTAATTGAGCCGATCGGTATGCAGACGCGCGTGTATCAAGTGAACTACTTGATGAGCCAGCGTAAGGGCAAGACCGAGATGAGAGTAACTTCGGGTGCCATTTCCGATGCGTCGAACCCTGCAAACGGTGCTGTGCCGCAACCAACGGTGGTTAGTGGAACTGGCGTAACAACGACTGGAATGGAAAGCAGTCGCATCAGCACCAGTTCGAACAACGACTTCTGGAGCGAAATCAGCAACGCGCTGAAAGCTATCATTGGCAGCGAAGCTGGACGTAACGTCGTAATGAGTCCCCAGTCGGGAGTGATCGTGGTACGCGCTTTGCCGGCAGAATTGCGCAACGTTTCTGAGTTTCTGAAGACGATGCAAATTGTAGTTGAACGCCAGGTAATGCTCGAAGCCAAAATCATCGAGGTTCAGCTTTCCGATACGCATAAGACCGGTGTCAACTGGGCCGCATTCGGTCAGGGGCCAAATAGCCGGGTGGCCGGAGGTGTCATAGGTCCCGGATCTACACTGAGGCCGAATGGAGCAGTCAGTGCGTTCACGGCGCGCAATGCGGATGGCACGGTAGCCGCCAACTCCCTCATTACATCCACGCCCGGCGCGCCCGGTACCATAGCCACTCTGGCGGGCACGCCGGGAACGTTGTTCGGACTGGCCTTCCAGACCAGCAACTTCGCGGCGTTGATATCTTTCCTGGAAACTCAGGGCGACTTGCAGGTGCTTTCCAGTCCGCGGATTGCCACATTGAACAACCAGAAGGCGGTGCTTAAAGTCGGGACCGACGAATTTTTCGTGACCAATATCACTACCAATACCACAACAACCGGCACCACTAGCACGCAATCACCCACCATCACCGTGGCGCCATTTTTCTCTGGCGTGGCACTCGACGTAACACCGCAAATAGACGAACACAACCAGATCATTCTGCATATCCATCCGTCAGTATCCAACGTTATCGAAAAGACAAAGGACATTGATCTCGGCACCGCGGGTGTTTTCCGGCTGCCGCTGGCATCCAGTACGATCAGCGAAAGCGACACCATTGTGAGAGTTTCGAATACCAACATTGTCGCTATTGGCGGTTTGATGAAGGAAACCAACTCGCGGGAAAGCAGTGGAGTGCCTGGCTTAGGCACCCTCCCAGTCGTAGGTACTTTATTCAGCAGCAAGAGCCGGTCCATCATAAAGAGTGAACTGGTTATTCTGCTCAAACCAACTGTTGTCGAAAACGACGCGACTTGGCGTCAGGATATACTGGACACCAAGGAACGCATCGATGCTTACCAACGCAGTGATCGCACCACTTACAGACCGAAGGCAGCAAACGCTCCCGGACCAACGCAGTAAGGGGCCGGGCACAAGGACCTTGCGCATCGCGCCCTTTCGGGCCCGCTGCTGAAATGTATCTCACCCATTTCGCCCTGCGTGAGGTTCCCTTCGGCCTGACGCCTGATACGGCATTTGCTTTTGCTTGCGCGCCGCATCAAGAAGCCTTCAACACGCTTGTTATGGCATCGGCCAGTGGCGAAGGCTTCATGAAGATCACTGGTGAAGTCGGAACCGGGAAAACCTTGCTGTGCCGAAAGTTTCTGTCCCAAGTCGGCAACGATACTGTTACGGCCTACATCCCGAACCCGCTGCTAGATCCGCATGGCTTGCTGTTGGCGCTTGCGGAGGAACTGGGTCTGACCTTCAATCGTGATGACGATGAGCTGAGCCTCTTGCAAAATTTGAATCAAGCACTTCTTTCACACGCTCGGGCCGGCCAGCGGGTCATAGTCTGTCTTGATGAGGCACAAGCCATGCCGCTCGCAACGCTGGAATCGTTGCGTCTTCTGTCCAACCTGGAAACCGAAAAGCGCAAGCTATTTCAAGTTGTTCTCTTCGGGCAACCGGAGTTGGACAAAAACCTGGCTGATGAATCAGTGCGTCAATTGCAGCAACGGATAACTTTCCAGTATCACTTATCGCCGCTTTCGCGTCGTGAACTCGAATACTACATTTCACACCGCCTGCGCATCGCTGGCTATATGGGCGATCGGGTATTCAATCGCTCGGCACTGAACGCGCTCTACAAGGCAAGCCGCGGTGTGCCACGCCTGATCAATATCATCGCGCACAAAGCGTTGCTTTCGGCTTATGGACAAGGCGACCATTACGTTTCTGCGGCCCATGTCCGCAAGGCAGCTGCTGATACGCCGTCCGCCCGACGATTGCACCCGCCGATGACTTGGGTGGGGGCGACTGCAGGCTTCGTCGCCGCCGTGGCGATTTACTGGTATCTGAAGCAATGAGCCTGATCAACCAGGTGTTGCTTGACCTCGAGAAGCGGCACGCCGCGGAATCGGAACGTCCTTTACCTCCTTACGTGCGCGTTGTACCAGGCCGGCCCAATTCGAACATTGCCACATCGGTATTTACCGGGATCGCGTTGCTGGTGTTGATTGCGATTGCAGTTTTCGTTTACTACCGCAGCACAAGTAATTCGAGCGCTGATGTTCAACTCGTTACTCCTCGCGCTACGCCAGCCCGGTCGTCGAATCCGCTGCCGGTTCCCCCCGTTCCTGTATCCCTGCAAACGCAATCCATAGAATCCCCGGGGACGCGGATGGCAGCGTTCGATGCGGTTTCAAAACGTTCGGAGGAGTTGATGTCCGTCGCTCCCCACTTGCCAAGTAAGCCAGGACCGGTTGAACGGGTACAGAACCCTTCCCGTTCAGCTCCGCTCGTCTCGCCAACTAAAGCGGAAAGCGTCCGTCCGCCAATTGAAGGCGTTCCATTGGAAGCCGAGATGGCGGCGAAGCAGATTCCACATACCAAGCTCGAAAAACCGGTCCGAGAAGTTAATACGTCCGTGGTGTCGGCCGTCAGTACCTTACCAACAGCAATTGACAAGCACATGCGCGAAATTGCGCCCTCGGAAGGGGCGGAAATTTCGTTCCGCAAAGGGGTCGCGCAGATTCAAGAAGGTCGAGCCAACAAAGCTGAACTTGAATTCCGAGAAGCGCTGAATCAAGATCCGTCGCACGCGGGTGCGCTGCAAGCCTTACTCAATTTATTGCTGGCAAGCGGGCGCAACAACGATGCGGAACAGCTCGTGCGCACTGCCATGGAAGCCAATCCGCACCAGCCGCGCCTTGCCATGGTTTTGGCGCGCCTCGAAGTGGAGCGGGGCCAAGTGCCTGGTGCAATTCGTACGCTGGTCGACGTACTGCCTTATGCGCAATCGGATTCTGAGTTATATGCTTTTCTGGCTGCCCTGCTGCAACGCGAGGGTCAGCACAAGGATGCCGTAGAGTATTACCGTGTCGCATTACGTAGCGCCCCCGGCAACGGTGTGTGGACAATGGGCCTGGGGATATCCTTGCGTGGCTCGAATCAAGCGGCCGAGGCAAGGGAAGCGTTTGCGCGCGCTGCAGATTCGGGACAGTTGTCGCCCGACTTGCAGGAATTCGTGCAAGGCCAGCTGCGTGAGCTTTCCCCGCAGAAGAAAAAATAGCATCACAAGTCGCCTGGCGCCGGCGTTCTGGCTGCAATCCAGCCTGTCACTTCGCGAGCACCGCTGAGTTTAAGTATCCGCGCCAGTTCATTAAGTGTTGCTCCGGTGGTCAAAACGTCATCCACTACAGCAATGGATTTGCCTTCGATATTTGCACTGCAAGTAAACGCGTTGCGGACGTTTGATGCGCGTTTTTTCCAAGGCAGCGACGTCTGAGGCGTTCCATCGCCCTTGCGATAGCAAGCATCCGCAGCAATGCTCAGGCCGAATTCAGCGGCGATGTATCGCGAAATTTCCATGGCCTGGTTGAACCCGCGGCCCGCCAAGCGGGTATTGGTCAAAGGCATGGGAACGAGCAAATCCGGGTAAGGCTCTTTGTCCAGAACATTGGCCATCGCAGCGGCGAGCGGCCTTGCGCACGCCAGTTCTCCGCGGTATTTCAACCCCTGAATCAACACGGAGACAGGGAACCCGTAAGTAAACGGAGCAATGACGCGGTCGAAAAAAGGTCGCACGCTGACGCAGCGGCCACATAACTCAGCAGAGGCGTTCCCTATCGCACAGACCGGACAGTGGCTGCGCGGCAATCGGGGCAGACTGGCTTGGCAACCATGACATAGGCCGTCGCGACCCGCGCGTCCCCCGCATAACGGGCAAACCGGAGCGATGATCCATCGAACGATCGGCCCGCAATACTCCAATATTTGATTAACTGCGTTTGACACGTGTGTGGCCTTCCGAGACCATTCCCCATTCTATTCGGACAATGAAACGCCATGCCTCACGTAACGCAAACAATGATTAATACCAACACGCTGCACCAGCCCGCTGTAAGTTGGGATCCGGCAAACGTTGAAGCACTGATATCGATTCCATTTGCGGATTTGCTCTATCGAGCGCAGCAGGTCCACAGGCAGCATTTTGCGGCTAACGAGTTACAACTTTCCACCCTGCTTTCGATCAAAACAGGTGGTTGCCCGGAGGATTGCAGCTATTGTCCGCAGGCCGCTCGCTATGACACGGGCGTTAAATCGCAGGAATTGATGCCGGTGAAAACGGTCATCGACGCTGCGCGCGCCGCAAAGCGCAACGGAGCTTCTCGATTTTGCATGGGCGCAGCCTGGCGGGGTCCGAAACAACGCGATTTGGAAATAGTCGCGGAGATGGTGCGTGAGATCAAGGCGCTGGGTCTGGAGACGTGCGCAACCCTTGGCATGCTGAAGGCAGGGCAAGCAGAGCAGCTTAAGGAAGCCGGCCTGGACTATTACAATCACAACCTGGATACCGACCCGGCTTTTTATGGTGACATCGTCACCACACGCCAACAAGGCGACCGCCTGGATACGCTGCGCAAGGTGCGCACGGCGGGTATTCAAGTGTGTTGCGGCGGGATCGTTGGCATGGGAGAAACGCGCGCCAACCGTGCCGCGCTCATCGCGGAATTGGCCAATCTGAATCCTTATCCGGAGAGCGTCCCCATTAACAACCTAGTACAGGTTGAAGGAACACCGTTACACGGAACGCCGCTACTTGACCGGTTCGAATTTGTGAGGACCATTGCTGCAGCGCGCATCACGATGCCCCGTGCGATGGTCAGGTTGTCGGCCGGCCGTGAAGACATGTCGGAAGAGATGCAGGCATTGTGCTTTCTGGCTGGTGCCAATTCCGTTTTTTATGGTGAAAAGCTGCTCACTACGCCCAATCCCCTTGCCGATCGCGATCAAGCTCTGTTTGCGAGGTTGGGCATCACTCCAATGCCCGTTCAAAGCGCAAGCGCTACGGAATAGTGGTGCATGTTCGGAATCGGTTCGTCGTTGTCTCCAATAAAAGCTTTACGGCAATTTACTAGTCCATGAGTGATGCCAGCGCGCTGGACAAGCGCCAGATGCGCAGATCCTTCGAAAAGGCGGCGTCGGCTTATGACCAGGCCGCGGTTTTGCAACGTGAAGTTGCGACACGCGCGCTGGAGCGGCTGGACCTAGTGAGAATCAATCCTGCCATCATCGTGGATGCAGGTTGTGGTACTGGCTTCGCTTTGCCGTCCTTGCACAAGCGCTACCCGCGAGCGGTGCTGGTAGCCCTGGACATCGCAATTGACATGCTTCAGAAGTCGCGCCAGCGCATTCCGAAATGGAAAATGTGGGCTGGCGCACGCAAGGCAGTTTTCGTTTGCGGCGACAATGAAACTTTGCCACTGAAGGATGCATGCGCCGACATGCTATGGTCCATGCTTTCTTTCCACTGGGCAAATGACATGACAGCAGTATTCGCGGAGTCCCGCCGCATACTGAAGCCCGGTGGGCTGCTGATGTTTACGACCTTCGGTCCAGATACCCTGAAGGAATTGCGAAGTGCTTGGGCCATTGACAGCAATATCCATGTGAACCGCTTCATCGACATGCATGACATCGGCGACATGATGGTCGCCGCAGGATTTTCAGATCCGGTCATGGATATGGAATATCTCACGCTTACGTATGAGGATATTCACAGTCTCATGCGCGAACTTAAGGCAGTCGGTGCGCATAACGTCGCGATCGGCCGCAACCGGGGTTTGACCGGAAAGCGCACCCTGAAACAAATTGAACTGCGCTACGAATCTGTGCGCCAAGCCGGGCGTTTGCCCGCCACGTTTGAGGTCATCTACGGACATGCCTGGAAACCGACACCGCGCGTAAGTCCCGGCGGAAGACAAGTTATCGACATCAAGGCAGCTTGAGACGCAGACAAGCGACTCCGGTAGGTTATGACTGGTTTGTTGCCATGGCAGCGGCGCTTGTGCGACAATCGCCCGCGCTTAAAAGGGACGGATCAAAGGGTGCTGTTTGTCTTTGCGAGTTTGGCAGACGCACGTAAAACAGGATTCGGCATGGGCTGCGAATGAACGCAACAACGGTGGAGTTTCCGGCGGGCTTCATGTTTGTCTTGTGCCGCAACGATTCCCTATCGTCGGTCAGCAATCTCTCCGCTGCCTGCAGTAATTCTCCCGGCACGGACGGGCGCTTGGCTTGATATTTCCTTCGACGCTCGAACTTTAGGTGTGTACCTGGCATTGGGATATCCGGCGCAGTGCATGTATCCATGAATTAATTTCGCGGGACTTGGCAAAATGGGTCAGGCGAGATGAACAGACAACGAGTGCCGAACGTTAAGAATTACGGCCACGGGTTGTTGCTAGCAAAGAGGTGGAGTTCAGCAGTCGCAGTCTTGGCGCGCAGCATGCCAAAATGGCGTCAGCCTTGGAGCACCACAGAATCCGTTAATACAGGCATTCGTTTGGGGGAAGCATGATCAAGACGTTATTCGACAGAATTGGCATCGGCGCGTTGATGATGCTAATAGCGGGTTTGGCTTGGGCAGAAGACAAGGCAAAATGGAATCTGCAAGAGCCGCACACCACGGTCGCCCGAGAAATGTACGATCTTCACACGATCGTCCTGGTCATCTGTCTGATTATCTTCGTTGGTGTGTTCGGAGCAATGTTCTACTCGGTGATCAAGCACCGAAAGTCGGTAGGGCACCGGGCAGCTCATTTCCACGAGAACACCACCGTGGAAATCCTTTGGACCGTCATCCCGTTTTTTATCCTGATCGGCATGGCCTGGCCCGCGACCAAAAGCGTGCTGGCGATGCGCGATACCTCCTCGCCGGACATGACCATCAAAATTACCGGCTACCAATGGAAATGGGGCTACGAATATTTGAAGGGAGAAGGCGATCTTTCCGGCGTTGCCGACGGCGTTCAGTTCTATAGCGTTCTTGCAACGCCACACGACCAGATCTATGGCAATGCGCCAAAGGGCGAGCATTATCTGCTCGAGGTAGATAACGCGCTGGTAGTGCCCGCCGGCAAGAAAATACGGCTGTTGATCACGGCCAATGACGTGCTGCACGCGTGGTATATGCCCGCTTTCGGCGTAAAACAGGACGCTGTCCCGGGATTCATTCGCGATGCCTGGTTCAGGGTTGACCAGCCAGGCATCTACCGGGGTCAGTGTGCGGAGTTGTGTGGCAAAGAGCATGCATTCATGCCCATCGTGGTGGAAGCCCTTGAGCCCGCAAAATTTTCCGAGTGGGCTGGCAAGCATAAAACAGCCGTAGCCGCAGCCCCTACGGCCGTAGCCGCGGCAGCACCTAGCGGCCCCGAAAGCGGTACCGCAGGCAAGGCCACTGGAGACGGCAAGGCCACTTATGAGAAGGTTTGTTCGGTCTGTCACGCCGCAGGTGTGGCGGGTGCACCGAAATTCGGCGATAAGAGCGCATGGGCGCCGCGCATTGCAACGGGTGCACAAGCCCTGCACAACAGTGCGCTCAAAGGCAAGAATGCCATGCCACCCAAAGGCGGCATGACTACCTTACCGGATGCGGACGTAGTGGCGGCGGTCGATTACATGGTTAAAGCCGCGAAGTAGCGTCTATCCAGCCCGATCAATGTTAGGAAATTTGCACGGCATCCAGGAGAAGCAAGCATGAGCGCAGTCATTGGCCACGATCACGGACATGCCCATGGGCATGATTATCATTCCGGCGGCATCCTGCGCTGGGTCAAGACGACTAATCACAAGGATATCGGGACGATGTACCTGTGGTTCAGTTTCATTATGTTTCTGACCGGTGGCTTCATGGCGATGGTCATCCGGGCCGAACTGTTCATGCCGGGAATGCAAGTCGTAAATCCGGAAGTGTTCAACCAGATGACCACGCTGCATGGGTTGATCATGGTGTTCGGAGCAATCATGCCGGCCTTCGTCGGGTTTGCGAACTGGCTTATACCTATGCAGATCGGTGCGCCGGACATGGCGTTCCCGCGTCTGAACAACTGGAGTTTCTGGTTGCTTCCGCCAGCAGCGCTTTTGCTTATCATCTCGCTGTTTGTCCCCGGCGGTGCGCCTGGCGTAGGTTGGACACTCTATGCCCCGTTGTCAGTCCAGCAGGGGATGGGCATGGATTTGACGATCTTCGCCGTCCATATTCTCGGTATGTCGTCGATCATGGGCTCGATCAACATCGTCACCACGGTTTTGAATCTGCGCGCGCCGGGGATGACACTGATGAAGATGCCGCTTGTTGTGTGGACGTGGCTAATTACGGCGTACCTTTTGATTGCCGTCATGCCGGTACTGGCTGGTGCGGTAACGATGACCCTCACCGACCGGCACTTCGGCACTCATTTTTTCAATGCAGCGGGCGGCGGAGATCCGGTCCTGTTCCAGCATATATTCTGGTTCTTCGGGCATCCCGAGGTTTACATCATTGCAATCCCGGCCTTTGGTGTGGTCTCGCAGGTTATTCCGGCATTTTCCCGCAAACCGCTGTTTGGCTACACGTCCATGGTGTACGCCGTGGCATCCATCGCAATACTTTCTTTTCTGGTTTGGGCGCATCACATGTACACCACCGGACTTCCGGTGACCGGCCAGCTTTACTACATGTATGCAACCATGCTGATTGCGGTTCCGACTGGAGTGAAAGTGTTCAACTGGGTGGCCACGATGTGGAAAGGCTCACTCACGTTTGAAACGCCAATGCTCTTCGCGATAGGCTTCTTGTTCCTGTTTACGCTTGGCGGGTTTAGCGGACTGGTTCTGTCAATTGTGCCGGTAGATATCCAGCTGCACGATACTTATTATGTTGTGGCCCACTTTCACTACGTGATGGTGGCAGGAGCCCTGTTTTCGGCATTTGCCGGAATCTATTTCTGGTTGCCGAAATGGACGGGCCATATGTATGACGAAACCCTGGGCAAGTGGCATTTTTGGCTATCCATGATCTTCTTCAATATGATTTTCTTCGTGCAGCATTTCCTGGGCTTGGCCGGTATGCCGCGCCGAATTCCGGACTATGCGCCGCAATTCACGGATTTCAACATGATCTCGTCGATCGGCGCATTCGGGTTCGGCCTTTCGCAATTGCTGTTTTTATACGTAGTCATCAAATGCATACGGAGTACTAACGTGGCGCCCCAGAAGCCATGGGAAGGCGCCGATTCGCTGGAGTGGACGCATTTGCCCACGCCGGTGCCGTATCACAGTTTTGAGACTCCGCCGACGGTGAAGTGAACGGGGAGAATGCCGGCTGGATAGGATATGGATGAGCAGCAGGCAAAAAAACAACGGGCGAAGAACCTAAGAACAGGTTTGATCCTGTTATGCGTGGTACTGGCATTCTTTGCAGGAATCATTTGGCGTCGCTGGGCATGAGCAGAACCGATGCCAATCGCGTAATTCTGGTCAAGCTTTTGGTCGTGACCATTGGCATGTTCGGCTTCGGTTATGCGCTAGTGCCGCTGTACAAGAAGATTTGCGAAGTGACTGGTATCAATGAGGTTGAAAAAGCAAACTCACCGCTGGCGAATTCACAGGTTGATTTCGGCCGGCTGGTAACACTGGAGTTCGATGCCAACGTTCGCAGCGATTTGCCTTGGAAGTTCCGTCCCATGCAGGCGAGCATGACGGTTCATCCCGGTCAACTGGTACAAATCATTTACGAAGTGCGCAATGCATCTGATCGTGCAATCACCGGACAAGCCATCCCGAGTTACGGACCGCAGATCGCAGGCCAGTATTTTCGTAAACTGGATTGTTTCTGTTTTGCCAAGCAGACGTTCGGGCCCGGGGAAATCCGTCAAATGCCGGTGGTCTTCGTCATTGAACCCGGACTGCCAAAGGATGTGACCACGGTGACATTGTCCTATACGTTTTTCAATGTCGAAGGTGCCGCACCCGCCTCCATGTACGAAAACGGAACGGCCGGTTGAGCGCATTAACCAGCTTTGACATGCTGATGAGATTCATAACCAGATGAGATAAAGTCGCTGTTGGAACGAATTTCGGAAAATTGCGAGGCTGGTACAGTTGCACTACTTAGGGAGAATCAAAAAATGCTAAGCCAATCCACACGCTACTATTTGCCGGAACCATCGCATTGGCCAGTCATTGGCGCAGCTGCGTTATTCCTGCTCACCTTCGGCGGCGTACTCTGGATGAACGGAGTTCACGGTGGTCCGTGGGTCGTTGTCGCCGGCATGGCAGCCATCATTTATATGATGATCGGCTGGTTTGGTACCGTAATCCGCGAAAGCGAGGCGGGCAAATATAACAAGCAGGTAGATCTGTCCTTTCGCTGGAGCATGAGCTGGTTCATTTTTTCGGAAGTCATGTTTTTCGCCGCGTTCTTCGGCGCTCTGTTTTACATGCGCATGTTGGCCGTACCCGGATTGGCAAGCGGCGATACAATGGAACAGATATGGCCTGGCTTTTCGGCCCATTGGCCAATCTCAGGCCCGGGCATAGAAGAAACCTTCACGCCGATGGGCGCGTGGGGTATTCCTGCTATCAACACCCTTATCCTGCTCACGTCAGGGGTTACTGTGACCTGGGCGCACTGGGGGCTGAAGAAAAACAGCCGTTCCCAGTTGATCCTCGGGCTGATCGCAACCGTTGCCCTGGGTATCCTGTTCCTGAGTTTGCAGGCTTACGAGTATGTGCATGCGTATCACGAATACAACCTGACGCTTGGCATGGGGGCGTATGGGGCAACCTTTTTCATGTTGACTGGATTTCACGGATTTCACGTGACGGTCGGAACCATCATGCTGATGGTGATTCTTGGCCGAGCCATGGCGGGACATTTCACTGCCGAACACCATTTCGCTTTTGAAGGGGTGTCCTGGTATTGGCACTTCGTGGACGTAGTCTGGCTGCTGCTGTTCGTGCTGGTTTACTGGCTCTGAGTTAATGAAAGCATAATAAGAGCAACAACCGGCCCCGCACAGCTCGCGGGGATCTCCACGCCGCACCTATGTGCGGCTGTTTTTTTCTAGAGACCCGACTTGGGAATGAGTCCGAAATAGTGACCCAGCATCAAAAGCAGGAACAGCGTTACCGAGAGCGCTACGCGTACGGTCAGCGCCTTCACAGTACGATCCGATTTACCCTTATCGCGAATCAAATAGAACATCGCCGAAGCCAAGCTCATGACTATGATAACGAGGAAGGCGATGACAACGATGCGCATAAAGAAGTAAACCGCTTGGGAACGTGTCAGTGTAAATGATTAGTTGAGGCGCTTCCAATGCGACAGCATTCTTCGCAACCCGGTTCCCCGCATAGGAGGCCACGCTGGTTACCGCCGCTTGCCGCCGCCATCGGTGTGTTACTGACCGCCACGGCAGGAAACTGGCAGCTTGGCCGAGCCCACCAAAAGGAAAGCCTGCAACAAGCGTATGACCGCGGAACGCAGGAGCCGCCCGTGCATTTGGGCGCGATACGGGCGGACGCAAGCAACTTGCGCATGAGAAGGGTGGAAGCAGAAGGTCGATTCATTCCTGAAGGTCTGGTTTTGCTCGACAACAAAACCCGTCATGGCCGGCCCGGTTACGAAGTAATAATGCCGCTGAAGATTCCTGAGTCACCCATGCACGTGCTGATCGATCGCGGCTGGATTGAAGCCGGTCCTGAACGTTCGCGCCTGCCCGTCGTAAAAACGCCGGACGTCAACGTCAAGATAATCGGAATTGCAACTGTACCTGGACGGTTCCTGGAATTGTCCAACAAGGCAAACAACGGCGTGGTCTGGCAGAACTTGACGATCGAGCGCTACGTTGCGCGCACCGGCCTTGAAATCCAACCGATCGTCGTGCAACAACAGAATGATCTGGACGACGGGCTATTGCGTTCTTGGGAGCGCCCGGATTTTCGGATTACGACGCATTATGCGTACGCGGTGCAGTGGTTTTCATTTTGCGGCTTAATTATTATTTTCTACCTCTATTTTTATGTCGCCTCTCTCCGATCGAAAAAAAACCAGAAGGATGCTTCTCCTTCTGGGCTTGATTAGCCTGACCCCCTTCCTGGGCTCGCTGCTGCTTTACTATTTTTGGAGACCCCAGTCATTCACCAATTACGGTGAACTGATTACGCCGACGGCACTGGCGAGCGTAACTATACCGGCCATCCGCGGTAAGGCCCTTCGCATGGAGGATTTGCGTGGCAACTGGGTGTTCATGACGGTCGATTCCGGCCACTGCGATGATTACTGTCAGTCCAAACTCTATGTCATGCGCCAGATTCGGCTTACGCAAGGCAAAGACCAATTCCGCATCGAGCGTGTCTGGTTGATACCCGACGGTGTGCAGCCCGCACCGGAGATTGAAGCGGCGTACCGAGGCACTCGCGCAGTGCTCGCGTCCAATGACGAACTGTTGGCGCGTCTGCCGGCTGGCGATTCGGTGCGTGACCACATTTACGTCATCGATCCTTTCGGCAATCTGATGATGCGGTTCCCCCGCAATGCGGATCCGCAAAAGATGAAACGTGACATCACCAAGCTCATGAAAATGTCGGGAGGATGGATACAGACCGGCAAGTAGCGGACACGGAACACCCCTGAAACAGGTCCCTGACCCCGGGATGTTTGAAACAGCGCTTCAATATTTCAGGCGATCTTACCAGCTGGTTTGTTGTAGCAACTCATTCCGCGCGCTGTAATGGACGAGCCGGTGATGCTAGAATCCGCAACTCTTCGCTCCACATTGCCGCGTTTAATGCTCGTCTCAGTTCCTTTCAGGAATTACACCGCCCGCCTGCAGCAGTTTTTGCAACTGACGAAGCCGCGCGTAGTTTCATTGATTGTATTTACTGCTGTAATCGGCATGTTTCTCGCAATTCCCGCAGAGTCACTGTCCTCACCGCATTTTTGGACGCTAGCTTTTTCGGCAACGCTTGGCATCGCGTTGGTAGCCGGTTCTGCCGCTGCACTCAATTGCCTGGTGGAGCAAAAGATCGATGCAGTAATGGCTCGAACCCGTGCCCGCCCGCTTCCCATGGGGACGATCACTACTCATGAGACGCTATTGTTTTCCGGCTCGATAGGCGGTGGCGGACTGATTGTGCTTTATCTGTTCGTTAATCCTCTTACCATGTGGCTCACTTTGGCAACGTTCGTCGGCTACGCCGTTATCTATACGGTTTTGCTGAAGCCGCTCACGCCACAGAACATCGTGATCGGAGGAGCTTCCGGTGCCATGCCGCCCATACTGGGCTGGGCCGCTGTGACCGGACAAGTTTCACATGATGCATTGCTGCTTTTTTTAATTATTTTTGCATGGACGCCACCGCATTTCTGGGCGTTGGCCCTGTACCGAACCAAGGAATACGAGAGAGCCGGCGTACCCATGCTGCCGGTCACGCACGGAGACCGCTTTACGCGTTTGCAAGTGCTGTTGTATACCGTGATCTTGGTCGCAGTAACCATGTTGCCTTTTTCAACCAGAATGAGCGGCGTAATCTATCTGGCAGCTGCAGCGGCTCTTGGCGGCTGGTTTCTAATCTACGCCATACGCATTTGCGTTGCGTACACTGACGAGTTGGCGAAGAAAACCTTTCGTTATTCCATCCTGTATCTTTCACTGCTGTTTCTGGCGCTGCTCGTCGATCATTATTTCGGCTTTTAGCGCACGTCCGATTTTCCATTTCGCCCAGTGGTTTCAATTCTTCGCCTAGGGGTCGTCCTCATTACCGCCATATTGACGGGGTGTCATTCGGGACAGCCTGTTTTCGAGGCAACCGATATCACCGGTGCAGAATTTGGCAAAGGTTTTTCGTTAACCGACCACACTGGCAAACAACGTACGTTGCAAGATTTCCACGGCAAAGTGGTGGTCGTATTTTTTGGCTTTACTCACTGCCCGGATGTCTGTCCGACAACGTTGGCAGAGCTTTCGCGTGCAATTAAGAACCTCGGTCCTGCCGGGAAACAGGTACAAGTACTTATGGTAACGGTCGATCCTGGGCGCGACACACCGGAGGTATTGGGCGAATATGTCACAGCTTTTAATCCCCAATTTCTAGCATTGCGCGGAACGGCTGACGAAACATCGCGAGTGGCGAAGGAATTTAAAGTGATATTCCAAAAAGTTGCCGGTCCCACGCCACAAAATTATTCCATGGACCACTCGGCCGGCACTTATATTTTCGACCGACAGGGCCGCCTGCGTTTGTATGTGGCTTACGGTCGCGGTGCGGATGTCTTCACCCACGACATCGATTTGTTGCTGAAGCAGCCTTGATGGCAAAAAAAAAGACCCCGGTCGGGGTCTTTTTCTAAGACTTGATATGCTTCACTCAGCGGAAGCCATCAAACCGCGGATCTTTTTCATCGCTTGGCCCTCGATCTGGCGAATGCGTTCTGCCGAGACGCCGAACTCATCGGCCAAATCGTGCAAAGTGGCACCATCGTCCTCTCGCAACCAGCGCGCCTCGATGATCCTACGGCTACGCGCATCAAGCGAGGTAAGCGCGCTTTCCAATCCTTTACTACGAGCGCGTTCTGATTGCTCGTGCTCCAGAACTGCGGCCGGTTCCGCCGTGGCATCGGTGAGATAAGCGATCGGCGAAAAGTTCTCCTCTTCATCTTCGCTTAACGGTTCCAGAGCAATATCATGACCGCCCATCCGGGTTTCCATTTCCACTACATCGCCGGACTTCACGTTCAGGTGCTGAGCGACCGCATCAACCTCGCCGGGCGTCATCGTGGCATGGCTTCGTTTCAGGCTGCGCAGATTGAAGAATAGCTTGCGTTGGGCCTTGGTCGTCGCAACCTTCACCATGCGCCAGTTCCGGAGGATATATTCGTGTATCTCTGCGCGAATCCAGTGCACCGCGAATGAAACCAGACGGACACCGCGATTGGGGTCAAAACGCTTTACCGCTTTCATCAGTCCAACGTTACCCTCTTGAATCAGGTCGGCATGCGGCAATCCATAACCGAGATAGCCCCGCGCAATGGACACCACAACGCGCAGATGGGACAGCACCAATTGGCGTGCCGCATCCACATCATCTTCATCGCGCAACCGACGCGCCAACGCCGTTTCCTCTTCCTGGCTCAATAGCGGGAAGCGGTTTACCGCATGGATATAGGTATCCAGGCTCCCAGCTGTTGAGGGGAATGGAATCGAAAGCGTCATAGCATTAGTCATTGCAAAAAACCTCCTTTGCGAAATATTAGCACTCGCAGCATAAGAGTGCCAGGGACGCCATAAGTTCGCCCGGCGCGCGCGGCGATGTCCGCTACAGTGGCCGCATTTGCCATAAGTGGCGACTTACTGATAGCCAGGCCCCTAGCCATCCCAAAGCGGCTGAGAATCCCAGTAAGACCGCGGTGTAACGAAGGTCCGGCCATTCCAGGCGAAACATGGAACCATAGAGTCCCGCCAGATCCGCAAGTTGCACGTTCAGCACCAGCACTGCAAGCGCCACGATAAGCCATGCCGCGCCGCCCCCCGCCAGACCCTGGAGCGCCCCAAAATACAGAAATGGGCGCCGGATAAAGGCGTTGGTTGCTCCTATGAGTTTCGAGACCTCGATTTCATCGTGGCGCGTAAGGATCTGTAAACGTATCGTATTGAACGTCACCGCCACCAAGGCAATAGCCAGCAATACCGCAAGAACAGTTACCAGCATTCGGCTGATATTCAGGGCGGCATCGAGCCTCCGCGCCCATGCAGCATCCAATTGGACATGTTCGACCTTCGGCCAGGTTTGCGCTTCATCATGCAGCGCTTCAAGCGTAGCGGGATCATTACTACGGGCGGTGACAACAAATGCATCCGGCAGGGGATTGCGTCCCAGATTGTCGAGCACATCCGCCAGCCCCGCACTTCGCCTGAGCCGGGCCAGAGCCTGATCTCGCGTTATGAAAACAACGCGCCCAACGTCCTCATTGGCCTTCAGGCGTTGTTCGACTGCCGCCACTTCCACCGGGGTGGCATCCGCATTCATGAAGATACTTACCTGCGGGTCACTGGATAGCTGTCTGGAAAAGGTCTGTAAATTGCTCAGGCCAAGGTAGAACCCCGCGGGCATGGACAAGGCAATTCCAATCACAATGATATTCAGAGCCGAGGCGATCGGATGGTGAACCCACGTTCCTAGGCTTTCCTTGAGCGTGTCGAGATGGGCCAGAAGCCAGTTCATGTGACGATTCCGCCATGCTCTAGATGCAATACACGAGGGCCAAGCTGCGCGATCATGCTTTTGTCATGGGTCGCTATAACCACCGTTACGCCGACCTGGTTGAAAGACTTGAACATCCCGATGATTTCCTGGGCATAGGCAGTATCCAGATTCCCGGTCGGTTCGTCGGCAAGCAAGATTGCGGGACGATTGACGATGGCGCGGGCAATACAAAGTCGCTGCTGCTCTCCGCCAGACAAAGTGATCGGTCTGGCTTTTTCCCGCCCGAGCAGGCCCACTTTGTCGAGCGCTGCCCGCGTGCGCTTGGCTATTTCTTTGCGCGGAAAGCCTGTGATTGCCAGAGGGAGTGCCACATTTTGAAAAACGCTGCGATCAAACAGCAATTTGTGATCTTGAAAAATCAGTCCGAAGTTTCGTCGGAAAAACGGGATCATGCCGCGTTTCATTGCTGAAACGTTCTGGCTGTTGATGAAGACGCTGCCGGTGGTCGGCCTTTCGATTGCCGTAATTAGTTTCAGCAGGGTTGTTTTTCCCGCGCCGGAAGGCCCGGTAATAAAGACCATCTCGCCGGCATCGACGGAAAAACTCACATCACGCAACGCCTCGTACCCTCCGGGATAGCGCTTCGCTACATGGCTGACCTTGATCATCGTGCCGCTGACCTGCGCGGCACTCACTCGAACAATGCCTGCACGAATTGTTGTGCGGAAAATGGCCGCAGATCGTCGATGTCCTCTCCCACACCGACAAAACGCAATGCAATGGGTTTATGGCGAGCTATGGCAGCGATGGCGCCGCCTTTAGCGGTGCCATCGATTTTGGTCAATATAATCCCCGTCACGCCGAGTGCGGCGTCGAACGCTTTTACTTGACTCACTGCGTTCTGACCGTTGTTGGCATCGAGCACCAGCAAAATTTCATGAGGCGCGTCAGGAATGGCTTTGGCAATGACGCGCTTGACTTTGCGAATTTCGTCCATCAGGTGCAGTTGCGTTGGCAGGCGGCCGGCAGTATCCGCGATAACAATGTCGGTATTTTTGGCCTTGGCGGATTGGATCGCGTCGTATATCACGGCAGCTGTATCGCCCCCTTCCTGCGCGATGACTGTGACGTCGTTGCGCTCACCCCATATCTTCAATTGCTCTCGTGCAGCGGCGCGGAACGTATCCCCGGCTGCTAGTACCACGGACTTACCGTGCACCTGAAAAAAGCGGGCCAGTTTACCGATTGAAGTGGTTTTGCCGGCGCCGTTCACACCGGCAATAAGGATAACAAAAGGCTTCGTGCGAGATATATCAAGCGGCTGTTCCAGCGGTGTCAGCAATTCGAGCATCGCCTGCTTGAGTACGTCGCGAATTTGCGGAGCCTCGGTCAACCGATTAGACCGCGCCCTGGCGCGGGCGACATCGAGCAGGTGCGTTGTCGCTTCCACCCCTACGTCGCAGGAAAGCAAGACCGACTCCATTTCCTCAAAAAACGTTTCATCGACTTTGCGTCCGGCGCCAAACACGCCAGCCAGTTGTGCCGACAGGCGTGCTCGAGTCGCGGCCAGTCCTTGTCGCAGTCTGGCAGTCCAGCCGGTATCCGGATCGCCATGCGTGTTTACGCCCTTGTCACGCTTGAGGAAACTTAACATACTGTCCCGCTGTCATATCGCACTTGCCTGGGTCCTTAGCATTTCGCCAATTCTATTCTGATTTGCCCCGGTCTCTATTTTCGAAATTTCCCGGTTCTCTAAAGCATGTTGACCAGTAACTTGGCGGTTCGATCCGCTGTATTAGCATTGATGTTGATATGCGTCAGTGTGACGTCGCTCGCCGAAACAATCGCGCAGCGAACATTGCCTAACGGATTGAACATGCTGGTGAAGGAAGATCACCGATCCCCAGTCATCGTTACGATGGTGTGGTATCGCGCCGGCAGCATGGATGAAGTAAGTAGCACCACCGGTGTTGCCCATATGCTGGAACACATGATGTTCAAAGGCACCAAGAGCGTGCCAGTGGGTGAATTTTCCAGAATCATTGCGCGTGCCGGCGGTCGCGAGAACGCCTTCACGTCTCATGATTACACCGCGTATTACCAGCAATTGCACAAATCAAAATTATCACTTGCTTTGGAGCTGGAAGCCGATCGAATGGCGAATCTGGCTTTCTCACAGGACGAATTCGCGAGAGAGTTGAACGTGGTAATGGAAGAACGTCGTTCGCGTACGGATGATAATCCGCATGCTCAGGTGCACGAGCAAATGATGGCGACGGTGTATATCGAGCATCCTTATCGCTCCCCCATTATTGGATGGATGAACGACCTGCAAAACATGCAGCTTGCGGACGCGCGTGCTTGGTACGACAAGTGGTACGCGCCAAATAATGCCACGCTCGTCGTCGCCGGCGATGTGAAACCAGAGGAAGTTTTCGCGCTGGGCGCGCAGTTTTTTGGTCCGTTGCCGTCGCGTACTGCGCCGGCGCGCAAATTGCAAACAGAGCCGGCCCAGGTGGGCATAAAGCGAATGACCGTAAAAGCGCAGGCCGAACTCCCGTATGTGGCTATGGCGTACCACGCGCCGTCATTGACTGACGTTCAGCACGATTGGGAACCGTATGCGCTTGAGGTGCTCAGCGGTATTTTGGATGGCAGCGATGCTTCCCGTCTCAATCGCGACCTGGTACGCAGAATGCGCGTTGCAGATTCCGCCAATGCAAATTACGACATGCTGAATCGAGGTCCGGCATTGTTTTTTCTGGATGGCGTGCCAGCGGCAGGGAAAACGGTGCAGGATGTTGAGGCGGCACTGCGCGAACAGATCAGGCTTCTGGTCAACGATGGCGTTAGTAAGGACGAGTTAATGCGGGTCAAAGCGCAGGTAACGGCGGCGCAGGTTTATGCGCGCGATTCGGTTTATTACCAAGCCATGCGCATCGGCATGCTGCAGACCATCGGGCTGCCCTATGACTCCTCGGATCTGCAAGTCAGGAAGCTGCAACAAGTCACTGCGGACCAGGTACGCGAAGTCGCTCGGAAGTATCTCGTGGACGACAATCTCACCGTCGCGGTGCTCGATCCGCAACCCTTGCCTGCCGGCGCGCGTCCAAGGCCAAATCCGGAAGGAGCCACACGTGACCAGCGCTAGGGAATGCCTCGTCAGAGGCCTGGCCGCGGCGTGGTTGCTTGCGGCATGTACCGCGCATGCGACTTTGCCGATCCAGGAATGGCAGACGGCAAACGGGGCCCGGGTGTTGTTTGTCGAAACACACGATCTGCCGATGTTCGACCTCGCGGTTGATTTTCCGGCTGGCGCAAGTCGCGACCTTCCCGACCGGTCGGGCGCTGCGTCGCTCACGCTCGAACTCATGCGAGGTGGTGCAGGTGACATGGATGAGGGCGAAATTGCAGAGCGCCTGGCCAGCATCGGGGCTGACATGTCGGGGCGCTTTGACTTGGATAGGGCGGGTTACGGGCTGCGCAGCCTGTCCAGCCTGCGTGAGCGGGATGAAGCTCTGAGCATATTGACGGCGGTATTACAGAAGCCGACTTTCCCGCAGCCGATCTTTGAACGGGAGCAGCAACGCACGCTTGCTGCGTTGAGAGAGGCGGAGTCCAGGCCAGAAGTGCTGGCGGAGCGCGAATTCAAGCGCCTGGTATACGGGCAGCATCCTTATTCGCAGCGTGGGGCAGGCGAGTTGGATACCGTTCCCAAGTTGCACCGTGAGGATCTGGTGGAGTTCTATCGTGAGCATTACGTTGCTGACCGTGCCACGGTATCAATCATCGGTGACCTTACGCGCAAGGAAGCCGGTGCGATTGCCGAGCGACTGACGGCTGGCTTGCCGTCCAAGTCGCCGCGGACTGTGCCTCTGCAACCCGTTCAGCAACTGAAGTCAGCACACGTGAGCCGGATTGCGCATCCAGCAACGCAAGCTCATATCCTCATCGGACAACCTGGCATCAAACGACTCGACCCCGATTACTTCGCGCTATTCCTGGGCAACCAGGTGCTCGGTGGAGGCGGTTTCGCTTCCAGGCTCAATGAGGAAATACGCCAAAAACGCGGCTACGCCTACAGCGCATACAGCTATTTCAATCCGTTGGCATTGGAAGGTCCATTTCAAATGGCTCTGCAGACGAAGAAGGAGCAGGCTGAAGCGGCACTGAAGGTTGCCCAGGACACGCTGGCAAAATTCGTGGCGGAAGGCCCAACGCAGCAAGAGCTGGATGCGGCCAAACAGAACGTCATCGGGGGATTCCCGCTGCGCATCGACAGCAACAAGAAAATCCAGGATTATCTGGCCATCATTGGATTTTATCGCCTGCCATTGACTTACCTCGACGATTTCCCGGCCAAGATCGAGAAGCTGACGCTGGAGCAGGTCAAAGACGCCTGGCGCCGGCGCATTCATCCGGATCGCATGGTGACCGTGGTCGTCGCGGGCACTGAGACGCGCTGAACAATCTAATTGCGGGGCCTGTCTTCATCGCGGCGGGCGTGGTAGCCTCCCTTGCATTTCAAGCAAGGTTTGGGTGCGTCGTGAAGAGAAGTCAAGTGCGCATCATCGGCGGCCAGTGGGGCAGCCGTTTGGTGCGTTTTCCCGAGACGCAATCCCTGCGACCGACGCCAGATCGATTGCGCGAGACGCTGTTCAATTGGTTGGGCCAAGATCTGACCGGGAAAAACTGTTTGGACCTGTTCGCGGGCAGTGGGGCGCTTGGCTTCGAAGCGGCATCGCGGGGCGCACGCCAAGTCGTGCTGATCGAGCACAATGTCAGCGTGTATCACGCCTTGCGCAAAACTCAGGCGCTGCTCGCTGCGGAACAGGTGGAAGTACATTGCGCGGACGCCTTTTCTTTCCTCAAAACCGACCTGCGCCGCTTTGACGTGGTATTCCTCGATCCGCCATTCCACCAAGGATTGTGGCCGCGATTGCTCGAAGAGCTTCCGGGGCATCTTACGGTTGACGCGCGTGTCTATGTCGAGGCAGAGGAACTTGTCGCCGTGTCTGACGCATTTGAACTAGTCAAACAGACCCGCGCCGGGCAGGTACGTGGTCTGCTGATAAAATGCCGCTCACCATGAACAGCGCACCCAACCGGGCGGTCTATCCCGGTACGTTTGATCCGATTACCCGCGGACACGAGGACTTGGTCCGGCGTGCGTCGAACCTGTTCGATGAGGTCATTGTGGCAGTGGCCGACAGCAGGGGCAAACAGCCGTTTTTCGATGTCGATGAACGCGTAGCCATGGCCAAGGAAGCGCTGGCGGCGTACCGCAATGTGCGCGTGGCGGGGTTTTCCGGACTGCTAATGGAGTTCTTGCGCAAGCATGATGCCAAAATCATCTTGCGCGGGTTACGGGCAGTATCCGATTTTGAATACGAGTTTCAGATGGCAGGCATGAATCGCAAGTTGTACCCTGATGTGGAGACGTTGTTTTTGACGCCTGCCGAGCAGTACATGTTCATCTCGGCCACAATGGTGCGCGAAATCGTCTCGCTGGGAGGAGACGTCTCACCCTTCGTGAATCCGCTGGTGATCCCGCGCATGAAAGCCAGACTCGATCGCGGATAAAAAAATGGCCCTGCTCATCACGGACGAATGCATTAATTGCGACGTATGCGAGCCTGAGTGTCCCAACAACGCTATTTCGCAAGGGGTCGACATTTATCAGATCGACCCTGATAAATGCACGGAATGTGTTGGCCACTACGACCGGCCACAATGTCAGGAAGTCTGCCCGGTGGACTGCATACCCCACGATCCCGGCCACGCTGAAAGCCGGGAACAGCTCTACCAGAAGTACCTGTTTCTAACTGAGCGAAAAATTAAAGCTGCCAGTTCCTGACCGCACGGACGCATCAGGGAATACGATGCTCGACACCGTATTTCGCATAAATCCGGGTCAGCGTGCCGTCCGATATCAACTTATCCAAGATTTCATTCACTGCGTCCACCAGCGCAGCGTCCGCTTTGCGCAGTCCGACGGACACCTCCCAAGTGAGTTGCGGCACGCTATCGAATGCGTGCACCACCCGCAAACCGGACTCGGGGTGCTGGAGAATGTAATAGCTCATGGTCGGCGTAGATACAGCGGCGCCGTACAGCTCGCCTTTCTGGAGATCCTCCACCATGTCGGATTGAAACGCATAGGGCGAAATGGTCTTGCCCGCCTTCCCCAGAACCATCGCCGCATACGAATTAATCATGACGCCGATTTTCTGACCTTTTTTTAATTCGCTAAAGTCGCTGATGGGATCGCTGTCGTTGCGCAATCCAAGCGCAAGGCCGGACTTCTGGTAAGGACGCGACAGGCGCATGCGTCCCTCGTTAACTTCGGCGTCGTTGATATTGTCCAGCAGCATGTCGCAGTTGACGACATTGGCGCGCCGACGCGGAAGGATCCATTCAATGCTCAGCGGAACCCCCAGACCCTCGGCGATGGCGCGCCCGATTTCGATCTGGAACCCAGGCGTTTCGGGCTTATTGCTGGCATAGGGCAGTGCGTCTCTGTTGGCGCACATGGTGATGGCACCCAACGACTTCACTTCAGTGAGCGTACGGGCGTCCGCTGTATGGGCCGCAGTAAGCAGCAACGCTGCACAGGCGAATGCATACCCGGCACGCTGTACCAGGTTAATCAAGAAAGTCATGATGGGTTTTGCGGCTCCTCGTCCGGCTTTAGACTGCGTATGAATTTTATGATGTCGCGGATCTGGTCGTCCGTGAAAGCGCTGCCGAATGCGGCCATGCGTCCTGGCATTCCATGTTTGATGCGATTAAACATGAATTCGTCGGAGCGTTCGGAGTTCATCAGCTGTGGGCCTTTGGCCGCTTTACGGCCGTAGTTCTCGTGACAGAAACCGCAAATGTTGCGAAAGGTGCTTTTTACATCCAGGTGTTTGGCGGGCGCTTTTTGTTCGTCAGCCCGTGCCGTGAAGCACAGCGCGAAACTGAGTAATGCGGCAAACAACAGGTATCGGACCCGCCAGTACATTTCGGTAGTTGTCACTTCATCATCCTCTGGACAATCATTTACTTTTGATAGACCGGAATCTTCGGCACAGAGTTCGCGCCGGTTCAGACATAACGCTATGAGTATCCAACGCGAGGACAACCAATGTCA
>JBJMWI010000074.1:0-28176 GCA_045810225.1 Burkholderiales bacterium
ATGGCGGCTACTGGCGATCCCTCGACAAAAGCCACCATTCCTTCGTGGCGCCCCCGTTTTTGAATGCCGGTGCGGCAGTGGCCGCCATAAATTACTCACTTTGTCCGGCCGTCAGAGTAGGGGACATTGTCTTGCAGTGTCTCAAGGCGGTGGCATGGTTGTATCGGAACGCGGCCGAAGTGGGCGCGCCACGCAATCGTATCTTTGTGGCTGGGCATTCGGCGGGTGGTCATCTGGCGGCGATGTGCATGGCCGCGCAGTGGACGCGCTATTCCCGCGGACTTCCCGAAAGGGTCGTCCAGGGGGGACTCTCGGTCAGTGGCATTTATGATCTGGCGCCGATCGCGCGGACCCCATCAATCAACATGGATTTGCACCTGACAGAAGCCGACGCGCTGAAGCTCAGTCCGGCTTTCATGCCCGCGCCCGCCAAGATCGAGTTCAACATCGCGGTCGGCGGCCGCGAACTGGGCGGGTTCAAAGAGCAACATGCGCTCATTGCAAATCAGTGGTCCAGTGTTATCGCGCGTGATATTCCGTGCCCGGACGATGATCATTTCACGATACTGAATTCTTTCGCCAACTCGGAAACAGAGCTCGGCAAGGCAGCGCTGGGAATGATGGGCCCATAAGGCTGAAGCATCTTCACCTGCTGTACTGATACTGTTATTATAAACAGTATGCCACTCAAAACTGTCTCCGGCGATTACGGCCGCCCCAGCAAGGGCCGGGGCGCTACGCTGAATCCCGATGGACGCTTTGAGCAACTCTCCCGGGAGGTATTTGAAGACGGATGGGATAGCCCTTTGGAAGAAGGGCCCGGACGGCCGGAAACGGTGGTCATGGCGGAGCGCGCGAACACCATTATCTCGAAGAATCAGTCGCCGGACATCCCGTTCACGTTGAGCATAAACCCGTACCGCGGCTGCGAGCATGGATGCATCTATTGTTACGCACGGCCCTCCCACGCGTATTTGAATCTATCCCCCGGGATTGACTTCGAAACCCGGCTGTTTGCGAAGATTAACGCCGCGGACTGCCTGCGCGTAGAACTATCGAAGTCGGGATATAGCTGCAGCGCGATCACCATAGGCGCCAATACCGACCCTTACCAGCCGGCGGAACGTGATTGGAGAATCACGCGGTCTATTCTGGAGGTGGTGTCGGACTGTAATCAGCCGGTAAGCATCATCACCAAAAATGCAATGGTCGAGCGCGATCTCGATATTCTGGCGCCCATGGCGGAAAAAAACCTGGCACAGGTCTACGTCTCCGTTACCACGCTGGAACACGATCTGGCGCGCAAGATGGAGCCTCGTGCATCTGCGCCAGCGCGCCGCATACAGGCCATTCGCCGTGTTGCCGAGGCAGGAGTGCCGGTCGGGGTGATGGTCGCGCCTATTGTTCCTTTCCTTACCGACTCCGCAACCGAGCATATTCTGGAAGCTGCGCGCGATGCGGGTGCGCTATCCGCCGGTTATGTATTGATGCGCCTCCCGTACGAGGTGAAAGATCTTTTCAAAGACTGGCTCATGCATCACTATCCACTCAAGGCGGAGCATGTGATGAGCCGTGTGAAGCAAATGCGTGGCGGCCGCGAAAATGATCCGAATTTCGGCTCCCGCATGCGGGGCAACGGCGAGTTTGCCGACTTGCTGAAGATTCGATTCGAAACGGCCTGCCGCCGGCTTGGATTGAACTTGCAGCGGCGTACGCTCGACACTGGACTATTCCGGCCTCCACGTTTGGACGGACAAATGGATCTGTTTTCGCAATCACGCAAGTAAAAAACCGTCTTTGCTAATGCGGAAGATTTATTCGGCTGCCACTCTTCCCGATGCGCATATCGTGCTTGGCGCTCTAGCGCAAGCCGGGATCGACGGCAGGGTGCTGAATGAAAATGCGCAAAGCATTATGGGCGAAATTCCGTTCTACCATGCCTGGCCCGAGGTTTGGATTATGGATGTAAAGGATACCGAACGGGCTCGAGAAATTATTGACGAGATCGACGGGCGGAAATCCAAGTTTGAGCGGGTCTTCTGCCCGCACTGCCATGAAGAAAACCCCGCACACTTTCATACCTGCTGGAGCTGCTCACAAGAGTTCTGAACTATCCAGTGTGCGACGCCGCGTGTTGCGTGGGATAGTCGCACATTCCATGTTTTGCGGCCTTCCAATCATGCTCAAGGGAACACAAGCGAACGCTGCGACGCCGGAAACAATTTCGGTTTGCATCTGTGTTGGCGATGCGCTTGCGCGGTATGGGTTTGGCGACGGACATCCGCTTGGTGTGGACCGTCAAGGCGCCTTCTTGAAGAATGCGGAGAACAATCTGCTGCTTGAAAATGTGCAATCGTGCCAGACGCGTCAGGCAACGATAGAAGAACTCGGCCGTTTCCATACTGAACAACACATCAACAAGGTGTTGCACGCGGAGCGCGACAATCTGAAATTTCTGGACGAGGGCGACACGCCGGTGTTCCCTGGTGTATTTGAGGCATCAGCGGCAGTGGTGGGCTCGGCACTCGAAGCACTTGCTAGCGTAATGAATGGGAAATGCGGTCGCACCTTTCAGCCAATCGGCGGACTACACCATGCCCGGCGCAATGGCTCGGCCGGTTTTTGTGTGTTCAACGACATTGGGGTCGTCATCGAAACGCTACGTCGCCAATATGGGATACGACGCATCGCCTACGTGGATATCGATGTGCACCATGGTGATGGCATCTTTTACTCGTATGAGGATGATCCGGATTTGATAATTGCGGATATACACGAAGACGGGCAGTACCTGTATCCGGGCACCGGCCGCCCAGACGAAACGGGCAAGGGTTCCGCGAAGGGCACTAAACTTAACGTCGCGCTCAAGCCCGGCGCCGGTAATGCGCAGTTTCTTTCAGCATGGCCAAGGGTAGAAGCACATATTTCGAAATACGAACCGGAATTCGTGCTGTTCCAATGCGGTGCAGACGGTTTAAAGGGAGATCCGCTAGCACACCTGACCTATACGCCCGCAGTGCATGGCAGCGCGGCGAAAAGCCTCAGGACGATCGCGGATCGCTTTTCCAAAGGCCGGTGGATGGCTTTTGGAGGCGGCGGCTACAACCGGCAGAATCTGGCAGAAGCCTGGACTGCCGTGCTGCGGGCCATGATGGATTAATACCTTGCGCGAGAAGGTGCCCGGGCCTCAACTCCCGCTTGCAAATCCGCTTACGGCACCTATTAGCGCGGCTGAAATACGACAAGAGGCCGGAACATAAGTCGATATGTCATTGGTGTTACCCGGGGCGGGACCGCAATCCCACATCGCGACCCGGTCGCCTCCTGTCAATGCTGCGGAACGCGAAACGTCGGGCCACGGCCGGAATACGATGGCCTGACCGTCTGCGTAGCTACTAATCCCTTGAAGTTCGATTCTTATTGCACCGAGTGAATTGGTCTGTATTTTGGCGACGTAGCGCGAAGCCGCCGTTGCAGTGCTTGAGGTTTCACAGCCCCACTGTCCCGCCAACGGCAAAACAGATTGAGACTGGACTATTTCAGAGATCGAGGTACGGCAAACGCTGCCTGCCAGCAAGGCTTCCGAGACCTTGGCACGAGCAGCGTAGTTCTGATATGCCGGTAATGCGACTGCCGCCAGAATGCCGATGATTGCGACAACAATCATCAGCTCAATGAGGGTAAACCCCTGCGAACGCGATTTCATGACTGCTCCAAATAGTAGATAGACCTGCTACCGCCCTTCAACGCACAAAGTAGGCCTGCGGCGATCGATCGCCACTCAAAGTCCAAAAAAGAAGAGTTGTGCTGTTAAAACAGCCTTCTAGATCGGACCGGTGAGTTAAGCGGGCCGACAAACAGGGCCCCCCACTGGATGCTGAAGTGCGGCCAAAGACGAAATGCGTCAGGCGCCTTGTACGATTTGGGCACAGCGACTCCAGCCGCATGTAATCAAGCAACTGGATGTTATGACAAACCACTTTTGTGACTTCCTGCAGGACTAATCCTGCGTCGCTTGCGCGCTTTAAACTGTACCCGGAATAATTCAGTTGGGATTCGCGGACTTTGCTGGATTAGGCAATCCATCCCATCCGCCGCCCATCGCCTTGAACAAATCAGCGCTTGCGGAGAGCTGAGCGCGTTGCGCATCGACCTGGTTTAACTGTGCATCAAGCAGCGCGCGTTCTGCAATGAGCAGTTCGAGAAAGCTCGCGACACCATTGTCGTAGCGCAACTGCGCCAGTTGCATCGCGCTGTTGAGAGCCTCGATACGCCTCTGTTCCGCTTCCATTACTTCGCGTGCCTTGCGTTGGGCGACAAGTGCGTCCAGCGCGTCTTTGAATGCGTTCTGAATTGCATTCTGATATTGCGCCAGCGCCTGCTGTTGCCTGGCTTCCGCAACACCGACCTGAGATTTGGTGCGTCCAGCATCGAACACAGTTTGCGCGGCGGATCCGGCAAATTGCCACATGCGCGCCTGCGGGTCGAATAAGCCAGAAAGTACCGAACTTTCCGTGCCGAAAAAACCGGTGAGCGAAATGCTTGGGTAGTACGCTGCTCTGGCCTGCCCGATGCGAGCGTTGGCTGCAACCAAAACTTGCTCTGCCTGGCGCAAATCAGGGCGGCGCTCAAGAATTTCAGAAGGCAGTCCCGCGGGAACGGATGGCGGCGCAGTCAACGCTTCGAGCGCGGAGCCGCGATCCATTGGCTGTGCAGCTATAGCGCGTGGACTGCGCCCGACTAAAACAGACAGAGCAGTTTCTTGCGCCGCGAGGCGCTGTTCAATGGTTGGCAACAGCGCCTGGGCTTGCGCGGTTTCGGCCTCTACTTGCCGCAAGTCAAACTCGGACGCAACACCTGCTTCGTAACGCAGGCGCTGCAGCGCAGTTGAAGCCTGGCGCGTGGAAAGTGTGCGTCGCGTAATTGCGACCTGGGCATCCAGTGCACGAAGCGAGAAATAACCCTTTGCGGTATCCGCTATCAGCGCAAGCCGCACAGCTTCGCGATTGAAGTTTGAAGCAAGCAATTCCGCGCGTGCCGCCTCGGTGGCGCGGCGATATTTGCCCCAAAAATCGATTTCATAGGAAGCGTTCAGGGTCACCCGGTAGTCGTTATATTTGGGATCGACCCCGGGTGGCACGCTGATTACGCTTTGCTGGCTGATGCGATTGCGCGAGGCGGTGGCACCTGCGGCGACGGCGGGATACTGGTCTGCACGCGTGATGCCGAGAGCTGAGCGTGCTTCATCAACGCGGGCGATGGCAAGGCGCAGATCCAGGTTATGGCGCAGCGCTTCGTCCACCATGCTATCCAGCACCGGATCGGCGTAAGCGTGCCACCATGTCGGGGATACCGCCGGGCCTGCAGGCGAGCCGGGCCATCGCTCTGGCGTTTCAATTTGTGGCCGCTGGTAATCAGGGCCGACTGTCATGCAACCTGCCGTGACGGCAGCAAGCAGCGCAATCCCAAGCAGAACGAATCGCATGATGATTTATTCCCTTGGCGGCGGTGCGTGGTGCGGGTTTTCGGTGGCTTGCTCCGCCAGCATCTTGTGGTGATCGATCTCCGCGCGTATTTGCTCGGTGGATCGCCTCTCGGTCAGATGGCGATCAGTAATGAGCTTGAAAAACATCGGTACGAAGAAGATCGCCAGAAACGTGGCTGCCAGCATGCCCCCCATGACCCCCGTGCCGACTGCGGTGCGTGCGCCGGCTCCGGCCCCAGTGGAAACTGCAAGCGGGGTCACCCCCAAAATAAATGCCAGCGAGGTCATCAGAATTGGTCGAAAGCGCAATCGTGCGGCTTCAACCGCGGCGGCGGAAGGAGACAAGCCTTCTTGGTTTTTCAGCAGCGCATATTCCACGATCAGAATGGCATTTTTTGCCGCCAGACCCAGTAGCGTTACCAGGCCAATCTGAAAATACACATCGTTGGTCATGCCTCGCAGCCAAACGGCTGCAAGCGCGCCGAATGTGCCGAACGGTAAAGCCATCATCACCGAAAGCGGCAGAGACCAGCGCTCGTATTGCGCTGCCAAAATCAGGAACACCATGATTGCCGCCAGGCCAAGCGCGAGCGTCGACGTTCCACTTGATTTTTTCTCCTGGAACGATGCGCCTCCCCAGTCGAAACTGAAGTCCCCAGGCAGAACCGAGTTGGCAATGCGTTCCACCACGGCAATGGCTTGGCCGGACGAGACTCCAGGCGCACCCTGGCCAAGCAATTTGACTGCTGGCAGGTTGTTGAAGCGATCCATTGAATCCGGCCCCGACGTATAGGAAACGGCAGCCAGCGTCTTGAGAGGAACCATCGTGCCGCTGCTAGAGCGAACAAACAACTCTCCTACCGAGTCCGGCTTGTTACGATAGCCGGGCTCCGCGGACATCAGCACTTGCCAGGTGCGCCCGAATTTATTGAAGTCGTTAACGTAATAAGAACCCAGCGTGGCGGAAAGTGTGTCGAAGATGTCGTTGATTGGCACGCCGAGCGCTTTGGCTTTTTCACGATCCACGTCTACGTGCAGTTGAGGTACGCCGGCACGCCAGAGTGTTTGCACGCCGGCAAGTTGCGGGTCCTTGTTGGCTGACGCCAGGAACTTTCCCATTTCAGCAGCCAATCTTTGTGGCCCGCCTTCGCCGCGGTTTTGCACGTAGAACTCAAAACCACCCGCATTGCCGAGGCCAAAAATAGGCGGTGGAGCAAATGCCAACACCAGGCCTTCCTTGATTCCGGCGGTTTTCATGAAATAGTCGCCGATCAATTCATGCGTTCCGACGCCTGTTCGTTCGTCCCAATGCCGTTGCGTCACGAAAATCGTCGCGGCATTGTTGCGATAGCCGCCGCCGAGAAAGTCCAGTCCCGTAAATGCGATGGCGAATTCATTGGCCTTGTTGGACTGGATTGCCTTGAGGACTTCGGTAACGACCCTGTCAGTACGTTGCAGGGTCGCGCCGTCCGGCAAGAATACCGCCCCGATGTAGTAGCCCTGGTCCTCATCGGGCACCAGGCTGCCCGGCGTAATTTTCCACAATCCGATGGTGATCGCGACCATGACGGCAAACAGCATCAAGCCGATTGCACCTCGACGGATAATCCAGGCAGCCCCGCTGGTATAGCGCCCGGTGACACGGCGGAACCAATCGTTGAACCAGGTGAAGAACCTTAATGGTGTTTTGTGTTCACGCTTGAGGATGAGCACGCACAGGCTTGGGGTGAGCGTTAAAGCGATGATCCCGGAAAGCACGACTGCGATAGCAATCGTGACGGCGAACTGACGATACAGCTCGCCGGTCAAGCCGCCCAGGAAGGCGATCGGGACGAACACCGCGCACAGTGTCAATACGATTGCGATTACCGGGCCAGTGACCTCGGTCATGGCCTTGATAGCGGCTTCGCGCGCATCCTTGTGTTCTTCGTGCATGATGCGCTCGACGTTTTCCAACACTACGATGGCATCGTCAACAACGATGCCGATCGCCAAAACCATCCCGAACAATGTCAATGTGTTGATCGAGTAGCCGAGCAAAAACAGGCCCGCAAAAGTACCAATCAGGGACACGGGCACCGCGGCAAATGGAATCAATGTAGCGCGCCAGTTCTGCAGAAAAAGGAATACCACCAGAAAAACGAGCGCCATTGCTTCAAGCAGTGTCTTCACTACTTCGCGTATCGAGACTTTGACGAAGCGAGTAGTGTCATACACGTTTTGGAATTCCATGCCGACCGGAAAGCGTTTGGATATTTCAGCCATTGTTTTGCCGACGTCTTCTGCCACATCGAGCGCGTTGGCTCCCGGCTGAAGAAAAATGCCCAACAGTGCGGATTGTCTGCCGTTCACGCGGCCGATGAAGTCATAATCTTTCGATGCCAGCTCCACGCGAGCTACATCCTTCAGCCGGAGAGCGGAACCGTCCGGATTGGCGCGAACGATAATTTCTTCAAACTCGTGCGCATCCGCAAGCCTTCCCTTGGTCGTGACGGTGTAAACCAGTTCTTGCGGTCCACCGGTTGGTGCCTGGCCCACTTTGCCGGCAGCGAATTGCGCGTTCTGTTCGTTCAACGCGCGCAACAGATCGGCGGTGGTGAGCTTGAGTTGCGTCATCCGGTCAGGCCGCAACCAGATGCGCATTGCATAATCCTTGGCGCCGAAGATTTGCACGTTAGTCGTGCCCGGCACTCGCTTTATCGTATCAAGTACGTTGAGCGTGACGTAATTGCTGATGAAGAGATCGTCGAGGGTTCCGTCCGGTGAATTAAAAGCCAGCACCTGCAGGAAGGCGGTCGAGTTTTTCTCTACGGATACGCCCTGCCGCCGTACTTCCTGTGGCAGGCGCGCTTCAGCTTGCTTGACCCGATTGTTTACGTTTAGCGCAGCCTGATCGACGTTTGTTCCAATGTCGAAAGTGACGTTGATCTCTACTACGCCGTTGGATGACGAATTCGAGCTCATGTACAGCATGTTCTCGACGCCGTTGATCTGGTTTTCAATCGGTGCCGCTACCGTTTGCTCTAGTACTTCAGCAGAAGCGCCAGGATAAATGGCGCGCACGGTCACCACGGGAGGCGCAATTTCGGGGTATTGCGCTATGGGCAGCGTCCGCATGGACGCCAGTCCGGCAAGTACCAGGAAAATAGACAACACCGCGGCGAAGATCGGCCGGTCAATGAAAAAGCGCGAAAACAAGATTGCCCCTTGTTATTTTGGCTTGGCTGGTGGCGAAGCTTGGGAATTTGCGGCTGGCTTGGCCCCTTGCTGCCCGCCCGCTACTGCGCGATCCGCTTGGCCCTCGGCAGGTGGCAGCTGCGCAATTTTGACCGGTGAACCAGGGCGGGCTTTTACCACGCCGTCAACAATGACCTGGTCGCCGGGCTTGAGGCCGCCGGTGATCACCCAATCAGCTGCAGACCAGTCGCCCACTTGTATGGGACGAGGTTCAACGATGCCCTGCGCGTTGACAGTGAGCACTATCTTTGTCCCCGGCCCTTCCAGAACGGCGCGCTGTGGAAGCGCTATCGCGTTCGGACGCACGCCGCCAGACAATTGCACACGCGCGAACTGGCCTGGACGCAATAGTCCTTGGGGATTGCCAATAACCGCGCGAGCCTCGATGGTGCCGGTTGCCGGGTCCACTCGCACGTCAGTGAAATCAACTTTGCCCGACCGCGTGTATTCGTTTCCATCCGCGAGCTTGAGCTTGACATCGAATCTGCCATCCTTGGGCAGCCGCAGCGTGCCGTCAGCCATCGCGCGAGTAAATTTCAAGTGCTCGGCTTCCGTGAAACTGAAAATTACGTGAACCGGGTCGATTTGGGCAATCTTGGTCAGCAATGTTTGTTGTGCCTGCACCAGGCTGCCCTCTGACTGCAAAGCGCGGCTCGTTATTCCGGAGATCGGGGCTTCCACTCTTGTGTACGAAACATTCAGCCTTGCCTCTGTTGTCGCCGCCAAAGCCGCCTTGACGTTCGCTGCGCTAACCTGCTCAGCAGAGGCGGCATCGTCATATTCTTTTTGGCTGACCGCTTTGGCTTCGTGAAGGGGCTTAAGCCGGCCCACGTTTCGTTTCGCCTGATCATAAGTGGCTTGCGCGCTCGCCAGGTCCGCTTCTGCTCTTGCCAGTGCCGCTCGAAAAGGCGCGGCATCTATCGTAAACAAGCTTTGCCCGGCGACAACCTTGCCGCCCTCCGTGAAGTTCCATTTCTGCAGAATCCCGGACACGCGAGGCCGCACCTCGACTTCCCGGACGCCCGAAATCTGTGCAACATATTCAAATGTCGTCGGCAAATCCTGAGGGCGCACGACTACAACCGATACTTCTGGGGGCGGCATGGCGGGGGGCTGGGACTGCGATTTCTGGCACCCAGCGAGCACAATCATGACCAGTGCAGCCAGAAGGCCACGCGTTGCAATGGATAGTGAAGCGGTCAATTGAAGCTCCTGCGAACTGTCGGGGTCCCGGTTCCACGTCTCTTATACGAAACCATGAGGCACTACTGAGAGTCGGACGGCGAGCCGCGAAGTTTACTTACATACAAGAATGTATGTAAAGTGCAATTCTTTTGATTTGCACCGGCACAGCAAGTCGTCCACGGGCAAATTAGCCGCGGAGAACTTATGGCGAGACGGACAAAGGAAGAGGCAAAGGAAACCAGAAACCGCATTTTGGATACTGCTGAGAAGGTGTTCGTCAAAAAAGGCGTATCCAATACTTCATTGGCCCAGCTTGCCCAGGCGGCTGGCTTAAGCCGTGGCGCCATTTACTGGCATTTCAGGAACAAGGCAGACCTGTTCGATGCGATGATGAAGCGCGTGGTCCTGCCGATGGAAGAAATGGCAGCGCGGGCTGGTGATGACAAACTGGATGATCCGTTGGAACATGTGCGCAGCTGTGCGATCAATGTGCTCCACCACTTGACCACCGATGCGCAATGCCAGCGGGTTTTTGAAATATGTTGTCACAAGGTCGAATATGTTGATGAGATGGCCCAGGTGCGTCGACGACATATACAAGCGCGCAACAACTGCCTGAACCACATGGAACGCGGCTTGCGCAACGCCGCAAGCAAAGGGCTGCTTGCCTCTTCTGTTGACCCGCGCTCGGCCGCTGTGGGATTGCATGCGCTGGTAGATGGCCTGATCGTTAATTGGGTGCTTGATCCAGCATATTTGCCTCTCGCACGCGAGGCAAAGACATTGGTGGATCGGTATATTCAGAGCCTTGTGGCCATACCGGGCAAGCCGCCTTCGCGGCGGGTCTCTGCAACCGGACGCGCGGTCCGCGTCGGAGCAGGAAATTAATCGGCTGCAATTGTTCCGATAAATCGAACCGCCCTGCCAGCCGCATCGCGTTCTGTAACCCGTCCGGTCAGATACAGGCTCTTCCATTGGCCGGATTTTGTTTCTATGCGCAATTCGGTCCGCGACATAGTCTTGTTGGTTTTTAACGTGCTGGCAATTGCATCTCCAAAGCTCTCGGCATCATCGGGATGAATCAGCTCATTGAGGCGGCGCGCAGTCGTAGTGACTGCTTGTGCTGAGTAGCCCATCAGAATATTCCATTGCCGGCTTAGAAGGACCTCCCCTGACGGAATGTGCCAGTCAAACAGAGCGAGTCGCGTAGTGTCCAGGGCTAGATTAAGCCGTTCCTCGCTTTTTCGGAGGGCTTCTTCGGCTTCCTGACGATCGCTGATATCTTCGATGCTGCACGCAAAGCCGATCAACCGGTCGCCATCCCTCATGCCGGCGGACCTCATGGAACTCCAAGCCACCTTGCCGTTACGGTGTACGAATCGATGGACCGATTCGAACGGCGCTTCAGATGTTGTGGACGTATTCCACGCTGCAATTACTCTGGTCTGATCCTCCGGGTGCAAAGCTGACTGCCAGCCGTTGCCAAGGACACCTGCTTCTGAAAGGCCGGTAATGCGTTCAAAAGCGGAATTCGATTGCACGCAAGCCCCGGATGCGTCCGCCAGGAACAGTCCCAGCGGGGACGCGGCGCTTATGGCATGCATGGTAGCGGACGATGTCTTCATTTGACCTTCGGCAATCTCGCGCGAGCGCATTTGACCAGTGAGTTTTGTCAGTGTCCGCGCGAGCAGTAGCGCCAGCGCAGCCAGGGCGATTAGCAGGGCAAAGGTACGACCTTTCATCCAGGTCCCAACACGCTCCAACTTGCGCCTTAGCTGTCCCTGGGCTAATGACAGGTGTTCGCGCTCTAGCTCGATGGATCGTTCAAACTGAATCCGGATGCGTGCCGCCTTGCTGTAGTCGGGGCTCTGGCGCATGGCTTGACCGATTGATGCAGCGGTCTGCGGATTTGCGCTGTCGGCGTTGCGTTTGACGACCATGGGAGACGCATATCGAACCAGCCAGTCTTGCGCCGAGGCGGCGGCCGCCTCAACAAGTTTGTGTTGCCGCGGATCCTGCTGCAATGAGGCAAGTGCTCTCTGCGTAATCCGTGGAAGCTGATCTGCGGCGGCGCGATAGCGATTAAGAGAGGTAATGGACCCGGTTAACAGATAGGCTCGCATATCGGACTCCATTTCGAGCATCAACCGCGGCAATTCCTGCAATCCTTCTAGAGTATTTATGTGCCGGGTAAGCTCGTCCGTGGCCTGCTTAACTTCCCGATAAGCGCTCCACGCGAATAGATCTATGGCAAAAAGAAAGGCAAGGGCTGCCAAGACAGACGTAACAGGTTTTGGAAGTACGAAATTCGGCATAGCCCGTTCCCCCACCATTTTCCCCGCACCCTGCTGGGAAATTCAAACCACTTTACGAGGCTACTCACTTGGTCAATAACTTCAGCAAGGATTGCGTTCCGACCAGCCGGCTACACTGAAGTGTTTGCGCAGGCGTGGTTCGTAGGAGCCATTTTTCCGTGTGTCAGCCGAACTCGCGCTGTGCGCACCAAGCCAATGCGTCGGTGCACTTTCACGCACCACGCGCTTGCCCATACTCTACCAATTGCTTGTAAATTCTTGCTTTGGCGCTAGAAATTAACTGGCACAACGGTTGCATTGTATCCATCGCGATGTCGTCGTCGCTTCGGAAGATACTCCCCACGCCAAAGTATGAGCATTGCCGCTTTTAACAAGCAAGTTGCCGGCGCCCCAGGGACAGTCGCGATATCTTTCTGCGGCGGATGATCCGACCCCAACCTCACCAGCGTGAACTATGACTCTACATGCCGAAAACCACTTCGCAACTGGAACCACACAGCGTGAATCATTGCAGTTGCGAATCGGCCACGCTTCCGCAACGGTGCAAGGCAAGGCTAACGAGGACTTTTACGGCATCGTCACTGAGCGGGAGGACAGCGAAGCGCAGTGCAGGGGTATTGTCGTCGCCATCGCAGATGGCGTGAGCGGCAACGGCGGCGGCCGACTCGCTTCCGAAACTGCCGTAAAGAGCTTGCTACGGGATTTTTATGCGGCACCATTGGCATGGAGCATCACCCGGTCTCTCGACAAATTACTGCTATCAATCAACGATTGGCTGTTTTCGGAGAATGCCCGTCACCCAGAATATGAAGGTATGGTCACGACCTTAACTGTGCTGGTATTCAAGCAGCACTCCTATCACATGGCGCATGTCGGAGATACGCGCATTTACCGGTGCCGTGACGATGTCTTCAAACAATTGACGATAGATCACACTTGGGAGCGAACTGACATGCGCCACGTGCTGAAGCGGGCAGTCGGGCTCGACAGTCATCTCGTGGTGGATTACACCGATGGCGAACTTTTCCCAGGGGATGTGTTGTTGATGGCCAGCGACGGTATTTGGGAGGTTCTAGGCGAGCGTGTCGTGCGTGAAGCAATACGGAAACGCGCTTCCACCCAGGCTATTGCCGAGGATTTGGTGGAACGATCGATAAAACATCAGGTCAAGTATATGGGTCGCAACGACGCCACGGCGATTGTGATCGCCGTTGATGAACTGTGACTGGCAGCCGTGACGTCGCCGACTCTGGCGTTGGATTTATACGTCCCTGCACCGATCTTTCACTCAGAGGAACAAACAAGTGCAGCATCAACTTCCCCCATTGCCTTATTCATTGGATGCGTTACAGCCGCATATTTCCAAAGAAACCCTGGAATACCATTACGGCAAGCACCATCAAACCTATGTCACCAATCTGAACGGTCTCCTGAAGGGAACGCAGTTTGCGGATGCACCTCTTGAGAAAATAATTCGCAACTCGTCGGGAGGCATCTTCAACAATGCCGCCCAAGTCTGGAACCATACTTTCTACTGGAACTGCCTTTCGCCGCGCGGTGGTGGTGAGCCGAAGCGGCCGCTGCTGGAGGCAATCAATCGAAAGTTCGATTCGTTCAGCGCCTTCAAGGACTCCTTCTCGAAAAGCGCCATCGGTAATTTCGGATCCGGCTGGACATGGCTGGTTAAAAAGAACGATGGGACCGTCGACATTGTAAATACTTCTAATGCAGCCACGCCGTTAACAGGACCTGACAAGCCACTATTGACTTGCGATGTCTGGGAGCACGCTTACTACGTTGACTACCGCAATCGGCGGCCAGACTATGTTGCCGCATTCTGGAAACTCGTCCACTGGGATTTTGCGGCAAGCAACTTCGCAGCCTGATAAGTGAAGTGAAGCATGGTAGTTGGCAATCGGGCGACTCTTGGGCCCTGCGAAGCGCGCTTCAATTGCACTATGACAGGCGACTATTGCGATGCGTCCCTGGCTTCTCTACACTGTTGCCGGCTCGACAACATGTGGAGGAATTCAAAATGACGAACCCGCTCGATTCTCTATGGGGCACGGTAATAGTTGGTTTGGTGCTGACGGTCATCCTGTATTTCGTAGTGCGGACAATGACCGGAGGGTAACCATGGAAATGCTACCCGGAATTTACCGTTGGATTCACATCCTGGCCGGCATCATGTGGATCGGCTTGCTGTACTACTTCAATTTTGTCCAGGTTGCTGCGTTGAAGGCGGCGCAGGGCGATGGCACGGCCGCTGGCATAACGAAGCATGTGGCCCCTCGCGCACTTTTTTACTTCAGATGGGCCGCGTTAGTGACCTGGCTGGCGGGCGCTGCCCTGCTTGGTTCCAATTTCGTCGCCGCATTTACATTTCAGGGTGGTTTTCAAAAAATCGGCGTGGGCGCTTGGCTTGGCACAATAATGCTGCTTAACGTCTGGGGCGTAATTTGGCCGAACCAGAAAAAAATTCTGGGACTGGTGCAAGCAACGGACGAACAAAAGACCAAAGCGCGCAGAACTGCTTTTTTGGCTTCTCGTACCAATACGGCATTGTCGATACCGATGATTTTCTTCATGGTGGCGCAGACACATATACCGATGTAGCGTTTTGCAATCCCGCAAACGCCCGGCCTGGTCCGGGCGTTTTGTTTTCTACTGGGCGGGTGGAAGCTTGTTCAATCCCTCCACACGATCACCCGCTTTGATTCCGTTTTTTCTGAACCAATCGCGGTTCATCTCGAGCGCATATGCCGCCGCACCGGCAGAGGCATGCGGCTCTTCGGAAAAAGGTTCCATTTCCGCGATATTAAGAATGCGCCCACTCGAATCGATAAAGGCTACCGCAAGAGCGATTTTGGTGTTCTTCATCCACATTGCAGAAACTTCCGCACGTGGATACGCAAATAACATTCCGCTATTTTGCGCGAGACTATCTCGGAACATCAGTCCGCGTAGCCGTTCGCGCTCCGTGATGGCGACTTCGGCACGGACTTCATGATTTTTAATCCGCAGAATATGGGTGACCAGCGGGTCTGCAAGCGCTGGAAGTACGATTGCACCAAGCAGAAATACGAACTGCCTAAAACAGGTATGGCTTGCAAAGAAGCGCATCAATTTGTGCCGTGAAACGATAGTGAAAAAGCGTTGAATCAGGTTTTTGTTCCGTGGCTGTTTTCCGCCTGTCGGAAATCCGCTGGGGACAGGTGCTTATGCGGCATTTGCACATAGAAGTGAGCGTGGTACGGTCAGCGCAATTGTACTGGTTGCTTGAGTGCCATACCTGTGTCCCGCATTGGTCGCGGCCAAGCCGCCGAGCAAAGTATGTTGAGCCGAGGCATGACGCGCGCGCGAGCGTTATTGGTGCAACGCAATATTTCGTGTGCCTTGAGTCAGAATCGTCGCCGGGCAGAAATTTGTTGACAACATAGTGCGTAACTCTTATTTTCGCCTTGCAGTAAAGCTTGTCTAGATTCGAAATTCCGCATTATCCAGTCTTGCTTTACGCATCGAGGCAGTAATCAAAACCAAATGCGCGGCGTCGCAAGCAAAAAGCGCTGCGCAATTCTTCGGGAGGTTTTTACAAAATGGTGAAGCAATCGTTGCACTTTAAACGTGCTGCGGTATCCCTCGCTGCAGTCGCAGCGTTCGGTGCTTCCGGGGTTGTCTCCGCTCAAGGTCTGGATAGCGCTGAATCCAAGCTCTTTCCAAACTACGTAACGGACGACATGCTTCTGAATGCCGACAAGGATTCGCAGAATTGGCTCCATTACGGTCGTGACTATCAAACGACTCGCTACAGTCCCTTGACGCAGGTGAACAGAGATAACGTCAAGAAACTGACTCCGGTCTGGAATCTTTCTTTTGGTGTTCTGGAAGGTCAGGACAGCCAAGCGGTCGCAGTCAACGGCACAATCTACGTAACGACGTCCTTCAACAAGGTGATCGCGGTTGATGCTACATCCGGCAGGGTGCAATGGAAGTACGAACGTGAATTGCCGGGCGATGTGTTTCCGAAACTTTGCTGTGACGTTGTAAATCGCGGCGTAGCCGTCTACAAGAACAAGGTTTACCTGGCCACCCTGGACGCACACGTGGTCGCATTGGACAGCGGTTCCGGCAAAGTGGTCTGGGACAAGAAGATCGGTGATTACACGTACGCAGAGACGTTCACGATCATGCCGATGGCGCTGCGCAACAAAATTATCTTTGGTACCGCAGGCGCTGAGTATGGTGTGCGTGGTTGGATTGCAGCAATCGATGCCGACACCGGTGCTCCAGTATGGAAAACTTACACCATTCCTGGACCCGGCGAACCCGGCAACGACACGTGGGCTGGCGAGTCGTGGAAATACGGTGGCGGCTCGGCTTGGATTACGGGTGCCTACGACAAGGAAACGAACTCTCTGTACTGGCCCGTGGGCAATCCCGGTCCGGACTTTGACCGTCACGTGCGCCTTGGCGACAACCTGTTCACCAACAGCAATCTGATGCTGGACCCTGACACCGGCAAGATCAGAAGCTATTTCAATTACACGCCTAACGATCCGTACGATTACGACGGCGTCAATGAGATGATTCTGGTCGATGTTGGCGGCAAGAAGTTGTGGCTGCATGGTTCGCGCAACGGTCACTTGTATGGAATCGACCGTGTGAACACTGCAAAAGGCAAGGCCGGCAACGAGCACAAGTGCGTATGGGTTACGGCACTACAGCGCGTGAACTGGACCAAGCCGATTACCCCAGCCAATAACTGCAAGCCCGTCTACAACTATCCTGAGAAGGATGTTGTGTACGACAAGGTAACCACTGACATCGCCCCGTCTCTTGACGGTGGTAAAGAGTGGCATCCGATGGCTTACAGCCATCGCAGCAAGATGGTTTACGTGCCGGTGTACGACTTTGCCATGGACCTCCAGGCCAAGAAAATGGAGTGGAAGCGTGGCGAATGGTACCTTGGTGCGAAGATTATCAACTTCAACGCGGGTGCAGGTCACACCAAGGCTTATGACGCGGCAACTGGTAAGTTGGCTTGGCAGAAATCGCAAAGTTATCCTGCCACCGGCGGCATGCTGGCGACCGGGGGTGGCTTGGTGTTCTACGGCGATCCCGAAGGCTATTTCAATGCTGTGAACGACGAAACCGGTGAGCATCTCTGGTCATTCCAGACCGGTTCCGGAATCCATGGCAACCCGACATCCTTCACCGGCCCGAATGGCAAGCAGTATGTTGCTATCGTTTACGGTGCGGGTGGCGGTGGAATTTGGCCCATTTTCTACTCGGAGTTCCTCAAGAAGAACCAAAAAGGTGGCGGCCTGATGGTTTTCGCTATTGAGTAAGAGTTAACTTACTAAGTAGTAGGGCTAGACCATGGCTAAGGGGGGCGCACAGACGGCCCCCCTTATTTTTTGGTGTGGAATGAATGAAGCGTTGTTTGACGAAGTGGTAAGCGAATGAGGCGGTATTAGCGTTACTGGGAGAAAGGGGCATGTCAAAAAAAGGAGATGAATGTGCGTAAGTTAGTTGCTTGGTATGGCATGGCCCTACTGCTTGCATTGCCGTATGCCATGGTCCGGGCTCAAACGGACCCCGATGAAATAACCGACACGTTAGAACGTTCCAAAGCAAGGGGGAAGTTATTGGCCTGCGCCGACCCGTACGCTTTCCCGTCCGCCGCACAAAATACGGATCCGCCTGGATACGATGTGGAAATCGTGCGAGACATCGCCAAGCGAGGGGGCATGCGGCTGGAAATGGTATGGGCGGATACCGGTACTCGCGGCGGTACCTCTCGGGCATTTCGCAATTCGATACTCAAAAAACGTTGCGACGTTTTTCTAGGCATGTCTGACAACGGCGACGACGACATGCTGATGGGACAGCTGGCATTCACAAAACCCTATGTCGGCATGGGTTATGTGCTGGTTGTGCAAGGCAAGGCGGCCGACAAAAAATCGCTTGTGGAGCTCAAGGACGCGAACATTAAAGTTGGGGTGTCCATGTCCACGCCGATAGATGATTATTTGTTCAGCCGCAACATCCCGAGGTCGCTGTACCTGGACAACCGCAGAATCCTCCAAGCGATGGCCAACGGCGAGATCGATGCAGGAATGGTATGGGGCACTGCAATTTCAGTCGCGCGGCAGGAATACCCGAACGCGAAGTTTCATATGGTCGATGGCTATGTGCCGGAGCCGGATCAACGCTGGAACCTGAACTTCGTTGTCCGCAAACAAGATAAATCGCTGATGAAGTTTATCGACGATGCGGTGGCGGATATGCTTGCGAATGGAAGGATGAAGCAGATTGTGGAGAGTTATGGAGTGCCGTTCTATCCGCCTTTTCCATAAAATTAAATTTAGGGAGGTCAGTAAGTCATGTCAGGCCTGAAATTGAATGCGGTAGCGAAGCTGACGGCGACAGCCTGTTTTGCCGTTACGTTCTGCATCGCTTTGCCGGCAACTGCGCAGCACAAGGCGAACAGCGAAGACATGGAAGTTCCAACCAACGACATGAAAGTGGTCGAGGCTGGCAGATACATGTTTGGACGGCGCTGTGCTTTTTGTCATGGTAGCGACGGTCACGGGGCAAAGGGACCGTGTCTATCCTGCGGCGTATTTAAATATACGGGCAATACCAACAGCAGTATTTACGTCACTATTGCTACGGGCGTTCCCAAAAATCTCGGTGGTACGATGGGGGCATTCGGTACGACGATGAGCCAGGAAGAGATCCTGAGTGTAATTACGTTCTTGCGATGGGAAGAGAAGCGTCGCATAGATGCAAACGAAATTCCGGATCCCTACAAGAACAAGAACGACGAGCCAATGGTTTTTCCAAAATAAAGCGCTACACTGCTTCGCGCACGTGCGCAAGAAATGAAAGACCGGCCATGGCCGGTCTTTCATTTTGCCTAAAAGCATTCATTGCTTGCCCGTGCTACCGAATCCATCTGCGCCGCGCACGCTGTGCGCGAACTCTTCCACGATGTTGAGGCTTACTTGCACGACTGGAACAATGACCAGCTGCGCGATTCTGTCCATGGGATTCAGCGTAAAGTTGTTCACGCTACGGTTCCACAGTGAAACCATAATTTGGCCCTGATAGTCAGAATCAATCAATCCAACCAGGTTTCCCAGCACGATGCCATGCTTGTGTCCTAGCCCCGACCGGGGGAGCACCAATGCCGCGAGTCCCGGCTCTTCCAGATGAATGGCCATGCCCGACGGGATAAGTTGCGTCTCTCCTGGGGCCAACTCGATCGGGTCGTTGATACAAGCCCGAAGATCAAGTCCCGCAGATCCGGCTGTTGCATAGGCTGGGGGCTGGGCTCGCAAGCGCGCATCAAGGATCTTGATGTCAATGCTGTGCACGGTGATTATTTAGTCAAAACGCCAGCTTTATGCGGCTTGTACAATTTCGCCACGTGCCGGATAAGTAAACGCGCTTGCTCAAGTTTGGACGACCGGGCCAGCCGATGCATGCCATCTTCATCGAAAAGAAAAAGTTCGTTGTCCTCTGCATCGATCGCCGATGACACAAGATTAGCGGCCAGCAAAGGCAAGTTTTTGCGCCGGCGCTTGGCTTTCGCATTCTCTTCCAGTTTCTCGGTTTCTGCGGCGAAACCCACGCAGAATGGTGCATTCGGCCACTTCGCCACGGCCTCTACAATATCCGGATTCAAGGTTAGTGCGAGCGCCGGGACAGCCCCTTCTTTCTTTATCTTTTGGGAGCTAGGGTTGGCGACGGAGTAGTCCGCTACTGCAGCCACCGCAATGAATATATCCGTTCCATCTCGGTGAGCATTGACTGCCTCAAGCATCTCCCTAGCCGTTTGAACGCGTTCTACTTCAGCCTCGTTTGGAGGCTCGATAGCAGTCGGACCAGTAATTAGCGTTACGCGCGCGCCCGCTTCAATGGCTGCACGAGCAACTGCGTAACCCATTTTTCCCGAACTGCGATTGGTCAAACCGCGCACCGGATCGATAGGCTCAAACGTCGGACCTGCTGTGATCAGCACATGGGTGCCAGACAATAATTTGGGCTGAAACCAAGCGGTGATTTCACGAATCAGGTGGGGGGGTTCCAGCATGCGACCCATGCCGGTTTCACCACAAGCCTGATGCCCTTCGTCGGGGCCGAGTACCAGCACGCCATCATGGCGTAATTGCGCCACGTTGCGTCGAGTAGCCGGGCTCTCCCACATTTGGCGGTTCATGGCCGGTGCGACCAACAAAGCGCAATTTCTCGCCAAACAAAGCGTGGACAATAGATCGTCCGCAGCACCGTGCGCTAGTTTTGCGATGAAATCAGCGGTGGCAGGCGCTATGACAATCAAATCACGATCCCGGGACAGGTCAATGTGCGGCATACCTCGGGACACCGAATCGTCCCACATGTTGCTATACACCGGCTTACCAGAGAGTGACTGCAGCGTCAGCGGCGTTACGAACTTGCATGCTGCTTCCGTCATGACGACTTGGATGTCGGCTTCCAAACGCTGTAATTCACGCACCAACTCGGCCGATTTATACGCCGCGATTCCGCCAGAAATCCCCAACAGAATTCTTTTATGCCGTAGCTCAATCATGTAAAAGTTTGCCGAGAACGCTTAACGGGAAGTGTAAACTGTTGTTGCGGAATATAAAAGTTAGAGGACCGATGGCGATCATAGATTGGCCGGTAGACGACCGGCCCCGGGAAAAATTGTTGACGAAGGGACCCGGTAGCTTGTCGGATGCCGAATTGCTGGCGATTTTCCTGCGTACCGGCATCAAAGGCAAAAGTGCAGTTGATTTGTCTCGTGCTCTGCTCGTCAAATTCGGTTCGTTGGCCGGGCTGCTTGCAGCTGGCCGCGATGCCTTTTGTGCCGTTCCTGGCATGGGAAGTGCCAAGTACGCTCAATTGCAGGCCGCTACGGAACTGGTGCGTCGTGCGTTGGCCGCGCAAATGAAGTCCGGTATCAACCTAAGCTCACCAGAAGCTGTGCGGGATTTTCTACGCCTGTCCATTCAAGACAGAAAAGTGGAAATTTTTCTGGGCCTTTTTCTTGATGCGCAGAACCGAGTCATTGCCGTAGAAGAACTCTTCAGCGGAACACTCACCCAAACCAGTGTTTTCCCGCGCGAAGTCGTGAGAACAGCGCTTCATCACAATGCAGCGGCCGTCATCTTTGCGCATAATCATCCGTCCGGGGTGGCAGAACCCAGCCGTGCCGACGAAACGTTGACGCAAGCGCTCAAACAGGCGCTCGGGTTGATAGACGTTCGCGTGCTGGATCATTTTGTGGTCGGCCGCGGAGCCACCCTTTCATTCGCCGAACGAGGGCTGCTATAGCGGGTTGAGCGACTGGCTTGAACTGTGGTATAAAGCGCATCTTCCGAATTTGCCGCACTGCCGTTGGGGCGGCTTGCTCAGGATTCAAGTCTGGAGAAAAATTATGGCGAGGGTATGTCAAGTAACAGGTAAGAAACCGGTGGTCGGTAACCGGGTGTCTCATGCGAATAACAAGACCAAGCGCCGCTTCATGCCTAATCTGCAATACCGTCGCTTCTGGGTTGAAAGTGAAAATCGCTGGGTCAATATGCGCGTTAGTAATGCCGGCTTGCGCACAATCGACAAAAAAGGCATCGACCTGGTTTTGGCAGAATTGCGCGCGCGCGGCGAAAAATTCTAACCATCTAGCAGGAGAGTAGCGATGAGAGAAAAAATCAAGTTGGAGTCATCGGCCGGAACGGGCCATTTCTACACCACTACCAAGAACAAACGTACGACGCCGGACAAGATAGAAATGAAGAAATTCGACCCGGTCGCCCGTAAACACGTTATTTACAAAGAAACAAAGCTTAAATAGCGCGGCCAAATCGACACAAAAAAGCCCGCCAATTGGCGGGCTTTTTACATTGTCAAAACCGGTTAGGCGTAGCACCGTAGCGTCCGGGAAAAGTCCCTTAGCGGGTCGATACCACTCTTTTCTGCGCGACGGCACCAGTCCTCAAGTTGCGAAAGAAGCTGCTCCTTATTGGCCGTAGATCGTTGCCACAGCATCGCCAATTCCTGACGCATCGAATAAACCGTTTTCAATACCTTACTGGTACTCAACACCTCATCGAGCTTGGCCTTCTCCTGCTCGGGTACCATTTTCGCGTCCAGGTGTAGCCAGCGTTTCATAGTCTGTAGATCCACTGAATGGCCGGCCTTGTGCTCACGCATGCGCCGCAATTCCTCGGCACATGTCGTCCGGACGGAACGTGTAAAGCGTGCCAAAACGTCATAGCGATGAGTAATGACTGCTTGCAGCGTTTGCAGATCACAGATGGACTTGCCGGCCTCTAACTTGACCTGCGGCGCAAGTTTCTTTACCTGCGCAAGCTTCAACATTTCGAGCACACGAATGTATAACCAGCCAATATCGAATTCATACCATTTGTTCGACAACCGGGCAGACGAAGCATAGGCATGGTGGTTGTTATGTAATTCTTCGCCACCGATCAAAATTCCCCAGGGAACGATATTGGTGCTTGCATCTTCCACCTGAAAGGTGCGGTATCCGAAATAATGGCCCACGCCGTTAATGACGCCTGCTGCCGTGACCGGAATCCACAACATCTGTATAGCCCAGATGGTGAGGCCGAGCGGGCCGAACATCAGGATATCGGCGATCAGCATGATCGCGACGCCGCCCTTGTCTGTTCGCGTGTAGACGTTGCGTTCCATCCAATCGTCAGGTGTCCCGTGACCGTATTTGGTGAGTGTTTCCTGGTTCACCGCTTCTTTTCGGTAGAGCTCGCTGCCCTCGAGTAACACCTTTTTCAGAGTCAGGATCTGCGGACTATGCGGATCTTCTTCAGTCTCGCACTTGGCGTGATGCTTGCGATGAATCGCAGTCCATGCCTTGGTAGACATGCCAGTAGTAAGCCAGAGCCACGCACGAAAAAAATGCGATACAACAGGGTGTAACTCCAGCGCACGGTGCGCGGAATACCGATGCAGGTAAATGGTGACGGCCGCGATGGTGACATGGGTCATCAGCAGCGCCGCCAAAACGTAACCCCACCACGGAAGTACAACGAGCCCATTTGCCCAACTTGGCAGGTCAGTAAACCCGTTTACGCTCATGCACGTTACCTCGAATAATCAGGAAGATACCTAGGGAAACATTGTACAGTAGGGGAACATCGGCGCAAGGTAATTTTTAGTAACATGTTCAAACTTTCGGCTTGCGTTGGACCGCGAAAAGGCGCTTTTGTCCCCTCTTATTTGTTCCAACCGTGTACCCATGTGACCGCATGCTCGCGATGTTGACGCCAGTTGCTGTAAAACACCCCGCTAAGTTCGCGGTTGTCACGCAATACCAACACATTCTCTGCATTGCGAAACTGGGCGGCAAAGGTAAAGTTAAAACTGCCCGTGATCAAGATGGGTTGTTGCGCATTTTGGTCGATCACAATAACTTTATTGTGAGCGGCCGAATGCTCGGCGTCGGTGAAGACTGGCAAGCCTGCTTTAAGCAGCGACTGCAGGGCCGAAGACTCCATTGAATCAGTTTGCTCTCGATCTGCGATTATCTGGACATCGAGACCACGCCGGTGTGCGCGAATCAACGCGTCGGCGATATCGCGGTTGGTGAAACTGAAGGCCTGCACGAGAACTTGCGCTTTGGCAGAGTCGATCGTTCGCACAATCAAACCTGCGGCGTCGCTTCCGGGAGTCAAGGCATATTCAATCGTTCCGACTGCTGGCACCACTTTTGAAGCTTCGAAGCCAAAAACCGGCGCCACGAGCGCATACCCAAAGACCAACAGCGCCAGGCGCGATACGGTCATGGCTTAAGTCCGCCTTTGCAGGATCGCCGCAAAGAATGCGTCCGTGTTGTGCAGGTGAGGAAACAGTTCCAAATAGCGGTCACTGTCCAGATCGATATGGGCTTCAGCCAGCACCAGCTTGGCGCTGATTTCTTCGAAACCGGAATGATTGGCAAGAAATTGTTCGATGATCTGTTGATTTTCCTGACCAAGCACGCTGCAGGTGGCATACACGAGACGGCCTCCCGGCTTGACCAATGAAGCGGCAGCAGCAAGTATTGCTTTTTGCTTTTCCGCGAGTTCGTTAATCGATTGAGGCGATTGACGCCATTTCAAGTCCGGATTGCGCCGCAGCGTTCCTAGCCCGCTGCACGGTGCATCGACCAGGACGCGATCAATCTTGCCGGCAAGCCGCTTTATTTTGATATCGTATTCGTTGGCAATCAGTTGCGGGTGCACATTCGACAGTCCGGACCGCTTAAGCCTGGGAGTGAGGTTCTTCAGGCGCTTTTCCGATACGTCAAAGGCATAGAGTCTTCCTTGAGACTGCATCATCGCGCCCATTAATAAGGTCTTTCCGCCTGCCCCCGCGCAGAAATCGACCACCATCTCGCGGCGCTTCGGCGCGACCAGATACCCAAGTAACTGGCTTCCCTCGTCCTGCACCTCGATAGCTCCGCTCGCAAATAAGGGATGACGGTTGATCGCCGGTTTTCCTGCGATCCGAATCCCTATCGGAGAATAACGCATCAGCGAGGCGTCAAACTCGCTTTTGCGCAGATCCCGCAATATCTGTTCACGGTCCCCCAACAGCGTATTAACCCGCAGGTCCAGAGGTGCTGGATTGAGCATCGCACGACCGAAAGCCAGAACATGTTCTTTGGAGTTTTCCGCGAGCAGGCGCTCGTATAACCAGTCGGGCAAGCTGAGTCTTACCGCCGGAGAAAGGCTTTCAATGTCTGTCGTCTTTACCCGAAGTGTCCAATCGTGGTCAGCGCTAACCAGGAAGGCGTCAAGCTGCCCGAGGCTGTATCCCTGTAGTTTGATGAGAGCGGCACAAACCAGCTTTCGGGGAGTTACGTCGTGGACTAGTTGTTCCAGCAATCGCTTGTGACGAAGCACGGCAAATACAATTTCCGCGATAAAGGCCCGATCCCGCTGACCCAGTCCGCGATTCGCGGCAAAAAAATTTCGCAATACCGAATCGGCTGGGTGCAGCAACTGTAATGCGAGGTCGACTGCAACCGTTGCCGCCTGCAGCAGTGCGGCTGTCGGTTGCATCGCTTACGGGTAGGAAATCGCGGTAACCGTTGAATCCAGCACAGTGCCGTCTTTTTCGATGAAGCGGATTTGCACTGGCAGATAATGGTGGCTAACCGCGAGCCATACCTCGAATCCGCGTTTGTCGTCGGGTTCCTGCACTTTCTGGAAATGAATTGTTTCTAGTTCGCCAAGTGAAGTCTTGAGTTTTTCCTTACCGACGATCTTATATTTGTAATTGGATAATTTCCGGCCATCGGTGAGATGCACCGGTGCAATTTCTTCGCCCGGTGGCCGGAACGCGAAGGCATATGTGAAAGTTGTCTGATCGAAAGTGTTATCTGGCAAGGGAAGCGTTTCTACTTGATCGCCATCCGTCAACTTGACAAGCTTTGCATCCCAATCGAAATCGACCGAGCGTTTGGCCTTGCGCGAACGATCCTCCTCAAAATGCAAAGGCTTCAATCCTTGACTAGAGATAAGTCCCCGACTTTCCCTGCGGATATTCATCTTGTAAAAGAAAGAAGCCAAGCCCACAGTCTTGGACTCGCTGATAACCGAATAGCGCTTGCCATCATGTTCGAGCACATCGCGTCCCTCTCCGAGATGCATGGTTCCGGAATTCACTGAAAATTCCATCTGCACCCGTTGCGGGGGAGGCGCGCCGAAAGACGGGGCGCATACCAACATTACTATCAAGAAAGCGTGTCGACGTATCATGGTTGAGGAGATATAAGGGCACCTAAGTAGCGGCAATCGGCTGCTACTTTGACCGAGTTGCCTTCGATTGCAAGCTTGTCGTCCAGGAACCAGCGGATGGCTTGCGCGTACACGACATGTTCTTGTTCAAGAACACGCGAAGCCAACGACTGTTCGTCATCATCGGGAAGAACTGGCACGGCGGCCTGAATGACAATCGGTCCGTGGTCGAGCGCGGGCGTAACGAAATGGACTGTGCAGCCATGAACCTTCACGCCTTCATTGATCGCGCGCCGGTGAGTGTTGAGCCCAGGAAATGCCGGCAACAGCGAAGGATGGATATTCATGATTTTGCCACTGAAGCGTTGGATAAATGGTTGCGACAGGATGCGCATGAAACCAGCCAGTACGATCAGATCGGGGCGATACGCGGCAATACTTTCCGCCAGGCACTGATCGAAGCTGGCGCGGTCCCGGTGGTCGTGATGATCGACGACGTTCGTTTCTATTCCGGCGTCTCGCGCAATGTGCAAACCTTTCGCGGCGGGCGTGTTGCTGATCACCGCGGCAACGGTAGCATCCAGCCTGGCGTCGAGAAGTGCCTTCATATTGCTTCCGCGGCCGGAGATGAGAATGACGATGCGTTTCATCCCCATTTTAGACGACTAGTGTCTGCGCTTCGCCAGCACTCCGGACGCGTATTTCGCCAATGCGGAAAACCGATTCGCCTTCGCGCTCGAGCGCTTGAATGGCAGTATTGGCATGTTCCTGCGCAACGATGACGACCATGCCGATGCCACAATTGAATACGCGGTGCATTTCCGCATTGGCCAGTTTGCCGTTTTCTTGAAGCCAGTCGAATAGCGCCGGCCGGGGCCACGCGGTTTTTCGGAGCTCAGCGCACAGCGTTTTGGGCAACACACGGGGAACATTTTCCACCAACCCGCCGCCGGTAATATGCGCGATTCCCTTGAGAGGCACTTCAGCCATTGCCGCTAGCACGGGCTTCACATAGATCCTGGTGGGTGCCAGCAATGTTTCTCCCAACGTTCCGCCGTCAAACTCGGATGACAGGTGCTCACCAGAGGCGTCGATTATTTTCCGTATAAGTGAATAGCCGTTCGAATGAGCCCCGCTGCTTGCCAACCCAAGAACCGCGTCCCCCGGAGCGATCGATTTGCCATCAATTATTTTCGCCTTCTCCACGGCTCCGACCGCGAATCCCGCAAGATCGTATTCTCCGGGTGGGTACATGCCCGGCATTTCGGCGGTCTCGCCGCCTATGAGAGCACAGCCTGCCCGCTCGCAACCGGTGGCGATACCCTTGATGACCTGCGTGGCAGTTGCAACGTCAAGTTTCCCGCAGGCGAAGTAATCCAAAAAGAACAGCGGTTCGGCACCTTGCACCAGAATATCGTTCACACTCATCGCGACCAGGTCGATGCCGACCGTGTCATGGCGGTTCAACTGGAATGCCAGTTTCAGCTTCGTGCCGACGCCGTCGGTACCGGAAACCAGTACTGGCTCCCGGTATTTCTTCGATAGTTCGAAGAGTGCGCCAAACCCGCCGATGCCTGCCAGAACGCCCTGACGATGTGTGTGTTTGGCGAAAGGCTTTATATTTTCGACCAGTGCATCTCCGGCATCGATATCCACGCCGGCGTCACGATACGATAGCGAACTGAAAGCAGGGGTCTTCAAGTTGAGTTGCCGTGTTCTTCGGGATACAGTGAGGTCCGGGATTTCAGACCCGGTCGTATGGTTGTTGCGCGGCGAATTTTACTCCAATGTGTATCCAATTTCCTGAGCCTCCTGCTTCGTTTCTGGACGCGGCGAAAGCATGGTTCCATAGGGCAGAGCCGACCGCGCCAGCATGCACGGTATGGAAACGCTCGATGCCTTTTGCCGGATTCACACCGCAGTTGTCGTTGCCTTGGGGCAGCTTGTTTTGATGAAACAAATGGCGTTGACGCTTACGCCGGCTCCCGCACCAGCGCTAAACAATTTTTATCCGGGGCGCAATGTTGAATTGCTGACCTTGCTCGGCAATCTTGTGGCAGGGCGGGATGTCGAGCGATCGATTTATTTGTGGGGCGATCCGGGTAGCGGGCGTTCGCATCTGTTGCAGGCTACTATTGATGCCTTGAACGCGGCCGGACTGGCATGCATGTACGTGGCCAGC